>JBBASH010000088.1:0-10615 GCA_040399305.1 Cyanobium sp.
GGGGGGCAAATACCCCTCTTTAGGGGGGGGTGAATGTTTCGGGGGGGGGTGCGAAGGGTTGAAAAAACAGGAAGGCCACCATGGGCCGGGATCGTCAGATCACTCGCCACCACGGAGCCGCCAGCACATCGGGGGTGAGCCAGGGGCACGTTCAGAGGCCGCCATGCTCCGCCCAGAACTCTGCGGGGGTGCGGATGGGATACCGATCCCGCAGGGTCAGCAGGGCCTTGTCGCCAGTCACCAGGGTCTGGGCCAAGCCAAGCCGCAGCGCCGCCAGCAACGTGCCGAGCACCGGCAGGTCGTCGTGATCCGTGAGGTCGCTCTCCTCTACGGCCTGCGGCTCCACCAGTTCGGCCAGGATCACCAGGGTGTCGATCAGATCATCGATCGCCTCCGGCGTGAGCCCATGCCGGTGGACCAATCGGGGCAAGGTGCGGCGCAGCTCAGCCAGGATGAAATCAGACAGGACCACCTCCAGCGCCCCGAAGCGCCAGGCGGCGATCAACCTGCCGGGCACGCTGGCGGGGTAGGCGAGGCCTGAGAGCAGCACGTTGGTGTCGAGCACCACGGCCAGCCCGGCCATGGTCAGCGCCCGGCGCGGCTGGCCGCCACGGCGGCGTCAATCTCGGCCAGACCCTCGGCTTCTGGAACCTCGGCATAGCCAGCCTCAATGCGCTCGCACAGCCCGTCGAAACGCGCCTGCAGCCGGCGGATCCGCTCAAACAGGCGGGCATCCACCAAGGCGGCCACGGGCTTGCCATCCCGCTTGATCACGATGCTGTCGTGGCGGTACTGCACTTGGTTGAGCATGTCGCCCAGGTTTTGGCGGAAGCTGACGGCCGTGGCTTCGCTAATCATGGGCTGATCATGGCAACACGATCCATAGGACCGATGCGATCAGTATGACCAAGACTGTCCCGTGGGGCAAGCGGCCAGACCCTGGTGATCACCGATCACCACGGCCGATCCCCTGGAAGCGCTGCGGGGTTCGGCGCTCCGCAAAGGTCCACGACGATCCCCATGGGCAGAGCCTGTGGTGAGGGTTGAGGCCTGGATGGGCCACGGCGCCGCGACGATGGTGCCAATGGGGGATGGATAGCCCTGCGACTACGGCAAGAAGCACAGGATCTGCCCCACGATCTCCATCACCTGCTCCAGCTTGTCGGCCTCAAGGCGACCAAAGGGATGGTGATCTTTCATCTCCCTGCCTGGGGGTTGTGGTCGATCCAGATCACATCACCCCGATCGGTAACCCGGGCCACCAGGGAGCTCTCCGCCAGGGTGAGACGCGGCTCCACCGGCCGGATCAGCACCCCATCAGAGAAGGCGCAACCGCAGCGGCGGCAGCAACAGCGACAGAGCGTTCAGGTCCAGCCAAACTTCGCCTTAGGCTTAGATCAGCCCCGCGCAGGGCCCCATGCTCGCCATCCCCAGCCCCCTCAGCCTGCCGGAAACGCTCACCGGCAGCCTGCGGCTCACGCCCGAGCCATTCGCCGAGTTCTGCAGCGCCAATCCAGACGCGGTGCTGGATGTGGCGACACGGGTCCCCGCAACAGCACCCTGGCGTTTTTGCTGCAGTGTGCGAAAGATTGAGAAAACAGGAAGGCCACTATGGGCCGGGATCGTCAGATCACTCGCCACCAAGGCGCCGCCAGCACATCGGGGCTGAGCCGCTGAAGCAAAGGCGACCAGGCTGAGCGCCTGCGACGCGGCAACGCCGAAGCCAGGGCGGGTAGAATCAAAAATATTTCTACCCCGGCGCTCGAGGGCCCCGCCATGGGCATGAACATCAAAGACCCCGTGGTGCACGCCATGGCCCGGGAGCTGGCGGAGCGGCGCTCCACCAGCGTCACCGATGCGGTGCGCCAGGCCCTGCGGGCCGAGCTGGAGCGCTGCCCCAACCCGGAACGACCTGAGGCCATCGAAGCCAGGAAGGCGGCGATCCGAGCCATCTGTTCCCGCACCAGCACCCGCCCCGAATGGCAGGGCCGCACCAGCAAGGAGCTCCAGGACGCCCTGTACGACGAGGACGGACTGCCGGTGTGAGCGCGATCGTGATCGACACGTCGGCCCTGATGGGCCTGTTGCTGCAGGAGAGCGACGCCGAAGCCCTGCTCGACGCAGCGGCGCGGGCAGCCGTCGTCCGTCTCAGCGCCGCATCCCGCCTGGAGCTGGCTCTGGTGGCAGAAAGCGCGCGGCACGGCATCGAAGCCACCGAGGTGGAGCAGCTGTTGCTGGCCCTGAGGGTGGAGGTGATGCCGTTTGACCAACACCAACTGCACTGGGCCCTGGAAGGCTGGCGCCGCTACGGCAAGGGACGCCACCCGGCGGGGCTCAACCTGGGCGACTGCTTCAGCTATGGCCTGGCCCGGGCCCTGAACGCCCCCCTGCTGTTCAAAGGCGACGACTTCGCGGCGACAGACGTTGCCCCGGCCCTGGAGTCGTGAACGGTCCCGTGGGTCCCTCAAAGCCCGTAAGGATGCAGCACACCACCGAGAGTGAGCGGGAAATCGCGACTGTTGCGGGTGGCGAGGCTGAGATCAGCGCAGCGGGCGGTGGCCAGGATGATCGCGTCTGGAATCTTCAGGCCATGGCGTTGGCGGAGCCGCACCGATTCCAGGGCGATGGCGTCGTCGAGGGGCAGGCGGGGGAAGGTATCCAGCCAGGCCTGCACACGCCCGCTTTCGCCCTCTCGGCAGCCCACCAGCACCTCGATCCAGCTGATCACGCTGATGCGCGGCCGCTGCTGCTGCTCCAGCCAGGCCAGGGCAGGGGCCTCGCCGCGCAGGACGTCGATGAGAATGTTGGTGTCAAGCAGCAGCATCAGGGAGCGTCCCACTCCTGCCGCAACGCCTGTTGCAGCTCCAGAGCGCTTTCCGGTCGATCACGCCAGAGGCCGAACACCTCCCCATGGCTGGGTTTCTGCTGCTCCAGCCACAGCCGCAGCGCCTGGCGCAGCGCCTCCGCCCGTGACAGCCCCCGCTGACGGCAGAGGGTATCGAGCTGGGCACGCTCAACCTCCGGCAGATCCACGATCGTGCGCATGTCGATGCCGTTATCAGATAACGGCATCATAGGGGGCGCGTTTGCCCATCCTTCCCTTGGACAAAGCCGTGATCAGCTGCTGCAGGCGCCGCTGGTGCGTTCGTGGCCACGGCCCCGAACCTCGATCTCCTGCGGAGGTGGTGTTGTCTCCGGGAGCTGACCCCGATGAGGAGCATCAGATCGTTGGCGGCCCATCAAGCTCCCCAAGCTGCTGATCCGCGAAGCCCACCACGGCCCGCGCCACCGCCAGGGCCAGCGCCCCATCCCGTTCGTCGAACAGATCCACCGGAGCCTCATCGCCATCCGGATAGCGGCTGGCGGTGGTCATCCGCTGCAGGGGTTTGAGCGGCAGTTGGCGCAGCGGGGCGGTCTCGATGCCAAGCAGCTCCAGGGCGCCGAGCAATCGCTCGATCGAGTGGGTTCGCTCCGGCTCCTGACCCAGAGCCAGCAGCAAGGCCTTGAGTGCCTTTTCGGCGGCCTGGCAGCAGTGGTAGCAAGCCTGGGCGTGGAAACCTCCCTGGCTGGCATAGGCCGCCATGGCCAGATCGCTGTGGGCCTGACGCAGCCAGGCGTGCAGACGGCCCGTCATGGCCTCGGAAGCGGCTGAAGCCGGATCGCATCGCGGCAGATGCCCCGCCACCAGGGATCGTCGCCCCGCTGCCGCTCCAGCCAGCGGCCCTGGCTGAGGCCGATCACGTCATCGGCCAAGCCAGCTCCCAGCAGGGCCTCGGCCAGCTGATCAGCGGCGCCCTGATCCGGCGCCACCGCCAGCAGGTCCACATCCGAGCGGGCATCCCAGTCGCCGCGGGCCAGGGAGCCGAACAGCCACACCTCCGCTCCAGCCCGTCCGGCCAGCAGGGGCTCGATGCGGCTGCGCAAGACCTCGATTCGTTGGCTGCGCAGCCGCTGGCGGATCTCCTGCACGCTCGCCATGGGCTCGCCTTGCCGCGATGGATCGAGGTTAGGAGCAGCTCTGGAAGGCTGGGCCCAAGCTGTCCAGTCGCGCCCCAGCGCCAGCAGAAGCTCAAAGGTGCTGCAGATCATTGTTGATCCATGCCTCTGCTCAGTCCGCTTCAAGTAGCAATGTTGCTATCTTGAATCCATCCGGCTCTGAATCGCATGGTCGTGACCATCACCAGCCGTGCCTTCAACCAGGACGCCGCCGGCGCCAAGCGCGCTGCCAGTCAGGGACCGGTGTTCATCACCGACCGGGGCCGCCCCGCCCATGTGTTGCTCTCGATCGAGGACTACCGCCGCTTGCTGGGTCAGGCGCGCTCGATCGCTGATCTGCTGGCCCTGAGCGGCGTGGAGGATCTGGAGCTGCCCCTGATCCAGCCATCGGAGCTGGCCCGGGCGGCCGATCTCTCCTGATGTTCCTGCTCGACACCAACCTG
The DNA here is from genome assembly GCA_040399305.1 of Cyanobium sp. Classification (GTDB taxonomy): domain Bacteria; phylum Cyanobacteriota; class Cyanobacteriia; order PCC-6307; family Cyanobiaceae; genus Cyanobium. Next base: position 4,440 of record JBBASH010000088.1, read on the forward strand.
GTTTCGGAGCTGCGCAAGGTGCGCTCCGGCAAGGCGGATGCCGGGGTGGCGGCCTGGGCCGACCAGGTGGAGGCCACGGCGCTGTTCATCTCCGCGATCACCCTCCACGAACTGGAACTGGGGGTGCTGTTGATGGAGCGCCGTGATCCAGCCCAGGGCGCTTTGTTGCGCCAATGGCTCGATCAGGCGGTGCTGCCCGCTTTCGCGGGGCGGATTCTGGCGGTGGATAGCGCTGTGGCCCAGCGGAGTGCCGCCCTGCATGTTCCCGACCCCCGACCCTTTCGCGATGGCCTGATCGCCGCCACGGCCCTGGTGCATAGCCTGGTGGTGGTGACCCGCAACCTGGCCGACTTCGAGGCCACCGGGGTGGCGTTGCTCAATCCCTGGCAGCAGGGCTGAACCTTGCAGGCCGGCTGGTTCACAGTGCCGCCCGCAGATCGGTGCGGCTGAAATCGTTGGCCACGAACAGCCGCGGCACCTGCGTCCGCAGCCAAAACGCTGCAAGGCCGCCGCCGCAGCATCCGCCAGATCCTGATCACAGGCACCGTGGCGCAAGATTTCCGTGCCGGTGGGGGCCGTCAGCGCCGGTTGCGCCGCCTGGCAGAGGCGCTCAAGCAAGGCATCGCCGAGCGTGCTCTCAGTGGCAGAGGCCATCTTCGCCAAAGCCAAGGATCGCTTCGGCGCTGCGGAGGTCCTGCAGCGGCAGGTTCCAGATCTGCCGCTGCAGCCAATGGCGCGAGGTCTCAACGTCAGGACGCTGGGGTGGCGGCTCGCCGGGTAGGCCGGCCGCCAAGGCCAGGATCGCCTCCTGGTTCATCAAGCGCCTGTTGGAGCTGGCGATGGCTTTGAGACGCCGATAGAGATGTCAGGCACCTGGCGCAGCACCAGCGTGTTCATCTCGCTCGGAACGATAGCTGACACAACGCTAGCGCCGGTCTTTTTATATCCCTGTCGAGCGCTTCAACCGATGTCGGGCGCGATCACCATGGCGAGTTCTCTTCGTCGAAGCGGTTGGCAACCGGCCCGTCGAGCAGGCCCACCGGCGGAACGGCCGCGGCGGCCTCTGCCCAGCCGGCCCGCGGCGCTGAGACGGGCCTGATCGTGAGGAGGCCTGGGGCCGCCTGAATCTCGACCTCATCGGTGAGGCCGACCTGCTCCAACAGCGGTTTGGCCAGGCGCAGACCCTGGGAATTGCCGATCTTCACGAGCTTGGCCCGCATGACACACACGAGACCTTCGTGATCACATCGTAACCACGCTGTCTCAGGGTGACAGCCAGCGCCCTGGATCTCCAGCCAGCTGTGCAAGCGCTCTGAGGCCACCACTTGAGGCCAGCGATGGGGCCTGGGCGATCCCGGCGCGGGGCCCAAGCTCGAATAGGACTTAGTCCATGCCTAAGCTCAGTTCAGCTCGGATCAGGTCGCCATGGAAAGCCCAAGCTCGCCACGCGTCGCTTCGCACGCCATTCCGGGCACCATCCCAGGCGGCTCGTCCCGCATGGTCAATGTGCATCAGGCCAAAACCCAGTTGTCACGCCTGATCGATGCCGCCCATGCTGGTGAGACGATCGTGCTGGCTAAGGCGGGCAAACCCTGGGCCCGGCTCGTGCCGCTGGAACCACCGGCTCCCCATCGCATCCCAGGGCGGTTGCGGCAGCACGGTCCCCTGGGCGATCCGAATGCCCTGCTTGAGCCCCTGGATCCAGACGAGCTCGCCGCCTGGGACTGCAGCCCGCTGGTCTCGGAGGCATCCCAGCTGTGACGCGCCCTGCCCCTATCGGATCCGCCTATCTGCTCGACAGCCACGTGCTGCTGTGGTGGTGGTTCGATCCGGCCCGCCTCTCCGCCGCCGTCCATGGCCTGCTGGTCGATCCCACCTGTGAGATCCGGGTCAGTGCCGCCAGCATCTGGGAGCTCAGCCTCAAGCACCACCGCGGCAAACTACCCGAATTGGCGGGCGCCATCAGTGATCTGCCTAACCTGTTGCAGGCAGATGGCTTTGAGGGATTGCCGATTAGCCAATCCCATGGACTTCGGGCCGGGGCCTACCGCCAGCCCCACCGCGATCCCTTTGATCGGGTACTGGCAGCCCAGTCCGAACTGGAGCGCTTGGTGTTGCTCACGGCAGATCCCCAACTGACCACCTTTCCCTGCCAAACCCTCTGGTGACCGCTTCCAGAAGGGGCTTCCGCCGCCTTGCCGGCCTAGTTGTGCTGGGGAAACGGCCGGCGCGGGCCAGCGCGGTGTTCAGGGTCCAAGCCGTTGGCAGACCTGATGGAGGTGGGGGTGCCGGCCGGCGTTGGTGCACTGACCATGCAGGCGAGGAGCTGAACCAGAAACCGAACCAGAGCAACCGCCCGCCCGAGCCCGGCCATGGAGCCTGAAGGTCACGGGTGGGGTAGGCGAGGCAGTGAGGCGTCCGGGCGCAGGCGATGGGGTCATGGTGAGTTCGCCCCCCATTGGGGGGGGATCAGCAGGATGCGGCCGGCGGGGGCCATGGTCCAGGCTCCACCCACGCCGCTGACTAGATTCCAGCCACGCAATCCACCACAACCCGGGGCCCGATGGTGCTCGCCAATCCCACCGGCACCTGGAGCGCCGCCGACGGTGCCGCCCTGTACGGCATCGATCGCTGGGGCGACCCCTACTTCGCCGTGAGCGAGCGGGGCCATGTAATCGTGCAGCCCCGCGGCGAGCGCGGCGGAGCGCTGGATCTGGTGGAGCTGGTGGAGGAGCTGCAGGGCCGCAACCTGGGCCTGCCCCTGCTGATCCGCTTCGACGACATCCTGGAAGACCGGCTGGAGCGGCTCCATGCCGCCTTCGAGCGGGCCATCGCCCAGTACGGCTACCGGGGCCGCTATCAGGGTGTGTTTCCGGTGAAGTGCAACCAGCAGCGCCATGTGGTGGAGCAGCTGGTGGAGAGCGGTCGCCGCTGGCACTTCGGCCTCGAGGCCGGCAGCAAGGCGGAGTTGCTGATTGCCCTGTCGCTGCTGGACGACCCCGAGGCCCTGCTGATCTGCAACGGCTACAAGGACCGCCGCTACATCGAAACGGCGATCCTGGCCCGCCGCCTCGGCCGCCAGCCGGTGGTGGTGATCGAGCAGTCCGACGAGGTGGAGCGGATCATCGCCGCCAGCACCGAGCTGGGGGCAGCCCCGTTCATCGGCATCCGCGCCAAGCTCTCCACCCGCAGCACCGGCCGCTGGGGCAGCTCGGTGGGGGAGGGGGCCAAGTTCGGTCTCTCGATCCCGGATCTGCTTGCCACCGTGGAGGCCCTGCGCGCCGCCGGCCTGCTGGGGGATCTGCGGCTGCTGCACTTCCACATCGGCAGTCAGATCAATGACATCGCCGTGCTCAAGGACGCCCTCCAGGAGGCCGGCCAGCTCTACGTGGAACTCACCCGGCTGGGGGCGCCGATGGGCTTCCTCGATGTGGGCGGCGGCCTGGGCATCGACTACGACGGCAGCCGCACCGCCACCGCCGCCTCCACCAACTACTCCCTGCAGAACTACGCCAACGACGTGGTGGCCACCGTGCGGGAGTGCTGCGAACCCCATGGCGTGACCATGCCCACCCTGGTGAGCGAGAGCGGCCGCGCCATCGCCAGCCACTTCTCGGTGCTGGTGTTCAACGTGCTGGGCGCCAGCCGGCCGCCGATCACGGCGCCGGAGCCCGGAGAGCAGGAGCCGCTGATCGTGCGCAACCTGCGCGACACCTTCGCCGGGGTGAGCGGCCACGAACCCCTACCCCCGGAGCGACTGCAGGAGGCCTGGAACGATGCCCTCAAGTTCCGCGACGACGCCTTGGCCGCCTTCCGGCTCGGCTACATGAGCCTGCCGGAGCGGGCGATGGCTGAGCAACTCACCTCGGCCTGCAGCGCCACGATCGCCCGGCGGCTCGAGGCGCTGCCCGTCGGCACGCCGGTGCCCGAGGAGCTGGAGCGGCTGCGGGCCTCCCAGGCCGGCACCTACTACGCCAATCTCTCAGTGTTCCGTTCAGCGCCCGACACCTGGGCCATCGACCAGCTCTTCCCGGTGCTGCCGCTACATCGTCTGGATGAACATCCCACCCGGCTGGGCACCCTGGCCGACCTCACCTGCGATTCCGATGGCAAGCTGGCTCGCTTCATCGACCGCGGCCACAGCAAACCCCTGCTTGAACTGCATGAGCTGGAGGCCGATCAGCCTTACTGGATCGGCCTCTTCCTCGGCGGCGCCTACCAGGAGGTGATGGGCAACCTCCACAACCTCTTCGGCACCACCAATGCCGTACACATCCGCCTCACCGCTGGCGGGCGCTACAGCGTGGACCACGTGGTGCGTGGTGACACCAATGCCGAGGTGCTGCAGGCGATGGAGCACGATCCGCTGGCGTTGCTGGAGCGCCTGCGGGTGGCCAGCGAGGCGGCGATCACCCGCGGCGACCTGGCGATCCGCGACGCCCGCCGCCTGATGGATCACCTCGAGGGCAGCCTCCGCCAGACCACCTACCTGCAGGGCTGAAGCAGGACCCAGGCCGCGGCGCTCGGGCCCCCGGCCTTTTTCAGGGCGTGGCGACCGGAGCGGGTGCCTTGACGGGCCCCCCGAAGCGCCAGCGCAGGCCGAAGCGCAACCCCCAGTTGATCAGGGGGCTGCGCTCCAGGCTGCCCTGGCTGCGGGACGGTGACCCCTGAAACACCGCCTCGGCGAACAGATCCGTGCGCGGCGAGCTCCGGTAGGCCAGGCCCACCTTGGCCTGGTAGGCCGGCAGTTTGCCGCTGCCGCCGAAGGTGGAACGGAACCGGCGCAGCTCGATCGTGGTGGGACTGGTTTGCAGGGCAGTGACGCCCAGCCCGCCGCCCAGGTAGGGAATCAGACGGGTGCCCTCAATGGGCAGATCGGCATACAGGCTGGCGAAGCCGCTATTGCTGCTCACCTTCGGGCTGTCGCGGCTCACGATGGGGCGGAAAGGACCCACCGTCCAGCTGGAGCCGGCGTCGTCGATCGTTGCCTGGCGACGCACCCAGGTGAGCTCGCCGCGCAGCCTGCCGAAGTCGTAGCCAAGACCCCGCTCGGAGGCGAAGCCTGGATCGGCCAGCACCTCCCCCCGGATCGGCAGGCGAGGGCCGAGGCGATCGTCGCTGTAGTGAACCGGCTGGGGCCAGCCCGCACCAGCGCCGAAGGTGGCGTAGAGGCCCTTCGGATCCAGGGACTGGATCCAGTCGACCGACGCCGGCGCCGGTGCGGCGGCTGGCGGGGGCTGAGGTTGGGGCGGGGGCTGGGCCAGAGCCTCACCCAGGAGAGCCATTGCAATCACGGCAATCAGGGAACCCAGCGGACCGAGCAGGCTGAATGGGGCAAGGGCAGCGATGGGCTGGAAAGCGGAGCCAGAACGCATCAAATTTGATCCAATATCGCTTTAGAGAGTAAACATTTTTACCATAAAATTGGCATATTTTGGTTCGGGCTAAACCCTGCATAGGCCCATGGGAGCAGCACTGACCATGCCGAAAAAACTCCCGGAACCGCTCCCCCAACAAGGATCTCGGATGGGAATCTCACAACCCACCAGCCACTGCCCTGCCACTGAGGGCCACCACCGCATCAGCGCCCCCCCCAGCCTGGCCAAGCCCAGCTGCAGCGCCTTCGCCACCACCTGCGCCCGGCTGCTAACGCCGAGCTTGTGGCGCAGGGCTTTGCCGCGGCTACGGACGGTTTCATAACTGATCTTCAGCTGCTCGGCGATCTCCCGATCTCCCAGGCCCTGCACCAGCAGCACCACCATCTCCAGCTCCCGCGTGCTGAGATCGGGTGGAGCGTCCCGCCAGGGGTCACGCTGCACCGAGGCAGCCTGCATCGCGGCGAGCTGGCTCTGGAGCTCGGCGATGGTGCCGGAGCGCTCCACCGCCTGGCGGAACTGGGCCAGGCGGGCCTGCTGCACCCTTCCAGCGCGATAGGCCAATGATTTGGCGGCCTCCAGCCCCCGCCAGGCGGCCAGACCCTGCAAGGGAATCAGCAGCAGAAAGCCCAGCACCACCAGCCGCGAGCAGCGACGCACCAGCAGGCGGCGGGCCTGATGCCGGAGCGACTCAGGCTTCAAGGCCGCCGACAGGTGCAGCAGCAGCACCGCCAGGAAGCCATTGGTGCAGAAGGCCCCGGTGAAGGCCAGCAGCCAGAAGGGATCGGCGAGCTTGGGCGG
>JBBASH010000089.1:0-10467 GCA_040399305.1 Cyanobium sp.
GGAGGCCAGATTGAGCAGGTGTGGCTCGTCCACCATCGTGGCCATGGTGGCCTCGAGATCGGCATGGAGCTCGGCCTGCATGTGAGCTTCGAACAGGGCTGCGGCCGAGGGGGGGGTGATGGTGGCAGCGGGTTCGTGGGCCATGGCTCAGGAGGCGGCATCGCCAACCGTAGGGGGGCCGGAGCGCCTATCGGCCCGCGCGCGCCCCGCCCATGCCTGAGTGTCGGTGGTGTGCAGGCTGGCCAAGCCGGACGCTTGCGTAAGCTCGATCCCTGCTCAGCCGAGACCCGACGCCTCCATGGCCCAGCTGTTTTACGACCAGGACGCCGACCAGTCCCTCCTCGCCGGTAAGACGGTGGCGATCATCGGCTACGGCTCCCAGGGCCATGCCCATGCGCTGAACCTCAAGGACAGCGGCGTGAACGTGGTGGTGGGCCTCTACGAGGGCAGCCGCTCGGCCGCCAAGGCCCAGGCCGACGGCCTCGAGGTGCTGAGCGTGGCCGATGCGGCCGCCAAGGCCGACTGGATCATGGTGCTGCTGCCCGATGAGTTCCAGAAGGCCGTCTATGACGCCGAGATTGCGCCGCACCTGAGCGCCGGCAAGGTGCTGAGTTTTGCCCACGGCTTCAACATCCGCTTCGGCCTGATCAAGCCCCCCACCGATGTGGACGTGGTGATGATCGCCCCAAAAGGCCCCGGTCACACCGTGCGCTGGGAATACCAGAACGGCCAGGGCGTGCCCTGCCTGTTCGCCGTGGAGCAAGACGCCTCCGGCAACGCCCGCGCCCTGGCGATGGCCTATGCCAAGGCGATCGGCGGCACCCGGGCCGGCATCCTCGAGACCAACTTCAAGGAAGAAACCGAAACCGACCTGTTCGGCGAGCAGGCCGTGCTATGCGGCGGCCTGAGCGAACTCGTGAAGGCGGGCTTCGAGACCCTGGTGGAAGCGGGCTACCAGCCCGAGCTGGCCTACTTCGAGTGCCTGCACGAGGTGAAGCTGATCGTGGATCTGATGGTGAAGGGCGGCCTCACCGCCATGCGCGATTCGATCTCCAACACCGCCGAATACGGCGACTACGTGAGCGGCCCGCGGCTGATCACCGCCGACACCAAGGCGGAGATGAAGCGCATCCTCACCGACATCCAGGACGGCACCTTCGCCCGCAACTTCGTGGCCGAATGCGATGCCGGCAAGCCGGAGATGAACCGCATCCGCGCGCGCGATGCCGAGCACCCGATCGAGCAGGTGGGCAAGGGCCTGCGCTCGATGTTCAGCTGGCTGAAGGCGGCCTGAATCCCACAGAACCACGTGGATCGTTGCCCTGAAACCGGGGCCGAAGCGGCCTCCATCCCCTTCAGAGCAGGGGACGTGTTGTTCGGGAGCCTCGTTGGTCTGCTGCCCCTTGGGATGCGGGGTTGCCCGATCGAACGGAGCACCGCCAAGTGAGCATGGCCTCCGGCACCCTCGGCCTTTGGCTCATGGTGGCGGTGGCTTGTGGCCTCGATCGGCTGGTGGGCGACCCGCTCGGCTTGCTCCATCCAGTGCAGGTGATGGGAGCGGTGATTGCGGGCCTCCGCACCGGGGCGGAACGCTGGGCCGGCGATCACCCCGGCCGACTGCGCCTGGCCGGGGGTCTGATCACCCTGGTGCTGGTGGGGGGCAGCGCCGCGGCCGGAGCCTGCCTGGAAGCCCTGGCCCGCCGCTGGCCACCTCTGGGCATCCCCCTGCTGCTAATCGGCCTCGGCAGCGCCCTGGCGGGACGCAGCCTGGAACAGGCGGTGAGAACAGTGCTGACGGCCCTTGAGAGGAAAGGCAGCGGGCGGCTGGAGGAAGCCCGCCATCGACTGGCCTGGATCGTGGGCCGGGATGTGGAGGGGCTGGAGGAGAACGACATCCTGCGGGCCCTGGCCGAAACGGCGGCGGAAAACGGGGTGGATGGGCTGTTTGGCCCCCTCTTCTGGATGCTGGTGGGGGCCGTGCTGGGGGCCGTGGGGGGTCCGGGGCCCCTCAGCCTGGCCTGGGCCTATAAGGCCTCCAGCACCCTCGATTCGATGCTGGGATATCGCCGCGGCCGGTTGCGTTGGCTGGGCACCGCCGGCGCCCGGCTCGACGATCTGCTCACCTGGCTGCCCTGCCGTCTGGTGGCCCTGAGCCTGCCGCCGCTGGACGGTGCCGCTCTGGTGGGGAGTTGGCGAAACTTCCGCAGGGCCCTGCGGGAGGGAGCTCCGGACCCCTCACCCAATGCGGGGGTCTCCCAGGCGGCCTACGCCCTGGCCGCCGGCGTGCGTCTGGGGGGCGTGAACCACTACGGAGGCATCGCGAGGGCCAAACCGGTGCTCGCCGCCGACTGCCCCGCTGCCGACCGGGCCGCCGTGGAACGCATCCTGGGCCTCAGCCGCCGGCTGGAGCTCTCCTGGCTGGCGGTGGGCCTGCTGGTGTGCGCCGCTCTGGTGGCCCTGGGTCCCGCTTGGGGACAGCCTCAGTAGGCACCGCGGTCGCGGGGATCGAAGATCACCCCCAGGGTGCGAACGATGATGGAAAGATCCAGAGCGAAGGTGCGGTGGCTGGCGTAGTGGAGGTCGAGGGCGACCCGCTCTTCATAACTGAGATTGTTGCGGCCGGAAACCTGCCATAGACCGGTAAGGCCTGGGCGAACGGCGAGCACCTCCTCCATCCGATTGCCGTAGCGGGGTAGCTCCTGCCGCACGATCGGACGGGGACCCACCACGCTCATCTCGCCACGGAGCACGTTCACAAACTGGGGCAACTCATCGAGGCTGGAGCGCCGCAGGAATTTACCCAGACGGGTGATGCGGGGATCGTTCTTGAGCTTGAAATCATTACGGAATTCCTCCTGAAGATCAGGAGATTCCGACAGGATGCGCGAGAGGATCCGATCAGCATCACGCCGCATGGTGCGGAACTTGATGCAGCCAAAACTGCGATAATCGCGACCCACCCGCTGCTGCACATAGAACACTGGTCCGCGGGAGGTGAGTTTCACCAGCAGCGCCAGAGCGAGAAACACCGGTGAACCCAGGCCGAGAACGGCAAGGGAAAAAATGATATCGCCGCTGCGCTTGATCACCCGGGAGCGCTTCGATTGCAGCTGGATCAGCTGATCAGCTCGCAGCACCTGGCCGGCTCTGCCTTGGGGTTCGGCCTGAACCATCGGGGCGGCGTGGAGCGATCGCACTGGTCGCGGCGATCGGGTTGCTGCACCATTCCCGAGTGATGAAAGCATCGAGAACCCTGTCGGCACACGAATCTAAGGATCGGCCTGGCTGAGACTCCAGCGGGCGGGGCCACTCATCCCAGAGGCACAGACGCGCCGGTGGCGATGGCGGCCCCCTCGCGCCGCAACCGCTCGCTGTGGCGATGCCAATGACGCTCCAGCACGGCGGCCATGCGCTCCCGGAAACGCTGAGGAGCAAAGCTTTCCGCCCACTGGCGCTGGCCCTCGGGCGGCAGCCGGCGCCAGAGGGCCACCGCCTCAAAGTGCTCCAGCGCCGCCGCCAGGCTGGCGGCACTCTGCTCCGGGAACAGCAGACCGGTGGGGTGGGGCTCGCCCTCCTGCAGGCAGCGCACGCTGTCCCGCAGGCCACCGGCGCCATAGGCGATCACCGGAGCACCCGCCGCCATCGCCTCCACCGGGGCGATGCCGAAATCCTCCAGACCCGCATACACATAGGCCCGACAACGCTCCAGCCAGGCGTTGGCCTCGGCGTCACCGAGGCGGCCCAGGAAGCGGACCGTGGGACCCGCCATCGCCTCCAGCCGCCCCCGCTCCGGCCCGTCGCCGATCACCACCAGGGGCAGGCCGGTGCGATTGAAGGCCTGCACCACCACATCCACCCGTTTGTTGGGAACCAGGCGGCAGAGGCTCACATAGGTGGCCTCGCGGGACTGATTCCAGCGGAAGCGATCCACCGCCACGGGCGGATGCACCACCTCGGCCCGCCGGCGCCAGCAACGGCGGATCCGCCGGGCCGTGAAGCGGGAGTTGGCCACCAGAGCGTCCACCCGCTGGGCGCTGAGGGCATCCCACTGCCGCAGCTGGTGGAGCTGCAGCCGCACCAGCGGTCCGAGGGGGCCGCGCGCCAGGGCGGAACGCTCGAGATAGGGGTGCATCTGATCCCAGGCGTAACGCACCGGGGTGTGCACGTAGCTCACATGCAACTGGTCGGGGCCGATGAGCACGCCCTTGGCCACCAGGTGGCTGCTGCTCAGCACCAGGGGGTAGCCCGCCAGGTCGAGTTGCTCGATCGCCAGGGGCAGCAGCGGCAGGTATTGCTGCACATGGCTGGTGCCCCAGGGAAGGCGCTGGATGAAGCTGGTGGTGATCGGGCGGCCCTGCAGCCAGCTGCCGGGGCGGCGGCTCTCGCCGTCCACCAGGGCAAACAGCTGGGGGGTGCGGCCCCGCTCCACCAGCAGACGATCCAGCTCCCGCACCACCGCTTCGGCGCCACCCACCGAGCGAGGGGTGAACCACTCGTGCACCAGGGCGATCGGGCCGGGAAGCGCGCTCATGCCGGATCCCTGCCTGGGAGCAGATTAGGCGGCGATCCCGCCAGCCAGCGGGGCTGGGGATGTATCACGAAAGCTCTCAGGTCGCTTTCCCTCCCGGAAGAGCGACGGAAACTGTGGCCAGTGCAGGGGGCAAACCGGCAGCGATGGCCATTCGAGAGCTCCTCGAAGATGCGCTCAAGGAACCCACGATCGGGACCACCGAGCGTTTCAGCTGGCATGCCACGCCGGTGGGCATTGCGGCCCTCTGGTGCGCCGGTGCCGCACCCTCCGCGCCGCCCTATGAGATGGCCCTCAAGGAGGGGCTGGAGGTGGGCCTCGACCTCAGCCGGGAGGAACGGGAATTCCACCAGGTGAAATCGGGCCTCGTGCTGCTGTTCCACTCCTGATCCTGACCTGATGGGCCTGGGCGAATCCCATGGCGCCGCGGTGGCTCCGGGTCGGGGGGTCCCCCACCGAATCCGGCCCCCGGCCAGAGCTTGCGCGGCTGGGGCGGCCCGGGCCGCTCTGCTGATCGCGCTGGCGCTCACCCCCCATCCGGGCTGGGGGCAGATCTCCCCCAACTGCCAGCTGAATGGCAGGCCCCTGGCCTGTGCGATCACGCCGGGCCCCGATGATCCCCCAGCCGCCAACGGACTTCCCACCACCAGCAGCCTCACGGTGATGTATTCCGATGGCCAGGCCTTCCGGCTGGTGAAGCAGGAGGCCCGCTGCCGCCAGCAGGGGCCGCGGAGCCTCTGCCCGGCCACGATCACCCCCCGCAATGGCTTCGGTACGGCCGTGGCGGCCAGCTATCGCGGCCTTGCCTATGAGGGGGGCTATCGCAACGAATACGACGGCGGCGGGATCCGGATCGTTTACTTCTTCGTGGATTAAGGCCGGCCGTTCGGTTGTCCCCCTGGATGGGAGGCGTTTCAGCCCTCCTACGGTGCCGTTCGCGTTGATCACCGGGTCCTCCCGTTCCCCATGCTCCGCTTCCTGCTGAATCTGCTCTGGTTCGTGCTGGGGGGCTTCGTGATGGGTCTGGGCTGGTGGCTGGCGGGGGTGGTGGCGGCGATCACGATCGTGGGCCTGCCCTGGGCCAGCGCCTGCTTCCGGATCGCCAGCTTCTCCTTCTGGCCCTTCGGGCGGGAGGCGATCAACCGCCGCGATCTCACCGGCCGCCCCGACCTGGCCCACGGCCCCCTGGGCCTGCTGGGCAACGTGGTGTGGTTTCTGGTGGCGGGCTGGTGGCTGGCCATCGGCCACGTGAGTTCCGCCCTGGCCTGCTTCGCTTCGATCGTGGGCATCCCCTTCGGCTTCCAGCACCTCAAGCTGGCCCTGATCGCCCTGAGCCCGATCGGCATGGAGGTGGTGCCCAGCGATCGGCTAGCCACCAGGCCCTGAGGGATGGGGCAAGGTTGGGGGCCCAGCCCCTGGTCCGTGCAGCGCCGCCTCTCGCCCCTAGTGCCTGCCCTGGCGGCCGCCCTGCTGGCCCCCACCGCCGCCTGGGCCCATGCCGACCTCCACCCCGGCGGCAGCTTCGTGGCGGGCTTCCTCCACCCGATCAGCGGCCTCGATCACCTGGTGGCCATGGTGGCCGTGGGGCTCTGGGGCGCGGTGCTGGGCCCACCGGCCCTCTGGCTGCTGCCGCTGGCCTTCCCGCCGGTGATGGCTCTAGGCGGCCTGCTGGCCCTGCTGGAGGTACCGCTCCCCGGCGTGGAGGTGGGCATCGCCCTCTCCGGATTGGTGATGGGGCTGATGGTGCTCTTTGAGCTCAGGCCGCCGCTGTGGTTCGCGACACTGATCGTGGCGAGCTTCGCGGTGTTCCACGGCCACGCCCACGGCGCCGAACTGCCCGCCGGCGCCAATACCCTCCTCTACAGCCTTGCCTTCGTGATCGCCACGGGGTTGCTTCACCTGGTGGGAATCCTGCTGGGGGAAGCGCGGCGCTGGCCGGGAGGGCGGGCTTTGGTGCGGCTAGCGGGCGCCGGGGTGGCCCTAGTGGGCCTGTGGTTCCTGGTGCGGGCCCTCGGATGAGCGGATCAGATCCCACGGCAATGCTCTGGTCACCCCTTGGAAGCCTGCCCCTGGCCCACCTGGTGCCCACCGGGCTGGGGCCCTGGGGCGATGGCATGGCGCGGCTGGTGCTGCAGCCCCTCGACCTGCTGCTGCTGGTGGCGCTAGTGCTGCTGGCGGTCCAGAGCGGCAGGCCCTGGAGCGATCGGCTCGCCCTGGTGCTGCCGCTCAGCTGGCTGGTGGGGGGACTAGCTGGCCTCGGCGTGGGAGTGGAACTGCCCCTGGCGCTCCCGTGCACCGCCATCGTCACCGCGATCGGGGTGCTGGTGACCCTGGGGCCGGGGCTGCGGCTCGGCGAACGGTTGGGCGAGCGGTTGCTGCTCGGCGGCTCGGTGGCACTGCCCCTCCTGTTCGGCCTGGTGGCCGGCTCCAGCCTGGCCGGCCATGGCGGCGCCCTGCCGGCGCTGCTGGGGGAGGCGGTGGCGATCGCGGTGGTCACGGCTCTGCTGCTGATGGCACTGGCCCCACCCCATCCCCGCTGGCTAGCCCTGGGCCTGCGGGTGGTGGGCAGCTGGATCGCCGCCTCGGGCCTGCTGATGCTGGGCTGGCTGAGCCGCCACCCGCTCTGATGGCGGGGCGATGCGAATGCCCCCGTGGCAGCTCTCCTCGTCTGCTCTACCACCCATCGTGGGACTAGCTGCCAAGAGCTGCCATGTCCGTCTTTGCGCTGCTGGTGATCGTGCATGCCCTGGCCGCCACGGTGTGGACCGGCGGGCATCTGGTGCTGGATTTAGGGGTGCTGCCCAGGGCGTTGCGAGAGCGGAGCGCAGGAGCGATCCGCACGTTTGAAGAAACCTTCGAACCGCTTGGCCTCACCGCCCTGGCGATCGCGTTCGTGGTGGTGGGGGCGCTGATCCGGCTGGGCGGCCTGGGCTGAGCCGTGGTACCAGCCCAGCAGTGGAGCAGCGATTTCGATTGGCGCCCAATCAAACCAAGGAGGTCGTTTTGAAGGAAGCACCGAACTCTTTACCTCTCTGAATGCGACGCCTGAGACGGCGGCTCGCCTGATAGGCCCCAAAAGCACCAAGGATCGGCAATGGCCCAGGTACTGGACTGGGAGACGGCGAAGAAGCCGGACCTCCTAGCAAGCTGAACACTGGCGTGGATCCTGGCAGTGGGAAGCCAATCGAAACCCAACAGGCACAGTCTATATATTTTTGTCCATCTTCGTTCCAAGAATAAACGCTATATCCGTGATCGATCTCCGCCAATTGCTCCACCCATTGCCAGTCAGGAGTAAATATAAGTCTTCTCCGATAGGAGGGCGTGTCCATAATCCCAATCCAGAAAGAACGACCAATCTCTCCATCTCTCACATCAAAACCATTGCCTTGAGTGAGGGTGTAAGTGCCAACACTGAGGGGGTCTTGGTCTGCTCTTGTGATTTCAATGCTCGAAGGGATTTGACCACTTTGGTTGTCAACCAGATTCTTGATCAGTCCTTCAACTTCAAATTCACCATCTAGCCTTGTCCGCCCATCTACCAAGTACCATGAATATGTGACACTGCCATCTTGATGTATGGTCCCCAATCGATAGCCTGGAGTTTGATTAAAGAGAAACTTATAGTCAAGTGCTGCTGCGGGGTTGGCGGAAGCCATCGAGGCAACGAGTGCTGCGGCGGGGCCGGCGGAAGCCATGGAGGCAACGAATGCAACAGTACAACCAGCAATCCTCGTCGCCAAAGGTCTCGAAATAAAAGCAATTTCCATAAGACTAGCCGCCTTAGTCTCGAACGATTAATAAATTAAGAGCAAGCTGGCGTGATCAATGCCGCTCAGCCTCCCCTCGGCACCAATCAGCAGCAGGATCGGCGCAGCGATGGCGCACAGGCGGCACCAGGCCCTGATGCCCACCATCACGCCCTTCTTGGGGCGCTTGGCCACGGCTCAGGGCGCAAAGCTTGGATCGCCTTGTCGCTAAGCATGGTGTGCAGTGTCAAAACGCTGGCCAAGCGATTCGATCAGATCTCTTGGCCTGCAAGGGGGCCTGGAATGTCTTGGATCTCTTTGGATCCTGTGAAAACGGAGAGGGTGTCCGTCATGTTCGTGAGGTACCGGAGCACCTCCGAGCGGGACGCCTACGCACCTCAAGGGCCATCACAGCGAGCGATGTGCTCATCTGGTCCTGGGCAAGCAGCTGAACGCGAGTGCCAGGAGGAGGTGTCGATGCCGTGGGCCATGCGGGGAAGGGAGCCCGGATCATGAAGTGCTGCCGCCATCAGCCATAAAAAAAGCCCCGCCATGCCAGCGAGGCTTTGGAGATCTTGATGATCCCAGCAATGGAGCCATTGTTTAAGTAGAAGAGCTTAAGCGATGGTGCCCATTACCTCAGGCGTCTTGCTGGTCTTGATTCGATTCCTAAGTTTGCGGCTATAAGCAAGGGCTGCACCAACTCCGAATAAAGGCAGGGGCCCAGGTACGGAGGCTGGATCAACGAACTGAGTGATTGGGGTTTGGGTAACACTTACTGTGCCCATGGAGTCAAAGGTGACGCCAGCAACGAAGGCCATTGTATTGGTGGGATCCAGCATGTTGGCCACATCAATCCCCTTGATCGCGAAGCAGTCAACTGCAGTTCCGAACGAGAATTGTGTACCTCCTGTAATTAGACCAAGGGAGGTCGTGAAGGAGGAACAGGAATCACTGGAGCCGAAGAGCTCATAGTTGTTGTCGAAGGGAAGAGTGGGAGCATTGTATGTGGCAAATTTGGGACCGCCGGTAACATTGTAGATGTAACCAATTGCAACATCAGGATCAAGCCACCACGTGAAACCGGGGTCAAATACGGTGAATTCGGGGAAGACCCACGGAGCGGTGGGACTAGTGGGCGCTTCGGGCATCAAGGGAACCACGGGCGAGCCGCCCTCAAAACTTACTGAATTGGCTCCAATGAAAACACCTGAATCCCAAGCTTGATCACCAACATCAGTTACCATGAACTGCACATTGTATGTATTTCCCACAACCATATCGCCCTTTGAAGCCGTTAGGAGCGTGGTCAAGCCATCGTATTGAGTGTTGAGCGCTGCGCTAGTGCTGGAGCGATAGAAAGCGGTATTAAAGAACTGATTAACGGAATTAATCTCAACATTTGAGGAAGTTCCAGGAATCAATGCTAGATTTTCACCATTCAATGTAAGACGGAATCGATCATTAAATGAAGAACCCACATATTCTTCGTATTCTTCAGAAGCGAATACATACCGCCAAGAGATGCCTGGCGAAACAGCAACGAAATCAAAACTCGTAGCAACAGCGTGCTGTCGTCCAGCACCTCCACTTGGCCGGCGGCTCCAGCGAACTGGGGATGGTCCCGGTAGAAGGCTGCCGGCAGCCGCAGCCCTGAGGAGTTGCCGATCCGGGCCGGCGTGACGCGGTAAGGACTGACAGCCATGGCAGGCGGCGCCTCACGGCAGGACTTACGTCATGTTAGTCCGTTTCGCTGTGGTTCTGGCCGCCGCCTTGCCAACGAGCCCCAGCTTTGGGATCTGCTTGAGACCCGGACCAGAGGGTTCAGGGGAGACGGCTGAGCCGGTGCTGGCTGGGGCTGAGAGCTGATCCGCAGCCAGACTGACGAGCACCATCGCTGGATTGACCCATGCGGCGTGATCACGCGACAGGAAGGGGCTGAGGAGAACCCTTTCATGGGCGACCGATTGATCATTTCTGACAACCGTGAGGACCCGGGCAACCCGCTGGTGCTTAACGGTGAGGCCATTGACGCAGCGGCACGGGACCCACTGGCGATCGGGAAGCTGATGGTGGATCAGGTGTGGGCAGAGGGAACCGACCCCACCGGTGGAGGCCTGTACTACGAGCGCAACAGCAACCAGCACCGCCGGCTGCAGGTCTTTGAAACAGGCAGCGAGGACTTCATGA
>JBBASH010000090.1:0-10307 GCA_040399305.1 Cyanobium sp.
ATCGGCTCATGCCAGGGTTCCCGCCCCCTGCCAGGGTTCTAACGGCTCGATCGACCCCGGCCGCGGCGGCCAGGGTCGTTCAGCCCGGGAGCCCGGGATCCGCCACCGCGGCCTTCTCGGCATCCACCCCGTTCGGGTCGGTTTGCTGGGCCTCCGAAGCCCCGTTCCCTCCATGGCTAACCAGGCCATCCGGCGTTTCGGCGCCCTTGGTTGCGGCGGGCGCCGGCTCGGGGGAAGCAGCAACCGAGTCGCCGGCGGTTCGGGGGTTGGCCAGAGGCCTGGCTCGGCGGATCGGCAGGTTGGCCACCAGGGCCGTCACCCGATCACCGGTTTCCAGGCTCACATCGCCGCTATCCAGATCGATCTCCACATACTTCTGCACCACCTCGAGAATCTCGCGGCGCATTTGCTCGAGCAGTTCCGGATTGAGGTCGCTTCGGTCGTGGGCCAGCACCAGTTGCAGGCGCTCCCGGGCAAGGGCACCGCTGGGCTTCTCGCGGCCCAGAAGGCGCTGGATGAAATCGATCAGGGTCATCGCCTCAGGAATTGCCGGATTTGCGCAACTTGGCCATCAAGCGGGCCCGCAGGCCGCGCCGTTCCTTGGAGGGGTCGATCAGGGGCACCCCCTCGCCCCGCAGCCGCCTGGCCACGTTCATGTAGGCCCTGGCGGCCGGTGAGCTGGTGCCGTTGAGGGTGAGGGGTTCGCCGCGGTTCGTGGACACGATCACCTGTTCGTCCTCCACCACCAGCCCCAGCAGGGGCAAGGCGAGGATGTCGGTCACGTCGTCGACCGCCAGCATCTCCTGGTTGGCCACCATCTTCGGCCGCACCCGGTTCAGCACCAGCTGCACGGGCTGAATGCCCTGGGTGTTGAGCAGCCCGATCACCCGGTCAGCGTCGCGCACGGCCGACATCTCCGGCGTGGTGATCACGATCGCTTCCCGGCAGGCGGCGGCCGCATTCTTGAAGCCCTGCTCAACCCCGGCGGGACAGTCGATCAGCACATAGTCAGCGCGTTCGGCCACCAGGTTGGCCACGGTCTTCATGTCGTCGGGGGTCAGCCACTCGAGCATGCGCGGGTTGCCGGCCGGCATCAGGGAAAGGTTGGGCTCCAGCTTGTGCTTCACCAGCGCCTGTTCGAGCCGGCAGCTTCCCGCGAGCACCTCCTGGGCCGTGTACACGATCCGGTTCTCCAGACCCAGCAGTAGGTCGAGGTTCCTCAATCCGAAGTCGGCGTCGAGAACTACCGTGCGCTCGCCGAGCCGCGCCAAGGCGATGCCCAGGTTGGCGGTGAGGGTCGTCTTGCCGACGCCTCCCTTGCCGGAGCAGATCAGGATGATGCGGGCGGAGGCTGGCGTCACGGCGTCCTGCGTGGTCGGTGCACGTTAGGTCCCCCGGCCTGGGGTGTCGCGATTTCGACACCGTCTCCCCAGGGGGAACAACGTCCGTGCCGTGCCCGGGCCTGGGGATCCCCCCGGAGGCGGGTGGCTGCCGCGGGGTGGGCTGGCCTAAAAAGAGTCCACTCCTTTTACTCTTGATGGACAGCTCTTTGCATTCCCACCAGAGGCTGATGGTGATGCCCGAGGACGGAGCCGCCGTGGTGGTCGAGCTGATCGACGCCGCGCGGGAGCAGCTCCTTCTCAAACAGTTCAAGCTCCAGTCCGAACAGGTGATGGACGCCCTGCTGCGGGCCCACGGCCGGGGAGTGCAGGTGCGGGTGATGCTGAATCCCCACACCTCCGGTGGTGATCGCTGGAACGACGACAGCTTCGCCCGCCTGGAGAGCGCAGGAATTGCGGTGGCCTGGACCCACGAAGCCTTCCCGGTCACCCATGAGAAATCGATGGTGATCGATCGGGAGGCCGCCCTGATCGCCAGCTTCAATCTCGCCGATAAATACTTCACCGAAACCCGCGATTACGGCATCGTTTCAGCCAATGCCGCCGTGGTGGCCCAGGTGATCGCCGGCTTCGAGGCGGATTGGAACCGGGAGTTCTTCGAGCCCGATCTGAATGCGGGTCTGGTCTGGAGCAGCTCCCATAGCCGCGGGCAGATGGCACGCATCATCGACTCGGCCAGCCGCTCTCTCTGGATCCAGCATCCCAAATTCGTGGATGCGGTGATCCTCGATCGCATCATCAGTGCCCGGGAGCGGGGTGTGAAGGTGCGCCTGCTCTGCGGCGGCAAGCACGGCATCAGCGACTGGGACATCTACGACACCTTCGCCTCCCTGAGGATCATGCAGCGCTTCGGCGTGAAGGTGCGGCGTCAGAAGCATCTCAAGCTCCATGCCAAGTTGATCTTGGTGGATAGCCATTACGCCCAGACCGGTTCGATGAACATCGATCGCAGCGCCTTTGACCTGCGCCGCGAACTCGGCATCGAGAGCGATGCGCCGGAGGTGGTGGATCGGCTGCGACGCACCTTCCTGGCCGACTGGAAGCAGGCCAGCCGCTATGAGGCCCCCGATCCTCTCGACCCCAGCCTGCATGAGGCTGGCGAGCTGCCGCCCGATCCCCATTTCGTTCATGACTGATCCTCCCCCGACTACGCCCCCAGGTACGCCCCCTAGGACTCCTCCGAGTCCTCCGCCGACTCCCACCTCAGCCTCCGGCACCCCAGCCCCGATCGAGTCCACGCCGCCCACCCTGCGCCAGCTGTTCGTGGGGATGCTGCAGGTGGCCCTCTCGGCCTTCGGTGGGGGCCTTTCGGCCTGGAGCCAGCGGATCGTGGTGGAGGAGCGCCGCTGGATGAGCAACGAAGAGTTCCTCACCGGCCTCACGGTGGCCCGCCTCTTCCCAGGGCCGAACCAGATCAACATGGCCGTGTACGTGGGCACCTTCTTCCATGGCCTTCGGGGTGCCCTGGTGGCCCTGGCCGGGATGCTGCTGCTGCCCTTCACCTTGCTGATGGTGCTGGGGCTGGCCTATTTCTCCTTCCACTCCCTGCCAGCGATCGACCGGGTGCTGGCCGGGGTGGTGGCCGCCGCCGCCGGCATGGCCCTCTCGATGGGCTTCAAGATCCTTGGCCAGTACCGCAGCGATCCCGTGGCCCTGCTGCTGGCTGCGGCCACCCTGGTGGCGATGACCGTGTTCCATGTGCGCCTGGTGCCGTTGGTGCTGGTGGCTGGCCCCCTCGCCATGGCCTGGTACTGGCCCCGCGCTGGGGTTTCCCGGCTGCCGAAGCCCTGACTCTCGCTCTCTTTCAGCCCTGCCGCTCCCCCTGCTTCCCGGTGCTCCCCCTCCCCCCGATCGCGCTCCTGGCCGCCACGGCTGCCGGCCAGCTGGCCCATTGCGAACCGATGCGCCTCAACGACCTCGGCCATCTCCTGCAGGTGATGGGCACCTTTATGGGCCTGTCCCTGTTTTCCCTGGGGGGCGGCAACACCCTGCTGAGCGAATACCACCAGATCAGCGTCAATCAGTTCTGCTGGCTCAGCTCCACCCAGTTCGCCGACCTTTATGCCCTCGCCGAGGCGGCCCCCGGTCCGAGTTCGATGCTGGTGGGATTGCTGGGGATGGGGGCGGGTTGGCCGGAGGGACCCGGCTGGGCCCTGCTCAGCGCCTACGGGGCGGAACTGGCCATCCTCCTGCCCTCCACCCTGCTGATGGTGGTGGCCTGCCTGCGCTGGAACCGGCTGCGGGATTCCCCCTGGCGGATCGCCTTCGAGCGGGGGCTTGGCCCGATCACCTTGGGCATCCTCTTCGCCGTGGGCCTCAAGATTCTCCACACCGCCGACACCAACACCCCAGGGCTGATCGTGTCGTTGTTGGTCTGCGTGCTGATGTTGCGCACCCGTATCTCACCCCTCTGGTTCATGGCCGTGGCGGGCCTGCTCGGAGGCCTGGGGGTGATCAACCGCTGAGGGGCCGCTGCGCAGCGACCCCCGGAAGGGCGCTCCCTCATTCGCCAAGCGGCCAGACCGGATCGGCGGGTTCGATCCGGATTTCTCCATCCTCCAGGCGGGCTTCCTCGGCCAGGCCTTCGGGGGGCCGTTCCTCGGGGCCGCGGGCTACCGCCCCGGCGATGCGAAGCTGCAGGGGCCGCAGCTGCAGGGCCACGATCCGAGCGCTGGTGTCGCCCCGCCGCCCGGCGTGGGCCACCCCCCTCAGCCGCCCCCACACGAGCACATGGCCGCCGGCGCTGATCCGTGCCCCTGGATTGAGGTCCCCCAGCAGCAGCACCGACCCTTCCGCCTGGAGGTGATCGCCGGAGCGCAGGGTGCCGCGATGCACCAGCAGGCCCGGTCGGACCTGGCCCGGGTCGGGTGCTGGCGCTTCCGCGGGGGCATCCGGGGGCCAGGTGGTCGGTAGGCCAAGCGCGGCGGCCGCCACCAGGGTGCTGGGGCAGCGGCCCTCCACGGCCACGAGCCTGAGGCCGCGGGACTCCAAAATGGTGATCAGCTCCCGCAGCTCGCCGGTGTGCAGGGCCCAAGCGCCGCTCTCCAGGGTCAGGGGGCCGTGCATCTCAGCCCAGCTGGCCAGGCCATAGCGGACCTCCTCGAGCGCACCCACCGAATCCTCTAGGGGGGGAAGGCGCAGGCGGTGGCTGGGGGATCCCTGCGTCGCCGGGAACAGTTCGGCGGCCATGGGGGCGCTCCGGATCGGCGCGAAACCCGCGAAACCTAGGTCGCCTCCTGGCTCCTGGCCGCCGCCAGCCGCAGGGCCAGCCGCTGGCCCAGGGCTTCGGCCACCTCGGCGGGATGGATCAGCCAGGCCATCTCGATCCGTTCGGTGAGGCCGCGCACCAGGGCGGAGCGCTGTTCCAGGGCCTGGAGCCGCTGGCCATCCCAGAGCCGCAGGCCTCCCTTGTAGGCCAGGTAGCCCAGGCTCTGGCGCTGGTGCAGGCCGCAGCAGCCCTCCGCCAGCAGACCGGCCCGCTCCGCCAGGCCCCGCGCTTCCGCCAGCAGCTCCAGCCGCTCCGCCGGGTCCAGGTCCGCCACATCCACGGCCCGCAGCAGCTGGCGATCCAGCAGCCGGCGGCAGGGATCGGCCAGCTCCGGATCCCCTTCCTCGCTCCAGCGCAGCAGGTGATAGCCGGTGCGGATGTCGTCGTTGGCGAGGAAGCTCTCCAGGTCGAGGCCGCCGGGCTCCCAGAGCCAGCGGGCCATCGTGCGGTCCGCCCACACCCGCCGGGGTCCGAGCCGGCGGGCCACGCTGATCAGCCGCTGCAGCAGCCAGTTGCACACCACATTGAGGCGGTGGTTGTACACGGTGCGGTACATCAGGTGCCGAACCACGAGGTAGTGCTCCACCGCCAGCAGTCCCTTGGGGTGGAGGGCCAGGCTCCCGTCCGGGGCCAGGGTGAGGGCGGCCTGGATCCGCTCCAAGTCGAGTTGGCCGTAGCGGGTGCCCGTGCTGTAGCTGTCGCGCAGCAGATAGTCCATCCGGTCGCAGTCGAGCTGGCTGCTCACCAGGGCGGCGATCGCCGCGCGGGGGTGTTGTCCGTGTTCGAGCAGGTCGGCCACCTCGGCGGCCAGGCCCGGTTGCTCCCGCTCGAGCCGGTCCCGCAGGGCCGGATGCTCCCGGATCAGGCGGCCCGACCACGCCTCGTGGCGCATGCCATACATCTCTTCGCCCGAATGGCTGAGCGGGCCGTGGCCCACATCGTGCAGCAGGGCCGCCGCCAGCAGGCAGGCCCGGTGCCCGCCCAGGCTCGGATCCCGGAGTTCTAGTTGCCCCAGGGCCTGCCGGGCCAGGTGCAGCACCCCCAGGGAGTGGGTGAAGCGGCTCGATTCGGCGCCGTGGAAGGTGAGAAAGGCTGGCCCCAGCTGGCGGATCCGGCGCAATCTCTGGAACGGCGCAGTGTCAATCAGATCGATCGCCAAGGCCTCGGCCGGATCATCGTGATCGAGGCGGATGGCGCCGTGGAGGGGGTCGTGGTAAGTGCGCTGTCCCATCGTTTCAAGCGGCCGCCGTCCGATCGGCCCGGGATTCGGGACCGCTCCCGCCAGGATCGGGGCCTTCAAGGCGGGCCACCAGCATCCGGCTGGCCTGGCTCAGCCAAGCATCGCCGTCGCCGCCTGGATCGAGCGGTTCGGGTGGGTCCAGAGGCTGTTCGGGGGCGATGCCCAGGTTTTGGATGTCGTGGCCGGCAGGGGTGAGGTAGCGGGCCACCGTCACCGCCAGGCCGCTGCCATCCCCGAGGGAGAGGAGTGTCTGGATCAGGCCTTTGCCGAAGGTGCGACTCCCCGCGAGGGGGGAACGCCCCCCGTCCTGCAGGGCCCCGGCCAGGATCTCGCTAGCGCTTGCTGTGCCCCCGTTCACCAGGGTCAGCATCGGGCCGCTGAAGATGCGGCCGGGATTGGCCTGCTGAAGGCTGGAGATGCCGCCACGCTCCTCCGTTTCGACGATTTCGCCGCCATCGAGCAGTTCGTCGGCCACGGCCACACCGGCGCTCACGAGCCCACCTGAGTTGTTGCGCAGATCGAGGATCAGTCCCTCCACCGCCGGGCCGCCGTCGCCGCCGTTCAGGTCCTCGATGGCTTCCCGCACCAGCTGGGGCACCGCTTCACTGAACTGGGTGATCCGCAGGTAGCCCAGGTGGCGCTTGCCCTCGAGCAGGCGACGGTGGCGCACCGGCTGTAGGTCCACCTGGCGTCGCTTCAGCCGCACCTCCCGGTCGGCTGGGCTTCCGGCCTGCCGAAGGCTGACCAACACCTCGCTACCGGGTTCCCCTCGCAGCCGGGCCGCCGTGGCCTCGAGCCCCATGGCGATCGCCGATCGTCCATCGATGCTCAGCACCTCGGTGCCTGAGGCGATGCCCGCCTCGGCGGCCGGCGATCCATCGAGGGGGGCGATCACCACAATCCTGCGGCGCTCTCCGGGCCCCTCACCCCGTAGGGCCAGCTGCAGGCCCACCCCGCTCACGGTGCCGCGGGTGTTGGAGCGCAGGGCTCCGTAGTCGGCCGGTCGCAGCAGGCGGGTGTAGGGGTCGCCGATCGGCGCCAGCATCGCCTCGATCGCCACGTAGGCCTGCTCGGAGCTCTCGATCGGCTTCTCCAGGGTTTTCTGGCGCAGCCGGCGCCATTGAACGGCCTCCAGGCGGGCCGGATCCACGTAGCTCTGGTTCACCAGGCGCCAGACTTCCACCACCTCGGCCTGGGCATCGTTGAGCGCCAGGGCCGGTGCCGGCCCGGCGCCGATCAGGCCGGCTAGGGATGCCACGAACAGCAGCGCGGTCAGCGCCAGGGCCACCAGCCCTGTTGCAAACGGTTGAGGACGGCGGGGCTGGGGGGCCGGAACGCTCACGTCAGGGTCAGCACGATCGGTAGACTCTCGCAACCCGAGCCCCCAGGCCGCATGGCGAACTCGTCTCCCACTGCTCCGGACGGTAAGAATCCCGTCTACGACTGGTTCAACGAACGTCTGGAGATCCAGGCGATCGCAGACGATATCTCCACCAAGTACGTTCCTCCCCACGTCAATATCTTTTATTGCCTGGGAGGCATCACCTTGGTGTGCTTCTTGATTCAGTTCGCGACGGGGTTCGCGATGACCTTTTACTACAAGCCCACGGTGGCTGAGGCTTACGCCTCGGTTCAGTATCTGATGAGCGATGTCAGCTTCGGCTGGTTGATCCGCTCCATCCACCGCTGGAGCGCCTCAATGATGGTGCTCATGCTGATCCTGCATGTGTTCCGGGTCTACCTCACCGGTGGCTTCAAGCGCCCGCGGGAGCTCACCTGGGTCACCGGCGTCACCATGGCGGTGATCACCGTGTCTTTCGGCGTTACCGGTTATTCCCTTCCTTGGGATCAGGTCGGCTATTGGGCCGTCAAGATCGTTAGCGGCGTCCCCGCTGCTGTTCCTGTGGTGGGCGATCTGATGGTCGAGCTGCTTCGTGGTGGTGAAAGCGTCGGCCAGGCCACGCTCACCCGCTTCTACAGCCTCCACACCTTCGTGTTGCCTTGGTTGATCGCGGTGTTCATGCTCATGCACTTCCTGATGATCCGGAAGCAGGGCATCTCCGGTCCCCTCTGAATCCGGCCTAAGTGTTCAGATTTCTCCGCTTCTGACCCGATTTTCGCTTCAAGCCCGCAGATCGGTCAGAATTGATCCACTCCTCCAGCTTCCCCTTCACCCGCTGAGGCTCCGATGTCCAACCTCAAGAAACCCGACCTAGCCGATCCCGCCCTGCGCGCCAAGCTGGCCAAGGGCATGGGCCACAACTACTACGGTGAGCCTGCCTGGCCGAACGATCTGCTTTACATGTTCCCGGTCGTGATCCTGGGAACCTTCGCCTGCCTAGTGGGCTTGGCGGTGCTTGATCCGGCCATGCTCGGCGACAAGGCTGATCCCTTCGCTACGCCTCTGGAGATCCTTCCGGAGTGGTACCTCTATCCCGTGTTCCAGATCTTGCGGGTGGTGCCGAACAAGCTTCTGGGTATCGCCCTCCAGACCATGGTTCCTCTGGGTCTGATGCTGATTCCCTTCATCGAGAGCTTCAACAAGTTCCAGAATCCGTTCCGCCGGCCTGTTGCTATGGCCGTGTTCCTGTTCGGAACCGCCGTCACCATCTACCTGGGCATCGGTGCCGCCCTTCCCATCGACAAATCTCTCACCCTCGGACTGTTCTGATCCGAGATCCTTCCGGTATCTCTGGCCGCCCAGCCCAACATGTTCTCGCCGCGTCTCAGACGCGGCTTTTTTTTGCCCATGGGGGCACCTGCCCGCTCAACTCGGATCTCGTTCCAGGTCAAGCAGGCTTGCGTCGCCGGGGTTCAGGCGAAGCAGGTGATGCAGCAGCAGGAAGCCCACCAGGGTCCAGGTCTGATAGGTGCGCGACTGCTGGCCCACCCAGGCGCCGGTGGGACCATCAAAGTATTCGGCCCACTGTTGCCGGGGTAGCTGGTTGAGCTGGCTCCAGTAGCACTCCTCCAGCAGGGAATGCATCTGCCCCATCAGCAGCACATCGGCGTTGGGATGGCGCTGCTGGTGGAGGAGGATCGCCGCCCCCAGAAACCACAGCAGGCTGGGCCAGTGGCCGCCGTTGTGGTAGCTCCCCGGCCAGTTCTTCGGATCCGAGCCGGTGCGGCTGCGCCATTCCTCCTGGTCGAGGGGCGGATGGCAGATCCGCATCGGCATTTGGGCCATCAGGTGTTCCCGGTTGTGCAGCACCAGTCGGAAGAGCGCCCGTTGCTGCGGTGCCGTGAGCAATCCGAACAGGCAGGCCAGGGAGTTCCCCAGGCTGAAGAAGCGAAAGTCCGGCCGACCGGTCCGCATGTTGCCGATCAGGTAGCCGCCCCGGTTGTCCAGCCAGTCCTGCAGCCAGGCGGGGATCACTTGGGGCTGCACGTTGAACTCGTTCTGGTGCTGATGGTCGCCGTATTGCTCCGTTGGCCTGCGGCGCAACACCTGCACGGTCTTGCTCGTCACCCAGTAATGCTTGAGCAGGTAGGAGCGCAGGTCATGCTGCCACTGGCGGGTGAGGCTGAGCCGCTGCTCCAGGAGGCGGCTTTCGTTCTCGCGCTGCGCCAGCTCCATCAGATGGCAGCAGCTGCGCAGGCAGCCGAAGAGGAGCACCTCAATCTCGAGGGGAGCGCCCCACACGTCCATCGGCCGGTCAATCATGAAGGCGCAGTCCGGCACGAACAGCACCGGCGTCCCCTCGAAGCTGGGGTGCAGCACCAGGTCCAGGAGCAGCTGAAGCCCTCGCTGCACCACCTGGCTGGTGCCGAAGCTGTGATCACGGCTGCGCTTCACATACAGCCAGCACAACACCGGCCACCAGAGGCTTGCATCCACGGAGGTGATGCGCCCGATCGAACGCTGGCCGTAGTCCGCCACCAGGATCCCCCCCTCCTCCACGAAGCTGGTGGGAAACACCCCCCGGGTCTGGTAGCTGTTGCTCTGGAGCTCCAGACACACCTCCAGGAAATGCCGCACGATCGGGAAGCGACCCTGCAGCAGCAGGTAGAGCATCACCGGCACGTTGTCCCGCAGGAACACCTCGCCGTAGTTGGCGCTCTCGCCCATGCGGGGATGCACCAGCGCCGCCACAGAGCCAACGGGCGTCCCGCCGACGGTCACCAGGGTGCGTTCGAAATGTTCACGGGCCAAGGCCACCACCGCATCCTCCCGGGAGTTGGGCCGAACCCGCCGGAGTTCCTGGCTGAACTGCTGAGGCATTGCTGCACCTACCGGAGCCCAGCTCTGGGCCTGGGCAAAAGCTAGTCAGGGAGAGCTGTTGTCCTGGCCGCTGCGCAGGATGTGCGTTGGTCCACCCCCTTGTCTGCCCCCCTTTGCCCCTTAGCCGAAGGGAGTGTGGTAAGTTATTGGACTGCTCGGGGAACCGAGCAGCCGGAT
>JBBASH010000091.1:0-10134 GCA_040399305.1 Cyanobium sp.
ATTTCGGCACCCACGGCTCGCTGGAGTTCATGCCCGGCAAGCAGATGGGCATGAGCGAAACCTGCTACCCCGATTCCCTGATCGGCGCCCTGCCGAACCTCTACTACTACGCCGCCAACAACCCTTCCGAGGCCACGATCGCCAAGCGGCGCGGCTACGCCTCCACGATCAGCTACCTCACCCCGCCGGCTGAAAATGCCGGCCTCTACAAGGGCCTCAAGGAGCTGGGCGAGCTGGTGGGCAGCTATCAGCAGCTGCGCGAAAGCTCCAGGGGCGTGCAGATCGTGAACGCGATCGTGGAAACGGCGCGCCAGTGCAACCTCGACAAAGACGTGACCCTGCCGGAGGTGGACGGCTCCGAGCTGGATCAGGACGGCCGCGATGGTGTCGTCGGGGCGGTGTACCGCCAGCTGATGGAGATCGAGAGCCGGCTGCTGCCCTGCGGCCTGCACACGATCGGCAAGCCCCCCACCGCCGAGGAGGCGATCGCCACCCTGGTGAACATCGCCGCCCTGGAGCGGGAGGAGGAGGGCCTGCGCTCGCTGCCTGGGCTGTTGGCCGAGAGCCGGGGCCGCACGATCGCCGACGTTTACAAGGGCAACGACGCAGGTGTGCTCGCCGATGTGGAGCTCAACCAACTGATCACCGAAACCTGTCGCACCGCGGTGGGGGCGATGGTGAAGGAGGTCACCGGCAGTGATGGCCGCGTGACCCTGCGCCGCAACTTCAGCTGGTTTTTCAATTTGCTGGAGCGCTTCGGCTTCCAGCTGCCCTCCCCCTGGCTGGCCGCCTGCCGCAGCGCTGGGTTTGGCGAGGTGGATCAGGCGGAGCTGGATAAAACCTTTGCCTACCTGCGCTTCTGCCTCGAGCAGATCTGCGCCGATATGGAGATGGAGAGCCTGCTGCGGGCCCTCGATGGCGAATACGTGCTGCCGGGGCCCGGCGGCGATCCGATCCGCAACCCCGGCGTGTTGCCCAGCGGCAAGAACATCCACGCCCTCGATCCCCAATCGATTCCCACCCGGGCTGCGATTGCCGCCGCCAAGGTGGTGGTGGATCGCCTGATCGAGCGGCAGAAGGCGGAACAGGGCACCTGGCCCGAAACGATCGCCTGCGTGCTCTGGGGCACCGACAACATCAAGACCTACGGCGAATCCCTCGCCCAGATCCTCTGGTTCATCGGTGTGCGGCCCGTGCCCGATTCGCTCGGCCGGGTGAACAAGCTGGAGCTGATCTCGCTCGAAGAGCTGGGCCGGCCCCGCATCGATGTGGTGGTGAACTGCTCGGGGGTTTTCCGTGATCTGTTCATCAACCAGATGGGCCTGATCGACCAGGGGGTGAAGATGGCCGCCGAGGCCGAGGAGCCCCTGGAGATGAATTTTGTGCGTAAGCACAGCCAGGAGCAGGCCGCCGAGCAGGGTATTTCGCTACGGGATGCCGCGACGCGGGTGTTTTCGAACGCCAGCGGCAGCTACTCCTCGAACGTGAACCTGGCGGTGGAGAACAGCACCTGGGAAGAGGAGGGCGAGCTGCAGGAGATGTACCTCTCCCGCAAAACCTTTGCCTTCAACGCCGACAACCCCGGCGAAATGAATCAAAACCGTGAAGTGTTTGAATCGGCGATGAAGACCGCCGATGTCACCTTCCAAAACCTGGATTCCGCCGAGATCTCGCTCACCGATGTGAGCCACTACTTCGACTCCGACCCCACCAAGCTGATCGCCGGTCTTCGGGACGACGGCAAGGCCCCCACCAGCTACATCGCCGACACCACCACCGCCAACGCCCAGGTGCGGAGCTTGAGCGAAACGATCCGGCTCGATTCCCGCACCAAGCTGCTCAATCCCAAGTGGTATGAGGGCATGCTCAATTCGGGCTACGAGGGCGTCCGCGAGGTGGCCAAGCGGCTCAACTTCACCTTGGGCTGGAGTGCCACCAGCGGCGCCGTGGATAATTTCGTCTACGAAGAGGCCAACGACACCTTCATCAATGATCCGGAGATGCGTAAGCGCCTCATGGAACTCAACCCCCACAGCTTCCGCCGCATCGTGGGCACCCTGCTGGAGGTGAATGGTCGCGGCTACTGGGAAACCTCAGATGAGAACATCGCCCAGTTGCAGGAGATCTATCAGGAGATTGAGGATCGGATTGAGGGGGTGAGCAGCTGATCAGCCGAGGTCCTTGATTGCAGCACCCCAGTCTGGGGGCCGCCTGGGAGGGATTCGTGATCAAGCAACTGCTGGTGATCACCCGCTGAGCTCAGCTACCGACTCCATCAACGGGAACAGGTGCTGCAGCAGCGGGGTTGAGGAGCCGGGATCATCCGGAACCCTTGAGCCGCTGATCCAGCCGAAAGGGAACCTGATCGAGCAACGCCACCGTTGTGATGGCGGGATGGAGGGGGTTGAGCATCAGGTTGCGGGCCTGGGGCACCACCACCGAGGGCAGCACCAGAGCCAGCTGACCGGCTTCGCGGAGCCACCGGCCACCGAAGGCTGCGATGGAGCTGCAGTGGGGAATGGCGTCCCAGCCCGGCGGCAGATCGCTGGGATCGGGGTGCGCGATCAGCCGGGGTTCATCCGGCACGGCATAGGAGCAGAGCACGAGCGGAGCGGCGAACACGCCGTTGAGGTGCACCATCAGCTCCAACACGGTGATTTCCGGGGTGAGCCCCAGGTAGACCGCTGGCTGGCCGGGCGGATTCCATCGCTGCCCATCGCGGGCGGCGCCAAGTCCGGAGAGATCGGCGGCATAGCGCGCCTTGCTCAGCCGCCATGCCTTGATCACACTGGACCACCCTGCTCCATCGCCTGTAGGAGCCGCCGCACCTGGGCGGCCCCGATCGCCGTGCGGCAGTGCTGCAACGGGGACACCTGATGCAGCAGCGGATGGGGCGCCTTGAGCCAGGTTTCGGTGGTGAGGGGATCCTCGAACACGCCGAGCGCAAGGCCGATTGCCTCCAGCAGGCGATCCAGGCGCTCCGAAACCGCGGGTTCCAAGGGGCCTTCCTGGCGCACACGCCGCGCCAGCGTTGCCTCCGACATCGCCAGCAGCGATTCGAGCTCGGCAAGCCGCAGATGCAGGTGTTCGCGTAGGGCGACCAACCAGCGGCTGCTCCATCCCTGCTCAATGGCCTCGAGGCGCTGCTGCTCGCTCAGCTCAGCTTGATCAACGGCGCACTGCCAGAAGGCCCCGGCACGATCGGCGGGATCCAAGCCAACAGGGGAAGCGATCGCCACATCAGGGCATGCCGGAAAAGCATGAACCATCATCTGAAGCCACATTAGCTTCAGATGATGGCGGCCCGCTCACGGCCCAGACCAGCGCCAGCTCCCCTTCCTTGGTGTTGGGATCCAGGCCCGTGCGGTGGATGCTGGTGCGGTGCTTCCCCACCACAGCGCCGGTAAATCGCCGTATTGCCGCATCCAGCCCGCCATCAATTCCAGGGCAGATCCACTCAGCTCCGCAACATTGAGGCCACCGAGCGACACGCCTGGAAGAGGACTTCGTCGCGGATCAGGGGAGCTGCGGTGAAGGCAGCCGCGATCCGCTCCAGGGGAGCCGCCACCAGGCAGAAGCGATGGCTGCGTTCGAAGGATCGGCGTAATACCGATTGGCGGCTGGTATGGTGGTCTGGCGTCGCCTGAGTCCTGGCCATGGCAGTGATCTCACTCAAGTTGACCGAAGCCCTGGATGCGCAGCTCACAAAGCAGGCTCATCGTCGCCGGCTGAGTAAGTCTGAGTTGGTTCGACGCGCATTGACGGCGTTCCTCCAGTCCTCAGAGCAGAACTCAGAATGCGTAGCACCACAATCTGCCGGTGATTTGCTGGCTGATCTGGTGGGTTGTTGTGAAAATGGACCTGCCGATCTGTCATCCAAACTCACCGTTGCTTCTCACCACCGATAGCGACTTCCATATTTACCGCCGCCATGGAAGACAGATGATTCCTTTAATCACGCCTTGAATCAGTCAGACCCTGCAAAGCTGGCTGCCCGATAGAGCAGCGGGATCTTTCTCAGCCAGGGAAGTAGGGCAGGCAATCGTGATGTCATCCCTGCGGGAGGGCATCAGTGCTGGAGGCGGCGGAGCGGAGCCTGGCCGAGACCATGCAGGGTCTCCAGCGCAGTGAGCAGAGCGCTTGGATGCGGGTCTGTTGGCTGGCGGTTTTTTGAAGTTGGACATTATTATTGATGGCATTGATCTGGGCTTTTATATTTTCGACTGCCCGGTTTTTGATCACTGGGAATGCAGCATCAAACTTGGCTGGAAGATAGATGGGGTTAGGGAGGGAACCAGCATAGGCACGCAATTGCTCTTCGGAATTGAAACCACTAATTCTCCGGGCGATCTCCTGTAAATTGTTAACAGCCTCAGTCGTGGAGGTTGTTTGTAGTTTTAAAATGAGTTGGCCCAGAAAAAAACTGGAGTGGGATGATCAACACCAATAAAACGGCAAGCAGGGCGGCAAAGGGAGCCGCCCTCAGCTTCCAGTGTTGGAGGGGGTGATCGTTGAGATCAAGAAACTGTGCAAAAACAATCAGCTAGATCCCTACCAAAAGAGGAAAGGTGGAATTGAGCAGCAACCCGATCAAGCTGAGTTGCCACTCAGGGATGGCTAGCTTAATTGGCAAAGAATTGAAGATCATGCCATTGAGCGTAGAGCCAACGAATAACCACCCCAAAAGAGCAAGAGTAAAGGAAGATTCTGATCGCAGCAAACTGCGTCGACTTGAGATAGACTCATTCAGCAGCTGATCGGCCTGGATTAAGTTATTGTCCTGAGCTGCCATCGCCTGAAATTTTCAATCATTGAATTCCAACCTTAGAATCAACATACCGGGCTCTCGAAAGCCTTGCTCTGCAAAAGCGGCCCGCATCAAGGCAACGCCAGCTCTGCAAGCGCATCCACCATCCGCGCCACCTGCACGATCGGCCCCACATCGTGCACCCGCAGGATCGAAGCCCCCGCCGCGATCGCCTGGCCGCAGACCGCCGCGGTGCCCCATAGCCTCGCCCGGGGACGCGGCTCATCGAGCACCGCGCCGATGAAGCGCTTGCGCGAGGGGCCCACCAGCAGCGGGAAGCCTTCGGAACGCAGCACAGCCAGCCCGCGAAGCAGGGCCAGGTTGTGCTCGGTGGTCTTGGCGAAGCCCAGCCCTGGATCCCAGATCACTTGCTGGGCATTCACCCCGGCGGCCAGGGCGCGCTCGGTGGCCGCCCGCAACTCCTGGCGCACCTCCGCCACCACATCGCCGTAAACCGTCAGGCTATCCATGCTGCGGCTGTCGCCGCGGCTGTGCATCAACACGTAGGGGCAGCCCGCCTCAGCCACCACCCTCAGGATCTGTGGATCCCGCCGGCCGCCGCCCACGTCGTTGATCCAGTCGGCCCCGGCCGCCAGGGCTGCCTCGGCCACGGCGGCCCGGAAGGTGTCCACCGAGAGCACCGCTTCTGGATAGGCCGCCCGGATCGCCTGCAGCACCGGCAGCACTCGGCCGATCTCCCGCTCGGCGCCAATCTCCTCAGCTCCGGGACGGGTGCTCTGGCCCCCGAGGTCGAGCAGATCAGCCCCCTGGGCGAGCATCCGGCCGGCGGCCCGCACCGCCACGTCCACCCCGTGGAGGCGGCCGCCATCGCTGAAGGAATCCGGGGTGAGGTTGAGGATCCCCATCACCAGGGTGTGGCTCCCCGGGATCG
Organism: Cyanobium sp.; assembly: GCA_040399305.1. Lineage (GTDB taxonomy): Bacteria > Cyanobacteriota > Cyanobacteriia > PCC-6307 > Cyanobiaceae > Cyanobium. Next base: position 5,700 of record JBBASH010000091.1, read on the forward strand.
GCATGCCTCGCAGCTCCGCCAGTCGCTCCGTTCGGGATGGGGCCGGAGCCGTTGATGGAGGCTGAGCCGCTGGCTCCTCTGGCCCCGCATCGCAATGGGTTGCTGACCCCAAGGTTGGGGACTCTCCCGAAGCTGTTCGTTCGTGGTGGGCTTCCACCCCTGACATGTTCAGGCCCTCAGGCCGCCACCGGCACCTGGTAGTTGGCGATGCGGGCGAAGCTCACCGGATCCAGGGAGGCACCCCCCACCAACACACCATCGATGTCGCCCTGGGCCATCAACTCATCGATCGTGCCCGGGTTCACCGAGCCGCCGTACTGGACCACCACATCGGGGTTGCCCACCCAGCCCCGGATCAGGCTGCAGATGCGGTTGGCCTCCTCGGCGGCGCAGGACTTACCGGTGCCGATCGCCCAGATCGGCTCATAGGCCACGATCACCCGCAGCGGGTCGATGCCTTCGAGCCCCTGTTCGATCTGGCGATGAATCACCCGTTCTGTCTCGCGGGCCTCGCGCTGATCAAGGCTCTCCCCTACGCACAGGATCGGGATCAGGCCATGGGCCTGGGCCGTGCGGGCGCGCAGATTGATCTGCTCGTCGGTTTCGCTGTAGTACTTGCGCGGCTCGCTGTGACCCACGATCGCGTGGCTGACGCCGTGCTCGATCAGCATCGGCGCCGAGATCATGCCGGTGTAGGCGCCGCTCTCCTCCCAGTGCACGTTCTGACCGGCAATCGCCACGCCGGCCCCTTCCAGGTGGCGGCAGAGGGTGGGAATCGATGTGAAGGGGGGCGCCAACACCACCTGGCGATTGCTGGGCAGATCGGCGATCAGGGGACGGAAGACCGCAGCGAACTCCCGCGTCTCGGCGCAGGTCATGTGCATCTTCCAGTTCCCGGCGATGACAGTCCTACGCACCGGCGGCTCCCAACAAACAACAATCGCCAAAGGTTAAAACCTCGTCCGCACCTCCAGCCCTGCGCTCCCCTAGCCGAAACGCTGCGAACCGGCCCAACCCCGCACCGGGCGGGAAGCCTCTCCCCGAAGCTGCCGCGGTCGCCATGGCAGGCCAAGCGGCACTCCGTTCGGGCGCTTCCGATCAGCCCCCAGACGGGGGCAGGCGATCCGGGGCCTCCAGCCCAGCAGCTTCTGCAACAGGTGGCATCACGATCCTTTCCCTGCCATCGATCTCCACCGCATCCCCAGGGGAGAGGTGGCGACCCCGCCGGGTTTCGATTGCCCCATTCACCTTCACATCACCCCGTTGGATCCGTTGCTTGGCCTCACCGCCCGTGGCGGCCAGACCGTGCCATTTGAGGTATTGATCGAGTTTCACGGTCTTCATCTCTGGCTGGCATGAAGTTGGCACAGCAGCCCCATCCCCGGGGACTGGCCCACCGGGATTGTCTCCAGCCGGGGCACTCAGCTCCCCAGGACTAGGCTGCGCGGATGCTTGCCCCCTCGCCGGCCGGCTTCCGCCGGCTATGGCCCCTGCTCAAGCCCCACCGGCCCCGCCTGTTGGCCGGGGGGCTCTGCATGCTCGTGTTCGTGGCCTGCTGGCCCCTGCTGGCTTCCCTGGCTGGCAAGCTGATTCCGGCGATCGGGGCCGGTGATTTCCCGGCCGTGCTGCGCAGCATTGGCCTGGCCTTGGCGGTGTTCATGGTGCAGAAGGCCGCCCAGTTCGGCCAAGACACCCTGCTGGCCGGGCCCGCCCTGGCGGTGAGCCAGGACCTGCGCCGCCAGCTCTTCGCCCGCCTGCAGCGGCTGGAGTTCGGCGCCCTCGAGAAACTTTCCGCTGGCGATCTCACCTACCGCCTCACCGAGGACGCCGACCGGGTGGGGGAGGTCATCTACAAGACCCTCCAGGACAGCATCCCCAGCGCCCTGCAGCTGGTGGCAGTGCTGGGCTACATGCTTTGGCTGGATTGGCCCCTAGCCCTGGCCACCCTGCTGCTGGCCCCCGTCGTGGCGGTGCTCGTGAGCCTGTTCGGTGCCCGGGTGATGGGGGCAGCCGAGCGCAGCCAGAAGCAGGTGAGCGAGCTGGCCTCCCTGCTCGGTGAGGCGATTGGTGGGCTGCCGCTGGTGCGAGCGTTTGCCGCCGAACCCTGGCTGCAGGAGCGCTTCGACACCGAAGTGGATCTGCACCGCCGGGCCCGCTACCGCACCCTGCGGCTGCTGGCCCTGCAGCACCCGGTGGTGGGCTTCATCGAGGCCGCAGGCATTCTCTCGGTGCTGCTGATCGGCGCCGCCCGCATTCAGAGCGGTGGCCTGAGCAGTGCCGGTTTCAGCAGCTACGTGGCGGCGCTGCTGATGCTGATCGATCCGATCGCCCACCTCACCACCAACTACAACGAGTTTCAGCAGGGCCAGGCCTCGCTGCGGCGGCTGCGGGCCATCGAGGCCGAACCGGTGGAGCCGCCGGATCGCCCTGGCGCCAGGCCCCTCGGTCAGGTGCGCGGTGAGCTGGTGTTGGAGGGGGTGAGCTTCGCTTACAGCCCTGAAAAACCCGTACTCCACGACATTTCGCTGCGGATCGCCCCGGGGCAGGTGGTGGCTCTGGTGGGTCCCTCCGGTGCTGGCAAGAGCACCCTCTTCTCGCTGCTGCTCCGCTTCAACACCGCCCAGCGAGGCCGGGTGTTGCTCGATGGCCAGGATCTGGCCGATCTACAGGCGCGTGAGCTTCGCCGCGCCGTGGCCTTGGTTCCCCAGCAAAGCCGGGTGTTCTCCGGCACGGTGGCCGAGGCGATCGGCTTCGGCCGCCCGGTGAGCAGCGAACAGATCCGGGAGGCAGCGCGCCTGGCCAATGCCGATGGCTTCATCGAGGCCCTGCCCGGTGGCTACGGAGCGCGGTTGGAGGAGGGCGGCAGCAATCTTTCCGGCGGCCAGCTGCAACGCCTGGCCATCGCCCGGGCGGTGCTCGGCAATCCGGCCGTGCTGCTGCTGGATGAGGCCACCAGCGCCCTCGATGCCGAAGCCGAGGAGGCGGTGCAGCGGGGGCTGGATCAGGCGATGGCCGGTCGCACCGTGCTGGTGATCGCCCATCGGCTCTCCACGGTGCAGGAGGCGGACCGGATCCTGGTGCTGGAGTCCGGGCGCATTGTGGAGGAGGGCAACCACGACAGCCTGATGGCGCGCGGCGGCCGCTACCGCGACCTCTGCCAGCGCCAGCTGATCCGGATCGACGGCTGACCCCTGTGGCTTCCAGGCCCGATCGGGATTCGAGCGGGGCCAGAAGCAACGGGTTTCAGCAAGGCCTCGTCCTGTTGGCGATCAGCTCGGGGGTGGCGGCCGCAGAGCCGCTGAGGTGCAAGGTTGGCGGTTCCGGCTTTGCCTAAGGTTGCCCTGTCTTCTCCTGACCTCCCGTGCAGACCCCCGACCAGCAACCTCCCGTGCTCACCTTTGAGGGCAAGCGCTACGACCTCAATACCCTGCCGGACGAGATCAAGGAACTCGTGCGGGGCATGCAGGTGGCCGACGCCCAGCTGCGCATGCATGAGGACACCCTGAAGGTTCTGGCGGTTGGCCGTCAGTCGATGGCGATGCAGCTGAACGATCGTTTGCAGACGATTACCCCCCTGACGGACGGCGAGTGAAGCTCCGCAAGTCGGTGAACCCGGGGCCGCCGCAATCCCATGGGCTCACCCTCCGCTCACCATGGGGCAGAGGGATCAGCCTGGCTGGAGGTTGATGGACGATCAAGTGAGGGGCGCCAAGTCCTCGAAGCGGAAGATCTGGCGTCCCTGATCAGGCCCGTCTTGGGCGCTGGTGGCCTCGATCTCGCTCGCCACCACCCTCTCCGCCAGCACCCACGGCCCACCCCCCGGCAGGGGGATGAAGGTGTCGGTGAAGCTGCTGCGGCCGCCGCGGGTTTCGCCGCTGGCCGGATCGCTGTATTGGCTGGTGTAGGTGTGGCTGAGGTAGCCAGCACCGGTGTCCAGCACCTCGGTGGTGAAGATTGTCACCACCGAGCCGTGGATGTGGCGGTGCACCATGGTCACCACGTTGTCGTTGATGCGGTAACGGTCGCCCTGGCCCTTGCCGCCAACGATCACCTCGGTGCCCACCGCGTCGGTGTCACCGGCGGTGAAGGTATTGCCGGCGTGGGTTTGTTCAAATGGGCGCCGCACCCGGTGGATCGCCACCTCCCACAGCTGGGAGGCCACGGCCTTGTGCACCGCCTCATCCTCGATTCCCTCCACGCTGGCCTTCAGGTCGGCGCCGACCTGGAAGTGGCCCTCCACCCGGCGATCCCCCTGCTCCCACACGCAGGTTCCCTGATAACCGCCGAAGCCCGGCTCCCAGGTGTAACGGTTCTCGTAGGCGGCGCGGAAGTTGGCGGTGATGTCCGTTCCTGGCGCGATCGCAGCATGAAGAGTTGCAGTCATTGCGGACAAACCATGGGTGATGGGCAGCCTAGGAGTGTGCGGCGCCAGGGG
>JBBASH010000092.1:0-9966 GCA_040399305.1 Cyanobium sp.
TCGTGTTCGGCGGCGTGATCGCCCTAGTGGTGCTGTTCAGCGCCTTCGGCTGAGCGCTCCGCACAGCCGAAGGCGCTGAATAGCCCGCAGCCTCGCCAAGGGGCACAACAACAGCGTCACGCGGCCCCAACTCCGCAGCGTCCCAGGCCATAAAGCCCCGGACGGAAGCCCTCCACCAGCCCCCAGCAACCAGAAAGCCTGCGGCGGGGCCACGCAGCTCCAGGGCTCTACCGCAGCTGACTCCGCCAAACAACCTGCCGGCGCCCCAACCACCAAGCGGGTCAGCACAGCAACCAGCGCTGGGAGCCTTGCACCCTCCTTCCCCCTGCTTCCCTTGGACGGTGGCGATCCAGCAGAGCGCCCACCTACAGCCCCATTGGCCCCTGCACCCCGTGCCCACCCCAGCCCCTCGCCGCCATCACCTCCTGCGGCGGGGCAGCGAAGCGCACCCCACTACCCGCAAGAGCCTCAAGCCCAGACCCCCAGCCCCCCGCCGCCAGCACCCTGCGGCGGGGCAGCGAAGCGAACCCCACCACCCCAAGAGCCTCAAGCCCCGACCACGACCCCCAGCCCCCTGCTGCCGTCGCTCTGCGGTGGGGCGGCGTCAGCGACCAACGCGAGCGTTGCCGCCCCACCGCAGAGCGACGGCAGCCCCCGAGAGTGTGTGACAACCCCCATCGGCTCCCGGCCAAACCGGTCGCCATTTCTACACTCCGGCCAGACGGTGTGAGTGGTTGGTGCCTTTCCCCTGGCTAAGCGCCGCGATCCTGTTTCCGATCGCATCTGCCCTGCTGATCCCCTTCATCCCCGACAAGGGCGACGGCAAGACCGTCCGGTGGTACGCCCTTGGCGTGGCCCTGCTCACCTTCCTGATCACGGTGGGGGCCTATCTGAATGGCTACGACCCCTCGGTAGAGGGCCTGCAGCTGGCCGAGCGCTACACCTGGTTGCCCGACCTGGGCCTGGCCTGGTCCGTGGGGGCGGACGGCATCTCGATGCCGCTGATCCTGCTCACCAGCTTCATCACGGCCCTGGCAGCCCTGGCGGCCTGGCCGGTGACCTTCAAGCCAAAGCTCTTCTTTTTCCTGCTGCTGGCCATGGATGGCGGCCAGATCGCCGTGTTCGCCGTGCAGGACATGCTGCTCTTCTTCCTGGCCTGGGAACTGGAGCTGTTGCCGGTGTACCTGCTGCTGGCGATCTGGGGGGGCAAGAAACGGCAATACGCTGCCACCAAGTTCATCATTTACACCGCTGGCAGCTCCCTGTTCATCCTGCTGGCGGCCCTGGCGATGGCCTTCTTCGGCGGGGGCGCTCCCAGCTTTGAGTACACCGTGCTGGCCGACAAGGCCTTCCCCGTAGGGTTCCAGGTGCTCTGTTATGCGGCCCTGCTGATCGCCTTCGGGGTGAAGCTGCCGATCGTGCCGCTGCACACCTGGCTACCCGATGCCCATGGTGAGGCCACGGCACCCGTGCACATGCTGCTGGCCGGAATCCTGCTCAAGATGGGCGGCTACGCCCTGCTGCGCTTCAACGTGCAGCTGCTGCCGGCGGCCCACGTGCAGTTCGCGCCGCTGCTGGTGGTGCTGGGGGTGGTGAACATCATCTATGCGGCCCTCACGTCGTTTGCCCAGCGCAACCTCAAACGCAAGATCGCCTACAGCTCGATCAGCCACATGGGCTTCGTGCTGATCGGCATCGGCAGCTTCAGTGCCCTCGGCACCAGCGGCGCCATGCTGCAGATGGTGAGCCACGGCCTGATCGGCGCCAGCCTGTTCTTCCTGGTGGGCGCCACCTACGACCGCACCCACACGCTCCAACTCGATGACATGGGCGGCGTGGGCCAAAAGATGCGCAAGATGTTCGCCCTCTGGACCGTGTGCTCCCTGGCCTCCCTGGCGCTGCCGGGCATGAGTGGCTTCGTGAGCGAGCTGATGGTGTTCGTGGGCTTTGCCACGAGCGAGGCTTACACCCTGCCCTTCCGCGTGGTGATCTGCGTGCTGGCGGCCATCGGGGTGATCCTCACGCCGATCTACCTGCTCTCAATGCTGCGGGAGATCTTCTTCGGCAAGGAGAACGCCGAATTGGTGTCCCACACCCATCTGGTGGACGCCGAACCCCGCGAGATCTATGTGATCAGCTGCCTGCTGGTGCCGATCATCGGCATCGGCCTCTACCCCCGCCTACTCACCGATACCTACCGCGCCTCGATTGAGGCCCTGGTCAAACGGGAGTCCACCGCCATGGCCCTCGTGCAGCACCCACCCGGCGCCGCCGTGATGCGCCAAACCTCCCTTGCCGTGGCCCTACCGGGAGCTCTCCAGGCTCCAGCCCTCACGGCCGGGCAAGGCTGATCCTTCGAGCCGATTCCCGCGACGGGGTAACAAAGTTCTGCGCCCTCGTGGCCCGATCACTGGGGGAGCGATCGCCTCGATACCCTCAGATCATTCCGACCGAATCCAGCGATGCGGCAGCTGAATTTCCTGTTGATCTTCAGTTTTGGCCTGGCAGCGGTGACCTTCACCCTCGAGAACACGGCGCCCACCACGGTCCATTTCTTGCCGGGGATGGCCACCACCCTTCCCTTGGCCGTTCTGTTGCTGCTGGTGGGTGGCATCGGCGCCACCGCCGCCTGGATCTTCGCCGTGTGGAGCGGTGTGGTGAAGAAGGTGGAAACGCAGCTGGATTCCGGTGTGCAGGAAGCGCAGCAGGTGCGCATCCAGGAACTGGAAAACGATCTGCAGCGCTACCGGGCCACCGTGGATGCCCAGCTGGGCCTGCTGCCGGCCGCGGGTGGCAGCAGCGCCCCCACCGCCGCACCCGCCGAGGCGGTGTCGGTGGATTGAGCCCCGCGATCTGAGTCTTTGGAACACCCATGGGCGTGACGGTGCCGGTTCTAGCCGATACCGTGAGACGCATCTGGGCTTCGGAGCGCGGCGAAGCGAGTGGCAGAAGCAGGCGCCAGGCTGGCCATCCGGTTGCTCCAGGACGCCGCCGAGCGGGGCGAGATCGACCCCTGGGATGTGGATGTGATCGGGGTGATCGATGGCTTCCTCGATCAGCTCCGCCAAAGGATCGCCCTGCCACGCCTGGCGGCCGCCCAGGGTGGCAGCTTCGAGCGCGATCTGGCCGAAAGCAGTGAGGCCTTTCTGGCCGCTTCGGTGCTGGTGGGCCTGAAGGCGGAGGTGCTGGAGGCCGCCACCTTCCCGCCGGAACCTGTGTTCGAGGATCCGTTCGGTTTTGATGATCCCGGAGAGGGCCTGAGCGCCCCATCCATGGCACTCCCCCGCCGGCCGGAGACCCACCTGCGGCGTCGCCCGGTGGCCCCGCCGCCCCTGCAGCGGCCGGTGACCCTCGGCGAACTCATCCGCCAGCTCGAGGAGATCGCTGAACGGCTGGAGCAGGAGGGACCCCGGCCCCGCCACCGCCCCCGTGGCCGGGCCTACAGCGAATCGGCGGCCATTGCCCAGGTGAGCGCCCTGGCCCACCGGGAGAAACTGCCGGAAACCACGGCAGCCCTCAGCCTGTTCCTGCTCGAGTGGAATGCCGCTCGCGAGGAGCGCTGGGTGGGTTTCGATGAGTTGGTGGAGGCCTGGAATACGGCAGGACTCCTCTCGGAGGACGACCTGGATCGGGACCGGGTGGGCGTGTTCTGGGCCCTTCTCTTTCTCTCAGCCCAGGGCAAGCTGGAACTGCAGCAGGATGGCGGCTTGTTCGGCAGCCTGCGGCTGCGGCGCCTCGTCGAGCTCGAAACAGCAGCAACGCTCCCGGTTCTCAGTGGCCAGGGGCCAGATGGGGGGCCGGCTCTGGAAGCACAGGCAGCCTGAGAGGGGTCCGTAGGCTGGCGCGACCAATCTGAAAACGTCAACGCCGATGAAGGCGATGATCCTGGCGGCGGGCAAGGGCACACGGGTGAGACCGATCACCCATACCACGCCCAAACCGATGATTCCGATCCTGCAGAAGCCGGTGATGGAGTTCCTGCTGGAACTTTTGCGCCAGCACGGCTTCGACCAGATCATGGTGAACGTTTCCCACCTGGCCGAGGAAATTGAAAACTATTTTCGCGATGGCCAGCGCTTTGGTGTGCAGATCGCCTACAGCTTCGAAGGCAGGATTGAGGATGGCGAACTGATCGGCGATGCCGTCGGCTCAGCCGGTGGGCTCAAGCGCATCCAGGACTTCCAACCCTTCTTTGATGACACCTTCGTGGTGCTCTGCGGTGATGCGCTCATCGATCTCGACCTGAGTGAGGCTGTGCGCCGTCACCGTGCCAAGGGCGCCATGGCGAGCCTGATCACCAAGCGCGTTCCCCACGACCAGGTGAGCAGCTACGGGGTCGTGGTGACCGACCCTGATGGCCGCGTGCTCTCCTTCCAGGAGAAGCCGCCGGTGGAGGAAGCCGCCAGCGACATGATCAACACGGGCATCTACATCTTCGAACCGGAAGTCTTCAACTACATCCCCAGTGGTGAACCCTTCGACATCGGCTCCGATCTCTTCCCCAAGCTTGTCGAGGCCGGCGCGCCGTTCTATGCCCTACCGATGGAATTCGAATGGGTGGATATCGGCAAAGTGCCTGACTACTGGCAGGCGATCCGCAGCGTTCTTCAAGGCCATGTGCGGCAGGTACAGATCCCCGGTGTTGAGGTGAGGCCAGGCATCTATACCGGCCTGAATGTGGCAGCCAACTGGGACAAGATCAACGTGGAGGGACCCATCTATGTGGGTGGCATGACCCGCATTGAGGATGGGGCCACGATCATCGGACCGGCGATGATCGGCCCCAGTTGCCATATTTGCGAAGGTGCCACAATCGATAATTCGATCATCTTCGATTATTCGCGGATCGGTGCCGGTGTACGTCTGGTGGAAAAACTCGTATTCGGCCGATACTGCGTTGATCGCAACGGTGACCATTTCGATCTCCAGGAGGCCGCCCTCGACTGGCTGATCACCGATGCCCGCCGCCAAGACGTGTTCTTCCCTTCCCCTCAGCAGAAAGCGATGGCCGAACTCCTCGGCAGCGATCTCGCCCTGAAGGCCGGCTGAGGGCTGGGGGCCTTAAGTCCCTGCGAAGTGCCGATCGCTCTAGGCCTGGCCAGGGGCGACCAGGCTTCTTCAAGAGCGCTTGGTTAACTGGCGCGGCTGGTGAACTGGCGCGGCCGGACCCCTGCTAGGTCAGGGACTTGATCCCGGCCCGATCCAGGATGCAAGGGATCCGTTGCTCGGCCTTCACCGCCATCAGATGCACCCCCTGGGCAATGGAGCGGTAAGCCTGCACCTGCTCCGCAGCGATCGCCACCCCCTCCGCTGCCGGGTCCTTCGCCGCCTCCAGGCGAGCGATCACAACTTCGGGAATGCAGACGCCCGGCACCACGCGGTTGATGAAGCGGGCATTGCGAGCCGACTTGAGCAGAAATACCCCGGCTAGCACCGGAAGCCCGAGCGGAGCGGTGATCTCCTCCACGAAACGCCGCAGGGCAGCCTCATCCATCACCATCTGGGTCTGCACAAAACGGGCGCCGGCGGCCTGCTTGCGACGCACCCGGGAGGCCAAGCCACTCCAGCTGGGGGACTGGGGATCGGCCGCGGCTCCAGCGAACAGCTGGGTGGGGCCGTCAGGGAAGGTGCCTTCCACCGGATCCAGCCCGGCATTGCAACGGCCGACCAACTGGAGCAGGCGCACCGCCTCGAGCTCGTTCACCGGCCGGGCCGCCGGCTGATCGCCGGCCCGCACTGGATCCCCGGTGAGACAAAGGAGGTTGCGGATGCCAAGGGCATGGGCCCCCAGCAGATCGGCCTGCAGGGCAATGCGGTTACGGTCGCGGCAGGTCATCTGGAGCACCGGCTCGATGCCGGCCTCCAGCAGCAGGCGACAAAGGGCCAGGCTGCTCATCCGCATCACCGCCCGGCTGCCATCGGTCACGTTCACGGCGTGGACCCGGCCCCGCAGCAGGGCGGCCACCTCTAGGGCCCTAGAGGGGTCTCCCCCCCGGGGTGGGGTGACCTCTGCGGTGAGCGCAAATTCACCAGCCTGCAGTGCGTCCCGGAGCAGCACGCCCCTCCCCCCTCTGGCAACCCATCATGCAGCAGAGGCCTGCCTAGAGTGAATCATTAAGGTGGAGCTGGGCATGCCCGAGCGCGGGACATCGGAGCGCACCAGGCAGGAGCCTGGGCCTGACGAGCGTTCCCCGGCGGCCCGATTCAGCGCATCAGCCCGCAACGATCTCTCCGAGCGGGAAGTGGAGATTGTGGAACTGGTGGCCACCGGCCTCACCAACCAGGAGATCGCAGCCCAGTTGATGATTAGCAAGCGCACCGTGGACAACCACGTGAGCAATATCTTCACCAAGACCGGCGCCAAGAACCGGGTCGCTCTGCTCAACTGGGCCATGGATAACGGCAAGATCTGCCGCGATGGCTTTAATTGCTGCCTTCTGCCACCCGCCGGATCTGCCGATCCAGCCAGCGGTGCTGGCAACGGCCGGCAATCCCTGCCCTGATCCTGGGTCCAGTTCAGCCCTGCCCAAGCCCCGGCGACTGGTCTCCATGGCTGGGGCGGGGGGCCGGCTGGGACTGGAGCGGGCGGGGCGCCTCTAGGGCCTCGAGGCTGTAGCGATCGGCGGGAAGACCGAAGAGCTCGGCGTAGGCGAGGCAGTCGTCGGCATCCCTGCCGGCACAGCGGAGCACTCCCTGGTTGTCGTAGAGGCCGGTCATCAAGGGTCCCCGCTCCGGGCGCTGCAGCTTGCTTCGCTTTCAGCCTAGGGATGCAGCAGCTCGCGCTGCTTGGCCTCGCTCCAGCGGGCAAAGGGATGGTGAGCCAGCGCGGCATTGCTCAGGTCATGGCGGCCGGTAACCTCCCGCCCGCACCAGGAGGGAATCAACACGGCCTGATCGGCGCTGGCGATCTCCACCTCGGCCAGCACCAGAGGCGCATTCTCGCCCTCGAACACATCAAGAACCCAGTCACCACCGCTCAGGTCGAGGCCATGGCGCTGCTTGCGCAGCGAAGCCGCCGCCAAGCCCAACAGTTCCTCCCCATCGGCCAGCGGGATCGGATATTCGAATTCCAGCCGGCAGAGGGCCGGACCACTGAAGCCGGCGGGGGGAGGGGCCTTGAGGGTGAGGAAGGCCTCCGGAGCGGGCTCCGACCGGCCCCCAACTCCAGCAGCTTCCGGCGCCCCGCCCCCCCCCAGGGGGGAGCTGGTGCGCACCCGCAGGGTGAGGCCCTCGGCGGCAGCCACCAGGTAGCCCTGGCGCAGGCTGCGCTCCCAGAGGCTGTGGTGGCGCCAACCCTCGCCCACCACCAGAAAGCGTCGTTCGATCTCCAGCGCCACGTCCTGCCGCGACCCAGAGGTCGCCTGGAAAGGAGCATTGTGAAACAGTCCGTGCCTGGAGGCCCGTCCGAGCAAGGCTTTCTGGCGCGAAAAGCCTGGATCCACCGGAGGGAAGCTGCACTCCGGGCAACTGTTCACGCCCTAGTTCGAGGAGGCCTCGCCGTTGGTGAGGCTTCCAGCCCAGTGCAGCTTGTGGGTGAGAGTGCGGTAGTAGGAGGGACTCTGTTCCAGCTGCAGCAGCAGGGCTGGATGGGGCCCCTGCTGAACCACACAGCGATCGCCAGGATCGAGGAGGCTGGCGTGGGCGCCATCCTTCCAGAGCTTCACCCGCCGGCTGGTCTCCCCGAGGGGCCACACGGTGAGCCTCGAGCGGGGAGGCACCACCACGGCACGGCTGGAGAGACTCATCGGACAGATCGGATTCACCACGATCGCCTCGATGCCGGGATGGAGGATCGGCCCCCCCGCCGCCATGGCGTAACCGGTGGAACCGGTGGGGGTGGCGATGATGAGGCCATCACCGCGGTACTGATCCACCACCTCGCCATCAATCTCGAGCTCGAGCAGGCAGGTGGGCGACACCTCATCGAGGCAGGGCCGGAAGTAAAAGTCGTTGAGGGCGCCGTGGGGCCCATCGGCATCCACATCGGCAGCTGCGATGGGTGCACGGGTGCGGGCGGCCGCGCTGGCGCTCAACCCATCGCCCCGCTCGATCCGGGCCTCGAGCATCATGCGGCGCTCAAGGGCGAAGCGATCCTCCAGCAAACGCTGCCAAAGGCAGGGTTCAGCGGAGGCCTCGTCGGCGAGCCGCAGCAGGCTGCGCTCATGGGTGAGGAAGCCGAGGTGGCCCCCAACGTTGAAGCTGAGGATCGGAACCCCATGGGGGGCGAGGTGACGAGCCGCGCCGAGCACGGTGCCATCGCCGCCGAGCACCAGCGCCAGATCGGGCGGAGTCGGTTCGGTGGCCAGCAGGGCCGGGAAGGGATTCTGGGCCAGGCCACTGGCCGCCACGATCACGCCGATACCCCGGGATCGGAGATCCTCGGCGCAACGACGGGCCTGAAGCTGGGCGGCGCGGCTGCCGCTGCGCACGATCAACCAGACCTTCTCGAGCCGCATGGGGCGAAACGCCGCAGATCAGGTGGGCCCAGCCTGGCTACCAACGCAGGAGATTGAAACGCTCCATGTCCACCGTTTCGCGGTTTCGATACAAGGAGAGCAGGATCGCCAGACCCACCGCCGCTTCGGCCGCGGCCACGGTGATCACGAAGATGGCGAACACCTGGCCGCGGATCAGCTGGCCATCGAGGTAATTGGAGAAGGCCATCAGATTGAGGTTCACGGCGTTAAGCATCAGTTCGATGCTCATCAGCACGCGCACGGCATTGCGGCTATTGATCAGGCCCCACACCCCCGTGCAGAACAGCACAGCGGCTAGGGCGAGGTAGGCCTGAAGGGGAATCCCGTTGTTGAAACCGGGAAGAACCAGGGCGAAGGTCATGAGGTTTTCTCCAGGGCGGGCTTCTCAAGCAGCAGGGGGGTGCGGGCCTTCTCGATCAGACCCTGGTCCACCGGTTCGCCGGTGATCACATCACTGCTGTACACATCACGGCGGGCCAGCACGATGGCACCGATCATCGCCATCAAGAGCAACACCGAAGCCAGTTCGAAAGGCAGCAGGTAATCGCTGAACAGGTGCTCTCCGATCCTGATGGTGGCCTCTTCACCCACCGGGGTGGGGCCGGGCAGGGCCCAGTTGGTGGTGAAGGAGACCCGGAGCAACAGGGCGAACAGACCGGCGCACACCGCCCCGGAAAGAACCCGCCGCAGCAGCAGACCCGGGATGGCTGCCAGGGTTTCCTTCTTGTTCACAAGCATGATCGCGAACAGGATCAGCACGTTCACCGCCCCCACGTAGACCAGCACCTGGGCGGCAGCCACGAAGCTGGCATTGAGGAGCAGGTAGAGACCGGCCACCGAGAGGAACACGCCGCCCAGCAGGAAGGCGGAATACACGATGTTGGGGAGCAGCACCACCCCGAGGGACCCGGCCACAAGGGTGACCGAGAGCACCAGGAAGCAGATGAGCTCTGTGGTGGAAGCGATCGTCATGGCTGGGGGGGGGTGGCGCCTGGTTCGGCGGTGGCGGCGGGGTCAGGAGCGGCCGTCGCCGGCCTGGGCAGGGTTTCGAGCACCTGCTCGGGGAGTCTGCCGACCCGCGGCATGGTGGCGGGCACATCATGGGGATCCAGCACACCCTTGGGCAGGTAGACCAGCTCCCGCAACGGAACCACGGCCGGATCGCTGGTCACGCTGGTGGGGAGACGGCCAAGGGCGACGTTGTCATAGTTGAGGCTGTGGCGATCGAAGGCTGCCAGTTCGTACTCCTCGGTCATCGAGAGGCAGTTGGTAGGGCAATACTCGACGCAGTTGCCGCAGAAGATGCACACTCCGAAATCGATCGAGTAGTTGCGCAGCTCCTTCTTCTTAGTGGCCTTGTTCATCACCCAATCCACCACCGGCAGATTGATCGGGCAAACCCGCACGCACACCTCGCAGGCGATGCACTTATCGAATTCGTAGTGGATGCGGCCGCGGTAGCGCTCCGAGGGAATCAGCTTTTCATAGG
>JBBASH010000093.1:0-9815 GCA_040399305.1 Cyanobium sp.
CAAGGCAGTCTGCCCATAAACTATTGATCAGACTTTCAGCTTTGTCTTCCCTTCCACACCAGCGACCAACCGCCTCCGGCACCCAGCGCCGCTGAAGGGTTGGGACTCGCACCTACCGCACCAGCACACCGCACCAAGCACACCGCACCAGCACACGGATGTCAGCGAGCCGGAGCAGGAGGCCCACCAGACCAGCAGGTCGGGCAGCAAGACAACGGCAATCGAAGAATGCTCAGAACACTGTTGCCAAAATTCTCAATCCGAATAAGGTTCATGCGATGGATGGCGTATTCCGCGAACCCCTTCGCTAGGGCCCGTCGCACGACAGGCCCACCACCCATTGGTTCAAGGTTTCTTCTCCCACTCTTACCAAACCCGACCCACAGGAGTTTTTTCAGGATGGTCCAGTCCTCCCGTTCCATGCAGCGTTTTTTCCTGGTCTCCGCTGCCTCCCTCGGCCTGCTGGCCGCTGCAGGCCCGGTCTTGGCCGTCAGCACTGAGGAAGCCCTCAAGACCGCCACCGCGGCCTGTCTCGACAGCGCCGGCAAGCAGGGCTGGCGTACTGACCTCGCCAAGGTGATCTCCAGCCGCTCGGTGGATGCCGACAAGGTTGAGGTGGTGTTTGACCTCACCAAGGACGGCACCAACACCGCCCGGCTCACCTGCCCTTACAGCCTGAGCAAGGGTGTGGCGACCACCTTCGGCGGTGCCGAAACCCCGGTGGAAACGACCCCCGCTCCGGCTGAAACCACCACCACCACGGACACCGGCACCGGCGTGAACCCCTGGTGGTTGCTGCTGCCCCTCGGCCTCGGTCTGCTCTCTTGGGCGGCCCTGCGCGGCAAGAAGGAAGATGTCGTGACCAACACCGGCACCACCTACAGCGGCAGCTACACGAACACCAGCACGGTGACCACCGGCACCACCACCTCCCGCAACATCTTCGTGGAGGCCAATGCCCACGACGGTCAGCTGGAAGTGCGTGAGCATGCCGACATCAACTCCGCCGTTCTGCGCCGCGTGCGCAACGGTGAGAACGTGCAGCTCACCGGCCACCGCCGCAACGACTGGCTGGAGGTCGCCAATGGCGGCTGGGTGCGTGACATCGACGTGCGCTACGACCGCACCGCCGTTCGCTTCAGCTGAGCCTGGTTCCGCTCTGCGGTTCCTTCAGCAGGATCGAAGCTCAGCCCCCCGAACTCGGGGGGCTTTTTGATGGGCGTGCCTCAGACCGCCACGGGCCGGGACCGCAGCGCCTTCTCGGCCTCCTCCCGGTCATCGAAATGGATCTTGGTGGTGCCCAGGATCTGGTAATCCTCATGGCCCTTGCCGGCGATCAGCACCAGATCGCCGGGTAAGGCCTCGGCAATGGCCGTGGCAATGGCCCGGGCCCGGTCGATCTCCACGGCCAGGCTGGTTCCGGAGGGGATGCCGGCCACCACATCCGCCAGGATCCGTTCGGGATCCTCCGTGCGAGGGTTGTCCGAGGTCACCACCACGGCATCAGCGAGGCGGGCCGCGATCGCGCCCATCAGCGGCCGCTTAGTGCGGTCGCGGTCGCCGCCGCAGCCGAACACGCAGATCAGCCTGCCGCCTGTGAAGGGCCGGCAGGCCGCCAGGGCGTTCTCCAGGCCATCGGGCGTGTGGGCGTAGTCCACAAGCACGGCCGGGGCCGCGCTGCCTCCCGCGAAGCTCACCCGCTCCATCCGGCCGGGCACCCCGCGGAAGCTGGCCTGGGCCTCGAGCAGCTTGGCCAGCGGAATCCCCTGCTGCTGCAGCACCCCCACCGCCTCAAGCAGATTCATCAGGTTGAAGCGGCCCACCAAGGGGGAGTGGAAGGGGCCCCGGCCCAGCGGTGTCACCAGGGTGCCTCGGATACCGCCAGCCCCCAGCTCCAGATCCTCCACCCTGAGCTCCACGTCGGTGCGCTCCAGGGAGGCCCGCCAGCAGCGCACGCCACGCTCCACCAGCTCGGTGGCCAGGCGTTGGCCCCAGGGGTCATCCACGTTCACCACCGCGTCGCCGGCGAGGAAGGGTTCGGCGAACAGGCGGGCCTTGGCCTCGAAGTAGGCCTCCATCGAGGGGTGGTAGTCGAGATGGTCCTGGGTGAGGTTGGTGAACACCGCCCCGGCGAAGCGGCAGCCGCCGACCCGCTGCTGATCCAGGGAGTGGGAGCTCACCTCCATCGCGGCGATGCGGGCGCCGGCCTCGGCCGCCGCGGCGAGCTGGGGCTGGAGCAGGTCCGCGAAGGCGGTGGTGTGTTGGGCCGTCACGCTGTGTCCAGGCCAGCGGTTCACCAGGGTGCCGAACAGGGCGGTGGGATAGCCCGTGCTGGCTGCCAGGTGCTCGATGAGATAAGTGGTGGTGGTCTTGCCGTTGGTGCCGGTCACCCCGATCAGGGCCAGGCGGCAGCTGGGCTGCTGCCAGAAGGCCGCGGCCAGTTCGCCGGCCCAGTGGGCCACCGGATCAGCCACCACGAGCACCGGATCGGCAGGGCCAGGCGGATCGGCGGCGGCGGCCTGCTCACCGATCACGGCGGCGGCGGCTCCATCGGCGAGAACCTGCCGCCAGAAGGTTCCCCCATCCATGCGGGTGCCGGGCAGACCCACGAAGAGCGTGCCCTCGCCGACCCGGCGGGAATCACAGCTGATCGCGCTGATCTCCCTGTTCTCCAGGCCCTGCGGAATCGCCAGGCCCACCTGCTGCAGCAGCGAATGGAGAAGCTGGGTCATGGGGGCCGCTCGCCGCACATCGATGGCCCATCTAAGGCCCGTCACCCACAGGAATCCCGCCTTGGGCTGACGCTCCGGCAACCGCCCCGTGGGCAGCCAGCCAGGCCTGCAGCCGTTCCCCCCCGAGCCGGGGCGGCACCGGCGGCAGATCCACCCAGGCGGGGGCCGGCAGATCACCAGCCGGAGAAGAGCCGGCCGCAGCGGATCCGCCCGCCCGGGCCAGCACCGGCACCCGCAGGCCGTAGCGGGCCTGCAGGGCCGGATCTCCATCCACATCCACGAGCTCCAGGGGCGGCTGCGGATCCAGGGCCCGCAGCCGCTCCTCCAGGCCCTCGCAGAGGCAGCAGCCAGCCCGGGTGTAGAGGCGCAGCGGCGGGGAAGGGAACATCAAGCCGGCGGGTCAAGGGGCAGCGGAGAAACCGGGGCGAGGTCGGCCGTGGACGGGATGGATGCCTCAATCCGGCACCGGATCGCAGCCGCAGGGGGTGAAGGGGTGGCAGCGGGCCAGGCGCCTCAGGGTGAGCCAGCCCCCTCGCCAGGGACCATGGCGGCCGATCGCCTCAGCGCCGTAGGCACTGCAGCTGGGGATGAAGCGGCAACGCGGCCCCAGCAGGGGCGAGATCCAGCGCTGATAGGCCCCGATCAAGGCCAGCAGCACGGCTGCAAGAGCACGGTTCACGATCGCCTGTTGGCGCTCCATGGCAATGGACAGGGCTGAACCGATCCAGCATGGCGCCCGCCGAGATGGCGCGCGGCGCGCACCGGTGCCGCTTCACGCCGACCCAGCAGGTGGAGGCCCTGGCCAACGACAGTCCCCGGCCCTGGTTCACCGCCGGGGCCTTGCGCCGCCACCGGCAGGCTGAGCGGCTTCTGGTGGCGGCAAGACGGCCGCTGCACCTTCTGATGCGCCTGTTGGGGCCCACCTGGGTCAAGGCCCCGGTCCGCTGATTCAGGCCAGCGGGGTTCAGCAGAGGCTTTGATTTAAGATCGCAAGTTGGCGCCTCAAAGCAGAGGAGTGGAACGGGACTCTCCCCCTCCACGCCGTTGCGACAGCGCGCCCGAGCCGAAAGTCGGCTCGATCCCGTCCTCCCGAACCGAACCCTTCATGTCCCGATACCGCGGCCCTCGACTGAGGATCACGCGGCGCTTGGGAGACCTCCCCGGTCTCACCCGTAAGTCCGCCAAGCGGGCTTATCCCCCCGGTCAGCACGGCCAGGCCCGTCGCAAGCGCTCCGAATACGCGATCCGTCTCGAAGAGAAACAGAAGCTCCGCTTCAACTACGGCATTTCCGAACGTCAGCTGGTGCGCTACGTGAAGAAGGCCCGTGCCCAGGATGGTTCCACCGGAACCAACCTGCTCAAGCTGCTCGAGAACCGTCTCGACAACGTTTGCTTCCGCCTCGGCTTCGGCCCCACCGTTCCCGGCGCCCGCCAGCTGGTGAACCATGGCCACGTGACCGTGAACGGCCGCGTGGTAGACATCGCCAGCTTCCAGTGCAAGGCCGGTGATGTGGTGGCCATCCGCGAACGCAAGGCCTCCAAGCAGCTCGCCGAAGCCAACCTGGCCTTCCCCGGTCTGGCCAACATCCCGCCCCACCTGGAGTTCGACAAGGCGAAGATGACCGCCAAGGTGACCGGCCGGATCGAGCGCGAATGGGTGGCGCTCGAGATCAACGAACTGCTGGTGGTGGAGTTCTACAGCCGCAAGGTGTGAACCCGGCGGGCGGCGTGGCTTTTGGCCTCCGCCTGCTTCCACTCCCTAGGCCCCCGCGATGGCGGGGGCTTTTTGGTGGCTGTGGCGTAGCCCGAATGGCGTTCGCCTTTGTCGGCCGACCTCGAAGCAAGGATCCGAGACAACACGGACGACATCCGGCAAGAACAGGTGTACTATCACTCGTTGATCGGCCGCCGCCTGGCCTGGCTAAGCTTATGGAAACGATTTCAGATCCCCGCGCTGCTGATGCGGAAGCGAGTTCGAGCCCGCTGGATTCCATGGGATGGGCATCCTTGGCGGCTGGGCTACTGGTTGTTCTGACCACCTTTTTCACTTCATATAGCCATGTCGATCTCATCGGATTCCTCCACTTTAAGGTCAATCAGCAAATCGGAATTCCTCTCCTCCTTGCCGCCATGGCGGCGCTTGTTGGCGAAGTTAAACTGGCATCCAACCATCGACGCGCAGATCAGAGAGCGCGAGAGCGAGAGGCGTACGAAGCTGATCCAGAACGATATCGAGCAGCTAATGAAAGAAAACAAACGCATCGCCGCTATCGAATCCAGGCTCGATGCCTTGTTGCTCAGTACCGATTCCTCCTCGCCGGCACCCCCCGCAACCGACTCCAATTAAATGAAGCCCTGGCGCTATTGATCGAGGAACTTCGGCCGGCGGAGGGTTGAGATGCTGCGAATGATGGGTTAGCTCCCGGCGGGATGGCACAGCAACGGCCCCGGCCAGCGCAGCATCGCCTGATCGGCCGTGATCAAGGTGGCCGCTCGCCCCATGGCGGTGGCGGCGATGAAGCGATCCGCCGGATCGGGGTGGAACTCCGTCAACGCTGCGGCGGCCACCGCCAAGGTCCCATCCAGGGCGATCTCCTCCAGACCGGCGCGCAGCCAATCGACGCGCCAGCTTTCGGCTGATTGACGCAGCTCAATCCTGCCGCGGGCGGCGAGCATCGCCACCTCCCAGAACGAAATGGCGCATACGGCCACCGAACCTTTCTCCCAGGCTGTGCGGATACGCTCCCGACTGCTGGGCCCGAGAGCTGGATCCTCACGATCCAGCCAAAGGAGCACATGGGTGTCGAGGACGATCACTCCAGAGCCGCCCAGGGGCTGTCGATCGGTGCAAGCAGATCGCCGTGGATCATCACGCCCGGATGGAGTCCGAAGGGGCTGGCGCGACGGGCCGGCGCGCAGGCATGGAGCTCCGCCACGGGCTGGCCGTTCTTGGTGATCACCAGCACCTCACCGGTGGCGGCCACCTGATCCATCAACCCAAGGCAGCGTGCCTTGAACTGCGAGGCGCTGATTGTGGCGGCCATGACCCCGGGGCAGATTCGAGGACCATCCTAAGGGGCTGAAGACCATGGTCATGACCATGGTTTGGGGTGATGGAGTTCTACGGCCGCAAGGTCTGATTCCGCCAGCCGCCCCCCTCACCCCCCGATCAGGGTTTCCAGGGCCGCGGTGACATCGGCCTGGCGCATCAAGGCTTCGCCCACCAACACCGCATCGGCGCCAGCGCTCACCACCCGATCGAGGTCGTCGCGGTTGAACAGGCCCGATTCGCTCACCAGCAAGGCCCCCTTGGAGCGCACCTGGTCGCCGTAGCTGGCCATCAGCTGTTCGGTGGTGGCCAGGTCCACCGTGAAGGTGCTCAGGTCGCGGTTGTTGATGCCGATCAGATCGAAGCCCTCTAGGGCCAGCACCCGCTCCAGTTCAGGGGCGTCGTGCACCTCCACCAGCACCGCCAAGCCCAGGGCCCGGGCCACCTTCTGGAGGTAAGCCAGGTCCTGGTCGGTGAGGATTGCCGCGATCAGCAAGGCCGCATCGGCACCGGCGGCCCGAGCCTGATAAAGCTGATAAGGCGTGAGGATGAAGTCCTTGCACAGCAGGGGCAGCTCCACGGCGCCACGCACGTCCACCAGCACCTCAAAGCCGCCCTGGAAGAACTTTTTGTCGGTGAGCACCGACAGGCAGCTGGCACCGCCCGCCGCATAGCCCCGGGCGATCGCCACCGGATCGAAGTCCTCACGGATCACCCCCTTGCTGGGGCTGGCCTTCTTCACCTCGGCAATCACGGCAGGCTTGCGGCAGCTCGCCTTAAGGGCCGCCACGAAGTCGCGGGTGGCGGGCAGATCGGCCACCTGGCCCTGAAGCTTGTCGAGGCTGAGCCGCTCCCGGGCGGCCGCCACCTCCCGATCCTTCTCCCACACGATCTCCTCAAGGATATGGCGCGGCTTCTCCTCGGGATGGGGAGTTCCGTATTCGAGGTGGGCCACCCGCACCGAAGGGTTGGGGGGCCGGCGGCGGATCTCCATGGGGTCTCGGTGGCGGACAGCTAGAGCTTGGAAGCGGGAGGAAACGAAGGGCAGGTGCTGCCTCAGCTGGCGACAGCCAGCGCCGCCTGCTTGTAGGCCACCTCCACCACCTCACTGAGGGTGGGGTGGGTGTGCACCTCGCTGGCCAGCTGCACCACCCCCTGGCGCCGCGCCACCGCATTGGCGATCTCCTGGATCAGGTCGGCCGCATGCAAGCCATAGATGTGGGCGCCGAGCACCTCACCGCTGGCCTTGTTGAACAGCAGCTTCATCAGCCCATCGCTCTCCAGCTCGGCCAGGGCCTTGGAGTTGGCCTTGAAGTAGCTGCGCACCACCCCCAGCTCGAAGCCCTGCTCCGCCGCCAGCGCCTTGGCATCGGCCTCGCTCAGGCCCACCGAGCTGATCTCGGGGTGGGTGAAGGTGGCGGCCGGAATCGAGCGGTAATCGATGCGGCGGGGGTGGCCCAGGATGTTCTCCACCGCCACGGTGCCCTGGGCGGCGGCAGTGTGAGCGAGCATCATCTTGCCGGTCACATCGCCCACGGCCCACAGGTGCGGAATCGGGGCGGCGCCGGGTTCATTGGAGGCGAACACCTGCAGGGTGTCGTCCACCGGGATAAAGCCGCGATTGGTCTCCACGCCCACCGAGGCCAGATTCAGATCTTTGCTCACCGGCACCCGGCCGGTGGCCACCAGCACCGCATCCACCTCCAGGGTTTCCACCGGCTCGCGGGTCTTCATATCCACCAGCTCAATCTGCACCGGGCAGCCGGGTTTGATCGATTTCGCCAGCACACCGGCGCGGGCATCGATGTCGCGGCTATCGATCAGGTTGCGGGCAGCGATCTTGGCGATGTCGGGATCAAAGGTGGGCATCACCCGATCGAGGGCCTCAATCATCGTGACCTCACAGCCCAGAGCGGTGTAAACATCGGCGAACTCCAGGCCGATATAGCCGCTGCCCACGATCGCGATCCAGCGCGGCAGCCACTCCAGATCCACCGCCTCATCGCTGGTGAACACGGTGCGGCCATCGGTTTCGATGCCTGGTGGCACGAAGGGATCGGAGCCGGTGGCGATGATCACGTCGCGGGCGGTGTAGGGGCGCTCCACCCCGCCGCCGCTTTCGCGCACCACCACCCGCTGGGGCCCATCCAAGCGGCCCTTGCCCCGCAGGATCTTGGCGCCGGAGCGCTCCACGGTCTTGGTGAGGTTGGTACGGATCGTCTCCACCAATTGGCGGGCGTGGTCGGCGATCTTCTGGCGCTCGAAGCGCACCGGCGCCGCGTGGATGCCAAAGCCGGCCAGGTGCTCGGCATCGGCCAGCTCCCGCACCCGGCCGCTAGCGGCCAGCAGGGCCTTCGAAGGTACACAGCCCCGGTTCACGCAGGTGCCGCCCATGTCACGGGCTTCCACGATCGCCACCTTCAGGCCGTGTTCCGCCGCGTGCTTGGCGGCATCGAAGCCGCCGTAGCCGGCCCCGATCACGATCACATCGAAATCGAAAGAGCCAGCCGCCGGGGCGGTGGATCCATCAGTGGCGGAGCTGGCTGCGGTCACCGAGCGGGCTACAGGGATTGAGGGCATTCTCCCCTGCCACTGACCCGGGCAGGAGCACCATCGCCACCGAATCGAGCCTTCGGGCGGGGGCCCGGATGCCGGCGGCCCCATCGTCCCTGGCGGGATGGAGCCGGAAGCCCAAGAGCCCAGGCCCCCGTGATCGACGCGGCAGGAACCCCTGCAGAGGTCCGGCACAACGAGGCGCGACCGGCGGGAACCCCGCAGACCCTTCAAACCAGCAGCGAATCGGCGCTAAACGAAGGCAGCTCCGCCCCCCCGGCCATCCGCCGGATCAGGTGCCGCTGACCAAGCCGGCAGCCCCTCCCCCCTGTGCCTGGCGCCAGCGCTCCAGCAGCAGCGGCGCGGCCGCCACCGCCACATTCAGCGATTCCACCGCCGGGCTGTGGGGAATGGTGACCGCCGCATCGGCCCGCTCCAGTAGGGCCGCATCCACCCCCGCCCCCTCGTTGCCCAGCAGCAGCACAGTGGGCCGGCTCCAATCGTGCCGCCAGTAGGGCGGTGGATCGGGCCAGGCCGGCGAAGGCAGCACGGCCGCCACCACCTGCAGGCCGCTGCGACGGGCCCCATCAAGGCGGCCGGCCAGCTCGGCGGCCTCGAGGCGCACCACGGGCAGGGCCAGCGCCGCCCCGCTGGAGGAGCGCAGCACCTTGGGCTGGTGCGGATCGGCCCCTTCCCCCAGCCACACCTCATCCACCCCGGCGGCCAGAGCCGTGCGCAGCAGAGTGCCCAGGTTGCCCGGATCCTGGAGGCGGTCGAGGGCCAGCACGAAGCTCACTGGACCGGCGAGCTGGGGCTCCGGCGTGGCCAACACCGCCAGCACGCCATCGGGAGATCGGGTGGTGGCGGCGACCTCCAGCACCTCTGCAGCCATCGAGCGCAGGGTGGTGGCGGCCGGCAGGGCGGCCAGCAGGTGGGGGTGACGCTCGATCCAGGCGGGGGTCGCCACAAGTAGATCGGGCTCGAGGCCGAGGCGCAGCATCTCCTCGATCAGGTGGGTGCCCTCCAGCAGAAGCTGGCGGCTCTGCCGCCGCCCACGGGCTTCATGGAGGGAACGCAGCCGGCCCACAAGAGGATTACGGCGGCTGGTGATCAGCTCCGGAGACCCGAAGGCAGGCAGCGCAGGGTTTCCCGCGTCTGGCCCGACCTCAGAAGGGCCGGTTGCTGCGCACATTCATCTGTTTGTGAATGACCAGCTCCTGTCCATTGAGATCAAGGCCGCTCACGGCCGCCACCTCACCACGCAGCCCCTCGGCGGCAAGGTTTTCGATCAGTTTGCGAATCACGATGTCTTCCACCGTGACCTGATCGAAGCCATCTGGCGTAAGACTCTCCAGAAACTTCCCCACCTTGGCGGCAAGAACTTCGGAAGAATTGGTGATCTTGAGAACGATCATGAAGGTGTCGATGCGGATGGGGAGACTTGAACTCCCACGACATTGCTGCCACTAGTACCTGAAACT
>JBBASH010000094.1:0-9520 GCA_040399305.1 Cyanobium sp.
TGGCCAGGTCCTTCCAGAGGTTGCAGTCCTGGTAGGCGGTGTAGTTGGTGGCGTCAAAGGGCCGCTCGTTCGGGGCGCCGAGGTCGTGGGGAGTGGCGCCGGCCAGCTTGCGGGGGGCCTCCACCCGTCCGCGGCCCTGGGTGAAGTACCAGCCGATCGGCCGCGGCGTGGAGTCGGCCGCCGGGATCGCCCGGGCGAAATCGCGCAGCACCGCCTTGTCGAGCTCCGGCCACAGCTGCAGCAGGGCGAAGGATCCGTAGAGCCGCACATCGAGGCTCTCGTACCAGGCGTAATCGAGGCACTCGAGCACCCCGAAGCGGCCCACGGGATCCTGCGGCGTGGCGGCGGTCCAGAGGCTGCCGCCGCTGGCCAGGTCGTAGAGCTCATTGAGCAGGGCCATGCGCAGGGCATCGGGCAGGTCGGCACGTTCCACAACCGGCTTCTGCCAGCTGTCGATGGCCTCCCGCCAGCCGCGCCAATCGGCCAGGGCCTCGGCGGCGATGGCGGCGGCGTTGTTGCCGCTGCTGCCGAAGATGTCGGTGTAGCGGCGCAGGGCGCGGGTGCCGGTGGCAAAGCTCGTCACCGGCAGGTCCCAGCTGATCACCACCGGCAGCTCCAGGCGCTGGCCCGGCTCGAGGCGGAAGCGCACCGCCAGAGCGCCACTGGCTGGGTCGTTGTCAACGCTGCGGCGGTCGTTGTCGTTCTCGGGGATCGAGCCATCACGGCCGAAGGAGTTCCAGAGCTCGGCGCCATCGCCGGCCGGGTTCCAGCGGCTGCAGCGCAGGATCTCCAGCCCCGGATGGGCCAGGGCGGCCTCATCGGGCACCGCCAGGCACCACTGCCCCTGCCCCTCCGCCAGGGGATCGGCCCGCTCGCCTTCGAGCAGAACCCCTTTGAGCCCTATGGCGTCCACGTGGCGATTGCGCTGGCCCCGGGTGCGGCCGATCGCCGGCACGTAGTTGTGTTCGGGGCTGCCGTCGTCGCGGAAGTGCACGGCGGCAGAGGAATCGGTGTTGGTGAACCAGCCGACTGTGTTGCGCCAGCTCAGCAGCAGCGAGAGATCGAGGGGTGCGTCGGTGGGGTTGCTGAAGCTCCAGCGGAACACCGCCACCGGGTAGCTGGTGCGGCGGTAGTCGCCCGGCAGGATCGGGCTGAAGGCTTCACAGCTCAACCGGGCCGCGAAGACGTTGTCGTAGTGGAAGGTGCTGCAGGGGTAGCGAGCGCTGTAGGTGCCGCTGCTCTGCTCGGGGGTGCTGGCGGGATACCAGCTCCAGGCCGCCAGGGGCGGCTGGGGGGCATCCGGGCGGGAATCATCCCGTAGGGGAGCCGTGGCCAGGGCATGTGCCTTGCTTTGGCGGCCGTCGTGTTCGAACAGGGCGAACTGGCAGTCGGGCAGGGTGCCGAACCAGTGCTCACCGCCATCGAGGTGCCAGAGGTTGAAGCTGCCATCGGGGCCGCGGCCGATGCAGCCGGCACCGAATCCCCCCAGGGGCGCCCCATGGTTGGGGCCGTCGTCGAGATTGCTGGCGTAACGCACCGTGTAGGGCTGATCCCAGCCGAGGCCGATCGGCCGCTGCCAGGTGGCTGGAGGGGCGCTTGAGGCTTCAGGACCGCTTCGGCCCAAATTCCGGAGGGCGGAGAGGCCGAACGGCGGCATCGTGATCAGAACGTTCACCCCAGCTTGTCAGAGGCTGGCGGGGGTCAAGGGCGTCGCCCGCGAGTGGTGATGGCCGAAGGTGGCCGCCAGGATAGTTGGGTCAACCGCCGGGGCCGGGAGCTTGGAAGAACCCTGTTAATATCAATCCAATTGTTCCACCTCCGTGAACTCTTTTTTTCACGTTTTCAATCGTTTCGTGGTAGTTCCGACTCGATCTCAGGCCTATCGGCCTGAGATCGATGGCCTCCGCGCGGTTGCGGTGGTTGCCGTTCTAATTAATCATCTGAACGAACGCATATTGCCCGGTGGATTTCTGGGTGTCGATATTTTTTTTGTGATTTCCGGATATGTTGTGACTTCTTCTTTGCTTGCCCGTGAGGATGGCAGCCGCTGGCAGTTCTTGGCTCGCTTCTATGGCCGCCGGGTGCGACGTCTGCTGCCGGCCCTAGTGGTCAACATCGTGGTTGTTTCCATTCTTTTTTCCCTGTTTGCTTCGCCGCTCGATGATTTTTATGCGCCAATTATGCGGACCGGAACAGCGGCGATCTTCGGCGTCTCCAATTTGTATCTGCTGAAGCAGGGAACTGGCTACTTTGCTGGTGATAATCACTTTAATATTTTTATGCACACTTGGTCCCTGGGTGTGGAGGAACAGTTCTATTTGGTCTGGCCGGCCATTTTGCTGCTTTGTGGGCTGGGTGTGGCCGGGGCTGCCGGAGGCCTGCGCAGGCTGAAGATCGTCAGCTTGCTGCTGGTTGCGGTGTCTCTAGCGCTGTTCGTGGGGTTGAGCCTCAAGGGGCAGTCCGAGCGGGCCTTCTTTCTCACCCCAGCCCGTTTCTGGGAACTGGCGGCGGGATGCGGGGCTTATCTCCTCCACCGTGGCGGTGGCAGTGCCAGGGATCTGGGCCGCAAGTTGGCTTTCCCTGGGCTGCGGGGCCCCCTGAGCCTGGTGTTGCTTTTGGCCATGGTGGGGTTGCTGTTGCTGCCGGAGTCGTGGCGCATAGCCACCACCCTGGCGGTGGCGGCGATCACGGCCGTTCTGCTCATCCTGGTGCAGCCCACCAGCGGCGTCGGGCGGCTTCTCTGCCACCCTGTCAGCCTGATGCTGGGGGCGGTGTCTTACTCGCTCTACCTCTGGCACTGGCCTGTGATCGTGCTGGCCCGCTGGACCATCGGCCTGACGGCCCTCACCCTGCTGCCGGTGCTGGCGTTGATCGCGCTTTGCACCATCCTCTCCTATCGCCTGGAAGGTCTCTTCCGCTACGGCCGCCCCACCGGTCTTGGTCACCCCTGGGTGCTCTATCCGGCCATGACCGTGCTGGCCAGTGTCGTGAGTCTCGGGCTGCAGGGTCCCCTGATGGGACGGCTCTTCGCCGGCCAGAGGAGCCATGCGGTCGGCGGTTCGATCAACATGAAGCGAATTGACGGTACGACCGTCGACACGACCCACTGCTTTCAGAATCCGACGGATCCAGTCCCCGGAGACATCAGACCTGAACAGTGCAGGACCGGGGAGGGGGGGAGCCGGCCCACCCTCCATTTCCAAGGGGACAGCCTCACCCACATGCTGATCCCTCTGGGTGGAAAGATCCATTCACAGGGTCGCTACGACGTCGCGTTCATCGCCCGAGGGGGCTGCCCTGTCCCATTCTTCTTCCCATGGAGCGATGGCAAGGACAGGCTGGATCGCTACCGGCTCTGCAAACCCCACGCCGACCACCAGATCGGGGCTTTGCTGCCAAGCCTGTTTGCCGGGGATCAGGTCGTTCTGGTTTCTAATCTGGCCGGTTACTTCGGCAATTTGCAGGCACCCCAGCGCCGCCAAGCGGAGGCCGACTACGCCACCGCCATCCGCTCCCTGGCCGGCGCCCTGCGTCAACGAGGGGCGGGACTGATCATCGTGGCGCCGATGCCCTCGTTCCCTGACAACAAAGTCAGTGGACCATTGAGCCTGTGTCAGAACGAATGGTATCGGCCGGCCTGGGCTGCGGCTCCCCAATGCAGTCCGCAACTGGTCTCCCGTCAGACGCAGCTCGACTATCTCCTGCCCCTGGATCGGTTCCTGGAGCAGCTCGTGGCGACGACTCCGGGAACGGCACTCTTCCGGCCCTTCGACAGCCTCTGTCCCTCCGGAACCTCCTACTGCTCGACCTTCCGGGACGGCGCCCTGCTCTACAGCGATGGGATCCACCTCACCAACCAGGGGTCCTTGCTGCTCTACCCGGCGCTGATGGCCTTTCTCGAGGGCCTGGCCACGACCAAGCCCTCCCCCCTGGGCCAGACTTACCCAACGCCGGGCTGATCGCTGCCTATTTCCTATTCGATCAGGGCATCGAGGGTCACGGCGGTTCGGACCAGGCCCTGGTAGAGGCGCACCACCCGCCGATTGGATTGCGCTCCAGCCAGCTGTCCGGGTCGCCGCCTGCCCCGAGGGACCCTCCACTCGGCAAGGCATGGTCGTCGTCGAGCAGTTCGAGGTCTTCCTGCCTGGCCAGCAGGGCCAGCACCAGGGCGCGAATCCGCTGGCGACGATCGGTCATGGGCTAAGGGAGATGGGCTGGCGATCTGCCTGGAGCATCATGGCTAGCAGAGGTGATGGCGCAGGTCTGGAGGGATCGCTGCTGGAGGTGCTGGGCACCGATGCCGCCGGGGTGGATGGACTCTCCCGCCAATGGCAGGAGGCGATCCTGCTGGCCGATCTGGTTGTGGCCCCGCGGCGGCTGCTGGTCGATCTCGCGCGATCGAACCCCCATCCCGAGCGCCCCGAGCGGATTGCCAGTGACCGGCCCCACGAGGTGATGCCTCAGGTACTGGCGGCCCTGGACGGCGGGCGGCGGGTGCTTTGGCTGGCCAGCGGTGATCCGCTCTGGTTCGGCATTGGCAGGCTGCTGCTGCAGCACCTTCCTGCCGAGCGGATCCGTTTTCACCCGGCTCCCACCTCTTTGCAGCTGGCCTTCGCCCGCATCGGCCGCCCCTGGCAGGACGCCAGCTGGGTCAGCCTGCACGGACGTGATCCAGAGGCGCTGGCGGCCCGGCTGCAGCAACGCCCCCCCGCCCTGGTGGTGCTCACGGACCCGGCTCGCGGGGGGGCCGAGGAGGTGCGCCGCATCCTGCGGGCCTCAGGGCTGGAGGAGGCCTACGGGGTGTGGCTGGCCGAACGGCTGGGCCATCCCGCCGAGCGCCTGCTGTCGCTGGCGGCCAGCGATCCGCTGCCGGAGGATCTCGATCCGCTCCACCTCGTGGTGCTCCTGGCCGTCGAGCCGCCCGCCCCGGATCCGGCCAGCCTGCCCCTGTTCGGCATCGACGATGGCCTCTGGCTTCAGCACCCTGACCAGCCGGGCCTGATGACCAAACGGGAGGTGCGCATCCAGTTGCTGGCCGATCTCGACCTGCCGGCTGTGGGGGTGCTGTGGGATCTCGGAGCCGGTGTGGGATCGGTGGGCCTGGAGGCGCTGCGGCTGCGGCCGGAGTTGCGCCTCTGGGCGGTGGAGCGCCGGGCCGGGGCGGCGGCCCTGCTGGCGGCCAATGCGGAACGGCTGGCGGTGGCGCCCGCCGGCCTGGTGGAGGGTGTTGCCCCTGCGATTCTGGAACAACTCCCGGATCCGGATCGGGTGCTGATCGGCGGCGGTGGCCGGGAGCGTCGCGCCGTGTTGGAGGCGGTGCTGCAGCGGCTCCGACCGGCCGGGGTGGTGGTGGTGCCCCTGGCCACCCTCGAAGCATTGGCCGAGCTGCGGCCGTTGCTCGAGACCGCAGGCCTCCAGGTGGCGATCCGGCAGCTGCAGGTGTGGCGCGGGGCCCCCTTGGGGGACGGCACCCGCTTGGCCCCTCTCAATCCGGTGCTGGTGCTGTCGGGCCGAAGGACCTGAGCAGTTCCACCCGCAGGGGCGAACCCACCCTCAGGCCGAGTTGGTTGGACTGGCCGGCCGCCAGTTCGAGCACCCCATCCACCGGCTCATCTGGCCCGTAGCTGGGGCAGGGCAGCCGCATGCACGGGGCTGCGGCGGGCTCGATGGCGATCACGCGACCGTTGCGCACGAAGACCATGTCGAGGGGCTCGGGGGTGCGGTGCATCCAGAAGCGGGCCACCTGGGCGGGGCGGTAGGGGAACCACATGCCCCGGCCTGCCGGCAGCGGCGGCCGCAGCTGCAGGCCCAGGCTGTATTGGTGCCAGGTGCGCGGCACCTCCAGCGCCACGCAGTCCGGCTTGACGATGGGGTGGGCGTCCGGGCCCGCCGTGGCTGTGGGGCGCCGCGGTCCCAGTGGGAGGGAAGCACCCGGCGGGTCGCCGGCAGGACACCAGCGGGCCTCAATGGCCAGGTGCTGGGGTGGAGCGCTGGGTTGATCACCTCGGGCGGCCAGAACCGGAACCAGCAGACCCGGAACCAGTAAGACCGGAATCACCCGAACCGCGTCGATCGAACCCCTTCCACAGGGCCGGGGGGCTTCACGGACAGTGGATCCGATCGGGGTGCTCAGCATCGGGCTTGACATGAGGATCACGGCGTTGCTCGGGGGGATGGGATTGAGGCGCACTGGCTTTCCCTTTTCCAGTACTTCAGGGCCCTACCTCACTCTTCATGGCAATAGCCCAGCTTCCCGATCCGGCAGCCTCTCCCCCAGGCAGTAGCCCTGGCCCCGCACCGTATGGATCAGGCGCCGTTCGCCGCCTTCCTCGAGCTTCTGGCGCAGATAACGCACGTAGACCTCGATCACGTTGCTGGCGGCGGCCGTTTCCCCCCGCCAGACCTCCTTCAGGATCCGCTCGCGGCTCACCACCCGTCCCCGTTCCCGCAGCAGGAGCAGCAGCAGGTCGAACTCCCGGGTGGTGAGGGCCACGGTCCGCTTTCCCCGTTGCACCAGCTGCGAGGCGGGTGTCACCACTAGGTCGGCCCACTGGAGTCGCTCGGTGATCGGTTCCGCCACGGGGCCGGGGCCGCGGCTCAGACCCAGGTGCAGCCTCAGCCGGGTGAGCAGGTCACTGGCTCCTACGGAGGTGAGCCAGTAGTCGTCGGCGCCGCTGGCCAGGCAGCGGATCCTTCCCTCCACGCTGTCGCTGGCGATGCCCAGCAGCAGAGGCACCCCGGAGAAGCGTTGGCGCAGCCGGGCGATTTCCCCTTCTTGATCAGGGGCCACGATCACCGCCTGGGGCTGGGGGCAGGCGCCAGATTCCTCGGGCTCCAGCGCCATCGGCCGATGGCCGGAAAGTTCGAGACGTGGTGCTAATGCTTCGGCTTGGCCGCCGACCAGCAGCACAATCGACCCGGCCTCCGGCCTGGCGCGCCGTCCCCATCCCGGAGCATTGGCGGCCGTCATGACGGCTCCTGGCCATTGCCCGGCTTGGCCACATGGGGCAGCCCCCAGCCCAACTTGTTGCGCAGCACCTGGAAGAATTCATGGTCGGCCAGGCGCACGAAGCGCACCGGGTGTTCGCTGCGCCGCACCAGCACCCGATCCTCGGGCCATACGTAGCAGCCGGCGCTGCCATCAACCACCATCATCAGCCGCTCGGGCGTGGCCGGAAACACCGTGACCGGCTCCCGGTCGCTGAACACCAGGGCCCGCGACGCCAGGGAGTGGGCCGCGATCGGCGTGAGTTGAAGCACCGGGCAGTCGGGCGTGATCACCGGACCGCCGGCGCTGAGGGCATAGGCCGTGGAGCCGGTCGGGCTGGAGAGGATCACTCCGTCGGCGGCGATGTCCACCGGGGCATGGCGGCCGATCGCGATCTCGAAGTGGCACATGCTGGTGAGCGGCTCGCGGTGGAGGGCCATCTCGTTGAGGCAGAGCACCTCCCAGCGACGCTGCTCGCCCCGCATCACGCTCACCACCAGCATCGAGCGTTCCTCCACGGTCCAATCGCCGGCGATCACCTGGTCGAGCACACCCTCCAGATCCTTGAGGTAGGCCTCAGCCAGGAAGCCCAGATGGCCGGTGTTGATCGTGAGGATCGGTACGCCGATCGGTGCCGTCTGGCGGGCGGCCGAGAGCACGGTTCCGTCGCCGCCGAGCACCAGGGCCAGGGGCATGGACGCATCGAAGCTGGCCGGCACGCAAGCGGTGTAGCCCTTGGCGCGCAGGTGCTGATCGGGATTGGCGAAACCCACCACACCGCCAGCACTGCTCACACGCACCACCTCCATGCCGGCTGCCTCGAGCCGAGCTTCGATGGTGGCGGCGGTGGCCAGGGCCAGGGCCTTGCCGTCGTTGACGATCAGGCCGACGCGGGACACCAAGGGAAAGTTTGGCGGTCTGAACATCCTATCTGCAGACACCCGTGAAACAGGGTCACTGAATGCGCAGCTGGCTCAGCACAGCCGCCATCGCGTGACGGAAACCGGCAGGATCGATGGTGAACGATTCGCTGTCAGCTCCTGTCTCACTGTGGCTGGCAAGTGTGCCAATCTGGATATAGTGATGACCAAGCATTTTGGCCAGTTCACGGAAGCAGGTCGATCCGTTTGGTGGCGGCGTGATTTCAACGGCATATCCGCCCGCTGGCATCCAGGTCATGTTGGCGAGCCCGGCGCCATGGACGCCGATGATGGCCTTCATGCCGGCGAACATCCTGACCTGATCGCTGAACGGGAGCCCGGCGGTGTCGATGATCTGGATGCCGTGCTCTCGGCAGATCGATAGCATGGCCTGTTCGTTGGACAGGACCCTGGGGTTGTTGACCGCCCTTCTGAAGATGCAGGCGACTGGTATGCCCCGGTCATTCTGGATTGCGGGGACGTTGCAGGCCGCATGCATGCGACTGCGGAGCCTCTCCAGACCTCCCGCCGTGGCTGCGGCGCCCTCAACGACATGCAGGGATGGATAGTGAGTCCGGCCCATGCCTGCGGTGGGCAGACTCCCTGTCTCAAGGCCCAGCAGCTGGAGCGAGGTCAACGTGAAGCCAGGTGACGACATGGGTGACGGCAGCAAGATGCGGCCCCCGTAGCCAGCTTCGATCAGCGTGATGGCCTTTGGCAGGCAATAGACAACCCAATGGTAATAGTTGCCAAACCAGTGATCAAGGATCCAGGCCCCTGATTCAGCCTCGCTCTCCGCTGGGCGCAGGGCCTCCTCCGAGAGCATGCCGATCTCGTAGTCCGTGCCGCTGAGGCGGACGAAGCGTTGGCGCGGATCCACAAAGGCGAAGGCATGGGATGGTCCCGGCTTGATCCACCCGAGCAGATCCACGGGGCCGATATCGGCAACGCTGATCGTTTTGCCGTCGCCGCAGCGATGAATGATGTGCGGTTTTCTGCCACTGATCGAAAGCAGCCTCTGCACGGATGTCTGGGGCTTGCGGGCTTCGATGATTTTTTGTTTGATGCGTGAAAGCAGTGACATCAGGCGATCCACCACTAAGCGCCGAAGTGCATTTTTGCAGTATACGATGAGCCGTCATGGGCCAACACGATATCCGCGGTTGCGCGCTTTTTTCGTTAGGCAAAGCCATCGAAACCCCCAGCGACTGATCTCGCCCCGGCGGCTCCAGCCCGCCTCTGGCCGAGACGGGATCGCCACCGCGATGGTGGCCCAGGCCTGTCTGGGGCGACGGGTTGGAGTGCGATCGCTTCCGGTGCAGGAGCTGCGCAGCTTCGGGTGGCGAGCACCGCAGGGCCGGGGGATGGGCGAATGGCGGCCGCGCTGCGCCGGGCAAGGAGGCGTGCCTGCCCGGCGGCGTCAGGCGCCCCAGGGCCGATGTGCCACAACCTCGGTTCAGAACTGTTCGAGGAAGCGCAAATCACTGGTATACAGCCGGCGAATGTCGTCGATGCCGTGGCGCACCATGCAGAAGCGTTCTACCCCTAGCCCCGCCGCGAAGGCGCTCCAGCGCTCCGGATCGATGCCTAGCCCCTCCAGTACGGCGGGATC
>JBBASH010000095.1:0-9361 GCA_040399305.1 Cyanobium sp.
AAGGGGTGGACCTCCACCTCGATTCCGTCCCTCGAGGAACCTCTCGATGACCATCAGCCCACCAGAGCGTGGGAAAAAGGCGAAGGATCTGGTCGACCGGAACCCCGTTCCGGCAACGTTCGAGCTTTTTGAAAAGCCCGGCCATTTCGACCGCACCCTCGCCAAGGGTCCCAAAACCACCACCTGGATTTGGAACCTCCACGCCAACGCTCACGACTTCGACAGCCACACGAGCGATCTTGAAGAGGTCTCACGCAAGATCTTCAGCGCTCACTTCGGCCATCTGGCCGTCATTTTCATCTGGCTGAGCGGCGCCTTCTATCACGGTGCCCGCTTCTCCAACTACTCCGGCTGGCTCGCCGACCCCCTGCACGTCAAACCGAGTGCCCAGGTGGTCTGGCCGATCTTCGGCCAGGAGATCCTCAATGGCGATGTGGGTGCCGGCTTCCACGGCATTCAGATCACGTCCGGTCTTTTCCATGTTTGGAGGGCCTGGGGCTTCACCAACGAGACCCAGCTGCTGGCTACCGCCATCGGCGCCCTCGTGATGGCCGGCCTCATGCTCAACGCCGGTGTTTTCCACTACCACAAGGCGGCTCCGAAGCTCGAGTGGTTCCAGAACGTTGAGTCGATGCTCAACCACCATCTGGCCGGCCTGCTCGGACTCGGTTCCCTCTCGTGGACCGGTCACCTCCTGCATGTGTCGCTGCCCACCACCCAGTTGATGGATGCCATCGACGCCGGCAAACCGCTGGTGCTCAACGGCAAAACCATCGCTTCGGTGGCGGACATCCCCCTCCCCCACGAATTCCTCAACAACGGTCTGATTTCGCAACTGTTCCCTGGCTTCTCGGCCGGAACATCGGCGTTCTTCACCGGCAACTGGGCCGCCTACAGCGATTTCCTCACCTTCAAAGGTGGGTTAAATCCCGTCACCGGCAGCCTCTGGATGACCGACATCGCCCATCACCACCTGGCGATTGCGGTGCTGTTCATCGTGGCCGGTCACATGTACCGGACCAACTGGGGCATCGGCCACAGCATCAAGGAGATCCTTGAGGGCCAGAAGGGCGATCCCCTGCTCTTCCCTGCCACCAAGGGACACGATGGCCTGTTCGAGTTCATGACCACCTCCTGGCATGCCCAGTTGGCCGTGAACCTCGCACTGCTCGGTTCGCTGACCATCATCGTGGCCCACCACATGTACGCGATGCCCCCGTATCCGTACATCGGTGTCAGCTATGCCACCCAGCTGTCAATCTTCACCCACCACGTGTGGATTGGAGGCTTCCTGATCGTCGGCGCCGGCGCCCATGCCGCCATCGCCATGATCCGCGACTACGACCCCGCCAAGCACGTCGATAACGTGCTTGATCGGGTACTCAAGGCCCGCGATGCCCTGATCAGCCACCTGAACTGGGTGTGCATCTGGCTGGGCTTCCACAGCTTCGGCCTCTACATCCACAACGACACGATGCGTGCCCTGGGCCGTCCCCAGGACATGTTCAGTGACACCGCGATCCAGCTCAAGCCGGTCTTCGCGCAGTGGATTCAAGGCCTTCACGCCGCCGCCGCCGGCACCACCGCCCCCAACGCCCTTGCTGGCGTGAGCGAGGTGTTCAATGGAGCCGTCGTGGCCGTGGGCGGCAAGGTTGCCGCCGGGCCGATCCCCCTGGGAACGGCCGACTTCATGGTTCACCACATCCACGCCTTCACGATCCACGTCACCGTGCTGATCCTGCTGAAGGGTGTGCTGTATAGCCGCAGCTCCCGCCTCGTCCCCGACAAGGCGAACCTGGGCTTCCGCTTCCCCTGCGACGGCCCCGGCCGTGGCGGTACCTGCCAGGTTTCGGCTTGGGACCACGTGTTCCTGGGCCTGTTCTGGATGTACAACTCCCTCTCGATCGTGATCTTCCACTTCAGCTGGAAGATGCAGAGCGATGTATGGGGCACCGTCAATGCCGACGGTTCCGTGTCCCATATCACCAACGGCAACTTTGCCCAGAGCGCCATCACCATCAATGGTTGGCTGCGTGATTTCCTGTGGGCCCAGGCCGCTCAGGTGATCAACAGCTATGGCTCGAGCGCCAGTGCCTATGGCCTGATGTTCCTGGGTGCCCACTTCATCTGGGCGTTCAGCCTGATGTTCCTGTTCAGCGGCCGCGGCTACTGGCAAGAACTGATTGAGTCCATCGTCTGGGCTCACAACAAGCTGAAGGTTGCTCCCGCCATCCAGCCGCGGGCGCTCTCGATCACCCAGGGCCGCGCCGTCGGTGTCGCCCACTATCTGCTGGGCGGTATCGCTACCACCTGGTCCTTCTTCCTGGCCCGCATGCTTGCGGTCGGCTGACCTCCACCTGACCTTTCCCAATGGCAACGAAATTCCCTTCGTTCAGCCAGGGTCTGGCACAGGACCCGACAACCCGCCGTATTTGGTACGGCATCGCCACGGCTCACGACTTCGAGAGCCACGACGGAATGACGGAGGAGCGGCTTTATCAAAAGCTGTTCTCCACCCACTTCGGTCACCTGGCGATCATCGGCCTCTGGGTTTCGGGCAACCTGTTCCATATCGCCTGGCAGGGCAACTTTGAGCAGTGGGTCACCGATCCGCTGCACGTCCGTCCCATCGCTCACGCGATCTGGGATCCCCACTTCGGCCAGGGCGCCATCACCGCCTTCACCCAGGCGGGCGCCTCCTCACCGGTGAACATCGCCTATTCCGGTCTGTACCACTGGTGGTACACGATCGGCATGCGCACCAACGCCGAGCTTTACCAGGGTTCCATCTTCATGATGATCCTGTCGGCTTGGGCCCTGTTCGCTGGCTGGCTTCACCTTCAGCCCAAGTTCCTGCCTTCCCTGGCCTGGTTCAAGAACGCTGAATCCCGCCTCAACCACCACCTCGCGGTTCTGTTCGGCTTCAGCTCGATCGCCTGGACCGGTCACCTGGTTCACGTGGCGATCCCTGAATCCCGCGGTGTGCACGTGGGATGGGACAACTTCCTCTCGGTGTCTCCCCACCCTGCGGGTCTGGCTCCCTTCTTCACCGGCAACTGGGGCGTCTACGCCCAGAACCCCGACACCGCCAATCAGCTGTTCGGCACCGCCACCGGTTCCGGCACCGCGATCCTCACCTTCTTGGGTGGTTTCCACCCCCAGACCGAAGCCCTCTGGCTCACGGACATTGCCCATCACCACCTGGCGATCGGTTGTCTGTTTGTGATCGCTGGCCACATGTACCGGACCAACTTTGGTATCGGTCATTCGATCCGCGAGATCCTCGAGGCCCACAACCCACCCAAGGGCACCCCTTTCGGAGGCGCTCTCGGTGCCGGCCACAAGGGGCTCTACGACACCATCAACAACTCGCTGCACTTCCAGCTGGGTCTTGCTCTGGCGTCCCTCGGTGTGGTCACCAGCCTGGTGGCACAGCACATGTATGCGATGCCGTCCTACGCGTTCATCGCTAAGGACTACACCACCCAGGCTGCCCTCTATACCCACCACCAGTACATCGCCATCTTCCTGATGTGCGGTGCCTTCGCCCACGGTGCGATCTTCTTCATCCGTGATTACGACCCCGAAGCCAACAAGAACAATGTGTTGGCTCGGATGCTCGAGCACAAGGAAGCGATCATCAGCCACCTGAGCTGGGTGTCTCTGTTCCTCGGCTTCCACACCCTTGGCCTCTACGTCCACAACGACGTGGTCGTGGCCTTCGGTACGCCCGAGAAGCAAATCCTGGTGGAGCCTGTCTTTGCCCAATTTGTCCAAGCCGCTAGCGGCAAGGCTCTCTATGGCATGGATGTGTTCCTCTCCAATCCCACCAGCCTGGTGAGCAACCCTCCCGGTCCTGGTGGTGGCTGGATCGAGGGCTGGCTGCAGGCGATCAATGCCGGCAACAACTCCCTGTTCCTCCAGATCGGTCCTGGTGACTTCCTGGTGCACCACGCCATCGCGCTGGGTCTCCACACCACCACCCTGATCCTGGTGAAGGGGGCCCTGGATGCCCGGGGTTCGAAGCTGATGCCCGATAAAAAGGACTTCGGCTACTCCTTCCCCTGCGACGGCCCCGGCCGTGGCGGCACCTGCGATATCTCAGCCTGGGACGCCTTCTATCTGGCCGTCTTCTGGGCTCTGAATACCGTGGCCTGGCTCACCTTCTACTGGCACTGGAAGCACCTCGCCATCTGGCAGGGCAACGTGGCCCAGTTCAACGAATCCAGCACCTATCTGATGGGCTGGTTCCGCGACTACCTCTGGCTGAACAGCTCCCAGCTGATCAACGGGTACAACCCCTTCGGCACCAACAACCTCGCGGTCTGGGCCTGGATGTTCCTGTTCGGTCACCTGGTGTGGGCCACCGGCTTCATGTTCCTGATCTCCTGGCGGGGTTACTGGCAGGAACTGATCGAGACCATCGTCTGGGCGCATCAGCGCACACCGCTCGCCAACCTGGTGGGCTGGCGCGATAAGCCCGTGGCTCTCTCGATCGTGCAGGCCCGAGTGGTTGGTCTGGCTCACTTCACCGTGGGCTTCTTCCTCACCTACGCCGCCTTCCTGATCGCCTCCACGTCAGGCAAGTTCGGATAATCCCGACCACCGCCTGTCTCCACGAGGGACGCACCACCCCGGCTTCGGCCGGGGTTTTTTGTTGTTCCTCATGGCCGGTGGGAAGTGCCTCATATCACGCAGGGGCTTCAGCCTGGTGGGGATACTTCACACCAAGGCCCAAGGAGCTCGTTGCACGCCATCAGCATCCGACCAACATGGATCCAAGGCCGACTCAGGAGGCGTAGCTGTTGATCCGTTCTCCTATCTCCCCCTCGCCAGGCCGCCGAACGACCTCGCGACCCCAGCCAGCGCGGGACTTGGTCCCCGACCTGGCCAAGGCCATGATCGCGCTTCCGGCAGCCCCCAGGAGGTGTCAGTGGCCAGCAGAGCTGTCAAAGCCAATCCATCCCACCCAGTGGCTCAGAACTGGGAAGGCAGCATGAATGAACAAAGAATGATGGCCAGAAAAAAAGCCCCGCGAAGCGGGGCATCAATCAGAGATCAGTCCGTTAGTGAAGGAGGCTGGGAGCTCAGTTGACGCTCCAAACACCACCAGCGATGTTCACCAGGGGCGAGACAATTGCCGTGCTGCAGAGGAACCAGGCAAAAGCCGCACCACCGCAACCGCCGAGCCAGAAACCACTGGCGAACTCCGCCCAGCCTGCC
Source organism: Cyanobium sp. (assembly GCA_040399305.1). Classification (GTDB taxonomy): domain Bacteria; phylum Cyanobacteriota; class Cyanobacteriia; order PCC-6307; family Cyanobiaceae; genus Cyanobium. The sequence goes on from JBBASH010000095.1 coordinate 5,224, forward strand.
TTGGTGAAGAGATCGGCGGGGGGGTTATCGATCGTGGCATCCGGAGGCTGCACATTCGGACCGTTACCGGCAGTGCCATAGATGGAAAGGCACACCGTGAGGATGGATACCAGGCCAATCGTGGCCAGAAGGCCGGCGGTGGTGCCGTACTCGGTGAGCCGGAGGGGACCGGTGAGGGCGAAGGGTCCGTAGAGGAAGAAGCCATGGGCCATACCCACCTCAAGGCCCCGACGATTCGGGGAGAGGGAGGGCCGATAGGCCGGCAGGGCGTTGAGGAAGGCCTTTGTGAAATAGCTGCTGTTGACGGGTGTGGCCAGATTGCCGACGGTGGGGTCGGCCACGGGGGTCACGGTCATGGTGTTGAGAAGGTGCGGATGGATCGGCCCAGGGGCCCAGTCAGCGAGGTCGGTGGGCTGAAACTCAGTCGCGGGCCTCGATCACGTTGAAGAGGAGGGCCATGGCCACCGCGGGGCCCATGATTCCCACAAGGGGAACCAACACCGAGGGCAACCAGGCAGCAGCGAATTCTCCAGTCATGGCTTAAGCCAATACAACCGCCCTTACTGTACGGAGACCCCCTGGATGGCACCCGCCACTGGCGCAGGGGGCGACATAAAAGTTCAGCCTGACCGCCATGCCAACCTCCCTCACCGCTGCCCTGGCCGCCGCCGTGCTGGCAGCCCTGTGGCTCCTAGGCCGACGCCGACCGCCCCTGATCCGCGACGCCGACACCAGTGCCATTGCGGCCCTGAACCGAGCCCAGATCGCCCTGGTGCAGGCGAGGGTCGGGGATCCAACGGCAACGCTGGCTGGGCCTGCCGGGGCGGCCACCAAGGGACTGCTGGGCGCTTGCAGCCCGGAATCCCAGGGGAACTCCAGCGGGAAGGAACGGCCAACGACACTCGAGCTGCCCGAGCGCCGTGCCACCCATGAGGTGCTCCGTTTCAGGACGACGCTGCGGACGCTCTACAACCAAGGGGGATCTTCGCGGCTGGAGGCCGTCCAGGCGGCGCACCAGTGGGGCGACCCCTCAACCCTGCCCCTGCTTCGCCAGGCCCTACGGGATCCAGATCCGGCCGTGGTGCGGGAAGCGGCGGCAGCGATCCATCGCTTCCGGGGCCGTCCCGGCTCCGGCGCACAAAAGGCGCCTCAGCCCGTCGCCGCGCCCCGCAGGGTGGCCCGAACGCGGTAGATCGGCCTTCCTTGGCTTTCGTGATACGTGCGCATCTGCATTTCACCCAACAGACCGAAGCAGAACAGCTGCACACCGCTGAGGATCGCCAGCACGGAGAGCAGCAGCAGGGGCCGGTTGCCGATATCACTGCCGAGCAGCAGCTTCTGGGCCACGAGCCAGAGGCCGGTGATGAATCCGAGTCCTAGGCAGAGCAGGCCCACGAATCCGAAGCCATGCATCGGGCGGGTGAGGAAACGCTTCATGAACCACACCGTGAGCAGATCCATCAGCACCCGAAAGGTGCGATCGATGCCGTACTTGCTCTGGCCGTAGCGGCGGGGGTGATGGTTCACCTGCACCTCGCCGATCCTGGCTCCCTCGATGAAGGCCAGGGCGGGCAGGAAGCGGTGCAGCTCGCCGTACAGGTTCATGTCACTCACCAGCTCCCGCCGGTAGGCCTTGAGGGAACAGCCGTAGTCGTGAAGCTTCACCCCGGTGACCCGGCCGATCAGCTTGTTTGCCAGCAGGGAGGGCAACAGGCGGCTCACGGCCGCATCCTGCCGCTGGTGCCGCCAGCCGCTCACCAGATCGAGGTTGCCATCCTGAAGACGCTGCAGGAGGAGGGGAATATCGGCCGGATCGTTCTGAAGATCGCCATCGAGGGTCACGATCACTTCTCCGCGGCTGGAGTCGAAACCGGCTGCCATGGCTGCGGTCTGGCCGTAGTTGCGGCGCAGCAACACGGCCACCAGTTCGGGCACCCGGCCAGCCAGATCGCGCAGCAGGGCAGGGGTGCCGTCGCGGGAGCCGTCGTCCACGAGCACCACTTCAAAGCGGAGCGGCAGGGGTCTAAGGGCCGCAAGCACCTGCTCAATCAGATGGGGCAGACTGCCCTCCTCGTTGTACAGGGGCACCACCACCGAGAGATCCAGCGGGCTGGAGAACGACGGAGACGCGAGCGGAAGCGCCGCGGCCAGGGGCGGGGCCCCGGTCAAGCTGGTCGAAGCGGCTGACTCAGCCATGGCCGCGCTGCAGGGAGCTAGGGACGCCACCGTACTCAAGGCCGTTGCCGGCCCCGACCCCTCGGTCTGCTCACAAGCTGCTTAAGGGGGCAGGGGACTGCCATCGTGGCTATACATCACCCGGCCAGCACCCCGGAGTTCGGCGCGGTAATGGCAGGCCACCGGATCGGTGTTGCGCGGATTCAGATCATCGATGCCGATGCCGTTGCGGCCGTGATCGCGGCCCGAGCTGTGCAGGTATCGGCCACCGCCTAAGTGAAGACCCACATGAGTGCAGCGCCGCGGGGTGCCGAAGAAGATCAGATCGCCAGGCTGCAACAAGCGCGTTTCCCCCACCCGCACGGCCACGGGCCGGCAGAAGCGCTCCTGGAGGTAGGCATCACGGGGCAGCCAGATGCCTGCGGCGGCATGGGCGGCCTGAACCAGACCGGAACAGTCGAAGTCCGGGCCCAGGGTGCCCCCCCAGAGGTAGTGGTTCGGCCGCTGACGGGCCTCTTCGGCAAAGGCCAGCACCGCATCCAGCCGGGCGGCAATGGTGACGCGATCGAGGCAGGGAAGCCGCGGGAGACCGGCGGGCAAGGCCGCTGCAGCCAGCTCCTGCGGCTCCAGCCAACAGGGGTAGCCATCCTCCAGCAGGCGAACCCTCAGGCGCGGGCCACCGTCCTCGAGCACCCGGAGATGACGACCCGCCGCGACCTGGGTGGCCAGGCCCGCTCCCCTGGGTCGGCTGTAGGCATCGAGGGAGTGCCGCAGGCACCAGAGGGTGTCCACGCGAAAGGGATCGGGCACAGGGCTGCCTAATGTCGCCATTACATCGGCCTGGGGCGATGGCGTTCTACAACCCGGATCCGGCCATGGGCGAGACCCTGGCTCACCTGGTCAACCAGTTGACAAGCCAGGGAAGGCCCGGCCTGGCGGATGAGCTCTCGATCACCTGGCTCCGCTACCCGCAGTCGCTGCTGGATCGGGCCGCCAGCCTCAGTGAAGTGGCCTTTGAGGCCCTGCCCGTGGCCGGGGCCAGCTGGGGAGGCGACCGGCAGCGCTACCCGGCCAGTGTGGTGAAGCTGGTGTACTTGGTGGCGGCGGAGGCCTGGCTGCAACGGCGCCTGATCGAGGAAGACCCCGAGCTGAGAAGGGCTCTCGCCGACATGGTGCGGGATTCCAGCAACGACGCCACCTCGCTGGTGGTGGACCTGCTGAGCGGCACCCGCAGCGGTCCTGCGCTCCCCCCGGAGCGCCTGGCCAAGTGGGCGAGTCAACGCCGGCTGGTGAACACGTGGCTGGATTCCCTGGGCTGGCCGGAATGGCAGGAATCCAATGCCTGCCAAAAAACCTGGAGCGATGGCCCCTACGGACGGGAACGCCAGTTCTACGGAACCGCTCTCGACAACCGCAACCGGCTCAGCACCGATGGAACGGCCCGCCTGCTCCAGGCGGTGATCGCCGGAGCCGTGGTCTCCCCCCCGGCCTGCGAGCGGATGCGCCAGCTGCTCTGGCGATCCCTGGATCCGGCCCTGCGGGCGGCGGATCCGGAGAACCAGGTGGATGGCTTTCTAGGGGAGGCCTTGCCCGAGGGAGCTCGGCTCTGGAGCAAGGCTGGCTGGATGAGCCAGGCCCGCCACGATGCGGCCTATGTGGAGGCCGATGGGGTGGATCCCTTCCTGCTGGTGGTCTTCAGCGAAGGCCCTGGCTGTGCGAAGGACACCGAGCTGCTGCCAGCCATCGCTGCGAGCCTGTTGCAGCATCAACGCAGCTCCTGACCCCGCCTGCCCTCTCTCAGGGAGCATGCTCTGGGGAACATTCCCTGGCCATAGGGAGGGGTGATCCCACCCTCATGACATTGGCACGGTGATCAACACCGTGCTGAAACGGAGAGGGAGGGATTCGAACCCTCGACAGAAGTTGCCTCCTGTAACTCCTTAGCAGGGAGCCGCTTTCAACC
>JBBASH010000096.1:0-2459 GCA_040399305.1 Cyanobium sp.
AGGCCAGGGAGGCGAGCACATCGGGCAGACGCCAGTGAAAATGGCCCGAGGCGGCCGCTCCGCAGAGCACTCCCCAGATCAATGGGATCCAGGTGACCGGCTTCATCAGCTGCAGCCGGATCTTCCAGAGGGTGGTTGTGCTGCTCGCCCCCTTCATCCCGAGCATCTGCCGGGTGGCGCTGCCTTCGGAGGCGTTCGGCGGGGCGGGAGGGGGGCTGTCGCTCACGGTGGCGGGGCTGGGCGGCCCGGGGTAGGGGGCCGACTCAGGCGGCAATGATCTCGTCGTCGAAGAACCAACTGGTGGTGCCGTCAGCCAGTTCCACCACCACACCCACACCGGTGCCGTCGGTCATCCGATAGCCCTTCACCGTTCCGGTGGGATCGGCTTTAAGGGAGGCGACCAGCCCGGCGGGAATGCGGTCCCGAACCCGGGTCACCCGCACTTTGGTACCGATGGAGATGGCGGCTTCGGCCATGGCGCCCGGCATTGCAAAAGTGACGTAACCCTAACAGGGAAGGCGGATTGTCCTGTCTCCTCCGCAGCCTGGTCCGGGGGGCTCCCCAAAGGTGGTCTGCCATTGTTGAATCCTTAGGCCGAGGTCGCCGAAGCGATGGTTGCCAGGCGCATCATTCCCTGTCTTGACGTGGCCGAGGGCCGGGTGGTCAAGGGGATCAATTTCGTGGGCCTGCGCGACGCCGGCGATCCAGTGGAACTCGCCTGCCGCTACTCCGCCTCCGGTGCTGATGAGCTCGTGTTCCTCGACATCGCCGCCAGCCACCAGGGCCGCTCCACCCTGGTGGATTTGGTGCGTCGCACCGCCGAGGCGGTGACCATTCCCTTCACCGTGGGCGGCGGCATCGTGAGTGTGGAGGGGATCACCGCCCTGCTGCGCGCCGGAGCCGACAAGGTGAGCCTCAATTCCTCGGCGGTGCGAGACCCCGATCTGGTGAGCCGTGGGGCGGAGCGCTTCGGCTGCCAGTGCATCGTGGTGGCCATCGACGCCCGTCGGCGCAGTGGCGAGGAGGCGGCCTCCCGGGGTGATGGCTGGGACGTTTACGTGAAGGGGGGACGTGAGAACACCGGCCTTGATGCGGTGGCCTGGGCACGGCGGGTGGTGGCGCTGGGCGCCGGCGAGATCCTGCTCACCTCGATGGATGGCGATGGCACCCAGGCCGGCTATGACCTGCCGCTCACCCGAGCGGTCGCTGAGGCGGTGGAAGTGCCGGTGATCGCTTCGGGAGGCGCCGGCTGCATCGACCACATCGCCCAGGCCCTCGGGGAAGGGAAGGCCTCCGCCGCCCTGCTCGCTTCCCTGCTCCATGACGGGGTGCTCACCGTGGAGGCGATCAAGACGAATCTGCTGCAGCGTGGCTTGCCCCTGCGGCCCTTGCTGGCCCCGCTCGCCCCGGCGGTCTCGTTACATTAGGCAACGTGGATTCCCCGGTCGACGATCCCGTTTTGTCCCCCCTGGTCGTGCTGCCCGCTCCGCTCCTCACGGTCTTCGCCTGCGTCATGGTGGTCGCGGTGGTGGCCCTCGTGGCCTGGGCCCTGCAACTGATGCAGGCCGCCAGTGACCGGCGGGAGTTCTCCCTGATGCTGGCCGGCTGCATGGTCTGCTCCGCCGCCGTCGGTCTGGCCACCGTGATGGTGCTCACCCTCACCGGAGCGAATCGGCTGGAGGCCCGCGGCCTGCTGCCACCGATCCCCCAGCTGGAGAGCGGCGTGAGCCTCGATGCCATCGTTCTCCCCTGGGAGGGGCAGCCCCAATCCCGGCCCGTTCCTGGCGGATGAAGCCCGGAGATCCTGCCGCGGTGCGCGATCTGTTCGAGGCGATTGCCCCCCGCTACGACCTGCTCAACGACCTGCTCAGCTTCGGGTTGCATCGTTTCTGGAAGCGGCAGGCGATCGCCTGGTTGCGGCCTTCCCCAGGCCAGCGGCTCCTCGATCTCTGCTGCGGCACCGGTGACCTGGCCCTGCTCCTGGCCGATCGGGTGCGGCCCTCTGGCGCGGTGCTCGGGCTCGATGTGGCCGAGGCGCCCCTCGCCGAGGCCCGTCGCCGTGCCGCCCAGCGGCCCTGGTTGCCCCTCAGCTTCCGCAGCGCCGATGCCCTGGCCACGGGACTGGGCGATGGCTGGGCCGATGGGGCCGCCATGGCCTACGGCCTGCGCAACCTGGCTGATCCGGCGGCGGGCCTGCGGGAGCTGCGCCGGCTGCTGCGACCGGGCGGGCGGGCTGCCGTGCTCGATTTCAACCGGCCGGAGGGGTCTCCCGGCTTGGCTGCGGCCAGCCAGGTGGCCGCCTTTCAGCGCTTCTACCTGCGCCAGCTGGTGGTGCCTGCGGCCAGGGCCTTCGGCCTGCCGGAGCACTACGCCTACCTGGAGGCGAGTTTGCAGCAGTTCCCCACCGGGCCGGAGCAGGAAGCCCTGGCTCGGGGCGCCGGCTTCCAGCGGGTGCGGCA
>JBBASH010000096.1:2469-9332 GCA_040399305.1 Cyanobium sp.
ATGGGCCTGCTGGAGCTGGTGGCTTAAGGGTGATGGGCGTCACTATCGCCCGGTTTCAGGGAGGCCAGCTCGGCGAGTTCTTCCGCCGCTGCATCAGCCGGGGCCCGTGGTTGGTCCGGGCGCTGGCGGGGGCTTTTGGGGCACAGTCACCTGAATCGCCGCATGCTCGCCATTTCAGGCAGCCCGCCTAACCTGAGGCGTCGTTTCCCATCAATCATGGGCGTTCCACTTTTCGACTTCGCCGCCAACATCGGCAAAAAGGTGTTCAACCGCGGCGAGGACAAAGCCGCCGAGAAACTCAAGAAGCACATCGAGGCCAACAATCCCGGCATCAATGGCCTGGATGTGGCGATCGACGGCGACACCGCCGTGATCAGCGGCACCGCCAAGGACCAGGCCGCCTATGAAAAGGCCGTGCTCCTGGCCGGCAACGTGGAGGGCGTGGGCAAGGTGGAGGCCGGTGCTCTGGCCGGCGCCGGTGGCAAGGAGGCCGAGTTCGTGCTGATCCAGTCGGGTGACACCCTCTGGGGCGTCGCCGAGCGTGCCTACGGCAACGGTGCTCGCTATCAGGAGATCTTCGAGGCCAACCGTGAGGTGATCCAGAACCCCGATCTGATCTACCCCGGCCAGAAGATCCGCATTCCCCGCTGAGCCGGGGACTCACCGCCTGCCGCTTGATCCCTGACAGACGCGCAGGAGAGTTGGCGGCAGGCGTTGGGCTTCAACACAAACACAGGTTCATCACGGGCTTTCCGTAGAACGAGTCAACTCTTGGCCCATCCGGCCAAGAGTTTTTTTGATCGCCTCTTGATAGAGAGGGTAGGTGGAGAGGACCGCCTTGCTATTCAGGTGACTTTGATCCCAATATTTCGAGACACCGTCTTTGCGAGAATGGCACAGGCCGTCTTTGACATCACAGAGAAGCCAGTAAGGATCTACGATCACAACTCGCGGATCAGTGGCAGCCCATTCACGAAGTGATTTGAGGTAGGTCTCGCGCTTTTGCCTCTGTGAAAATGCATCGAAAGTGTAGTCTTTGTGGCAGCTTGGATTAAGCCGCGACCACGGCCCAGGTCCGCAGGTATCCGAGATAGAGTTGTGAATATCGAGGAATTTAGGATTTGGCGCCACCACGATCAGGCGGTTTCCTTGATCCAGGAGTTTGGCGAAGGCGCTCTTGAAGGACAGCACTCTATTTTTTTGATTTTGCTCTGAGGGGAAATTAATGATTGGATCAGCAAAGGATGCAATGATGTAGATGGTGGGCCGCTTGATCAACTCGGAAAACCACTCGGGCACGTTGTTGACTTTGGAGCAATTTTTGTCGTCAAGATTGTTCTCGTCCCTTGGCACTATGCAGCCCCAATACATGTAGTTGTAAACTGGTAAGCCAAACTCTTTGGCAATACCCTCGGCAATTGGGAAGAGTTGATGGGCGTGGCTGTCGCCAAGGATGGCCACAATAGGAGCATTGGCGTCAAACCTCGGCCCTTTCCATAGGCATTGGTTAAGCGAGTCCTGAAGTGTTTTTGGTGATATGTCTTTGGCGCCATATATGCAATCGCCATTTTTTCTCATCGTTGTTGGACCAACATAGTTTCGTTGGCCGCTCATGCCCTCTTGAAACTCTCCATCACCTTTTTGTGCTAAGGAAATGCGGCTATGCACTGCGGGCGCTGTAAGGAGAAGCAGAATGGAGCCGGTCGTCGCGATGGTCAGCCCCCCTGCCAGAAATGAAGTGCGCGGGGCGCTGGGTTTTAACTGTCTGATGGGCTTTTCAATGTATTTATAGGAGATATCTGAGCAGACTAGGATCGCGATTAAGATCAGCGGTGTGCTCCACCAAGACAGTCCGATGGACCAACGACTGATTGACAGAATTCCCCAGTGCCATAGATAAAGTGAGTAGGAAATCAGGCCGATATAAACAATTCTTTTGTGGCTGAAGATCCGATGGGCTAGCGTTCCCTCCTTCAGGCAGGCAAGTAACACGGCGGAGAGCACCACGATCGCAATTGTCGCTGGTACAGCAGCGCTCATGGGCAGAAACATGATGGCAACGATCGCGGCTACTACGAGCAGCGGCGGCACTCGTTCAAGTGCTCTCTCGATGGCTGCCCGTTTTTGAAAGCCGATCAACACGAGGCATCCCGCCGCCATCTCCCAGAACCGGGTCGCGCTCAAGAAGTAGGCAGCTGATGGGTTTGTTTGATAGAAGGTGATGTATCCGGCCAAGGAAGCTGCTGTGAGCAAGGCAATTAAGAGGAATAGATTTCGGGCACCGTTGCGCGTCTGTCTGCCAAAGCCTGAAAACCAGATTAAGAATGGGAAGAGCAGGTAAAACTGCTCCTCAACCCCCAATGACCAGGTGTGAGTGAATGGATTGAGTTGTGAGGATTGGGCAAAATAATCGGTGGCTTGATGTAAGAGATACAAATTCGATAGCCCCACAAGAGAGGCGATTCCTGTTTCGAGTGGCAGTTTCGGATCAGGATTGAACAAGCAGATCAGCAGGCCCATGATCACCACAAACACCGCCAGTGCAGGCAGCAATCGCTTTACACGTCTTGCGTAGAAGTCACTGAGAAATTGTGCCAGGTTCTTGCTTTTTCTTCCTGAGAGTGAAGCGGTGATTACATATCCGGAGATCACAAAGAAGATGTCTACGCCAAGGTAGCCACTGGGCAGGAGCTCATGGTTGAAGTGGTTGATGATGACGACGACAACGGCCAATGCCCTAAGGCCGTCAATTTCTGGTCTATAGATGAATGGAGTGGGGGCGGAAAATGATGCTTCGTGGATATCCCGATCTTTAAAATGCTTCACTGCAATCGCTTCCAAGTATCAGGCTGGAAATCTCATCGCATCCTAGGGCACGGGCTTTCTTGCTGCCATTTTGGAAGCTAAGAATTACGCTGATTTGATGCATGGGGATGGTGCCGAAGGCATGTTTGAGCCAGCCCCCCTCCTGCTCAATGGACGGACGTCTAGGGGGGAGGCGCTTAACTGGGTTGTCGGTGTTGGTGCCTGACCCGGTTGTCGCCGGGGCTTCAGCTTCCCAACGGGGTTCCAAGAACGTCGCGCTTGGGCCGTCATGGCCGCCTCCAGCCCAGCAGTGGCCAAGGCCATACTAGCGGCGTACCAACAAAAACCAGCGTCCTCGCCTAGTCGTACCAAGGGATTTGCCGGAACATGCACTTTCAGGACATCATCGCCACCCTCAACCGCTTCTGGGCTGAGCAGGGCTGCCTGATCCTCCAGCCCTACGACACCGAGAAGGGGGCCGGCACGATGAGTCCCCACACCGTGCTGCGGGCGATCGGACCGGAGCCCTGGGCTGTGGCCTATCCGGAACCCTGCCGCCGCCCCACCGACGGCCGCTACGGCGACAATCCCAATCGGGCCCAGCACTATTTCCAGTACCAGGTGCTGATCAAGCCCTCACCCGTCGGCATCCAGGAGACCTATCTCGCCTCCCTCGAGGCCCTCGGCATCCGCCAAGCCGACCATGACATCCGCTTCGTGGAGGACAACTGGGAATCCCCCACCCTCGGGGCCTGGGGGGTGGGCTGGGAGGTGTGGCTCGATGGCATGGAGGTCACCCAGTTCACCTACTTCCAGCAGTGCGGCGGCATCGACTGCCGGCCGGTGTCGATCGAGATCACCTATGGCCTGGAGCGCCTGGCCATGTATCTCCAGGATGTGGAGAGCATCTGGGATCTCCGCTGGAATGGCCAGCGCCGCTACGGCGACATCTGGCTGCCGTTTGAGAAGGGTCAGTGCACCTACAACTTCGAGGCCTCCAATCCGGGGCGCCTGCAGCAGCTCTTCGCCCTTTATGAGGCCGAGGCCGCCGACCTGGTGGCGGCGGGTCTGCCCGCGCCGGCCCTCGATTTTGTGCTCAAGTGCAGCCACACCTTCAACCTCCTGGAGGCCCGCGGCGTGATCTCGGTGACGGAGCGCACCGCCACGATCGGCCGCATTCGTGCCCTGGCCCGGCAGGTGGCCGAGGCCTGGCTGGCGGAGCGGCGCGCCCTCGGCTTCCCGTTGCTGGAGGGGGAGCGGCGCGAGGCCTGGCTGGCCACCGAGGCCGTGGGCGAGGCAGCCGCTGCAGGGGTTGCCGGCTGATCAGTTCAACGAATCAGTTCAACGAATCAGCACAACTGATCAGGACAACTGATCAGGACAACTGATCAGTACGGCAGTGGCCCGCCGAGGCCGTTTGCAGCTGTGGTTTCATCGATCACCCACCCTGGGCTTCCAGGCTCACGATTCCTGCAGATTCGCTGAATTCCATCCTCACGCTCCTCTGGCAGCGAGGACGCCAGGCCCCCGACGGCTCGCGGGAACGCTCGGACATCCGCGTGTTAGCCGCTGGCTTCCCTTCCCTGGACACCATCACCGGGTTGCCCAGCTCCGCTGGCTCCCTTGCCCCATGGAGCGCCATTCCATGAAGCGCCATCCCTAACCCGGGAGCCCCTGGACCCCCTGGACTCCCAGGGCAGTCCACTGGCCCGGCTCCGGTCCATCCCGGGCTGGGCCCCCCTGCCGGTGCTGCTGGCTTTGGCCGGCCTCCTGCTCCTGCTTGGCTTCCGCGCAGCCACCCCTGGTCCCCGCGACCCACTGCGCCTTCTGGACAGCCCCGATGCCCGCCAGAGCGTGCGGCTTCGCGGTCGCCTTCAGGCCGACCTGCGTCCGTCCCCCGAATCCTGCCGGGGCGTGTTGCAGCTGGAGGGCGAGCTGGAGGGCGCCACCGCCCTTCGTTTCCCCACCTGCCCCGCCCTCCAGGAGGGCTGGCGCCTGGAGGTGGGTGGCCTGCTCCGGCGACCCCGGATCGCGCCCCATCCGTTGCTGGCCGGTGCCGCTGAGCGACTGGCCCAGCGTGGCATCCACACCGAGCTGCGGGTGGAACACATGAGGGTGCTGGAATGCCCGGCCACCCCCGTGGCCGATCTTCGCCGTCGCATCGCCGATCGCTTCCTGGCGGTGGCGGGCCCCGAGGTGGGCGGGCTGCTGGCCGCTTTGGTGCTCGGCAGTGCCGTGGTGCCCCTGCCGGAGGCGCTCAGCGCCGATTTCCGGGCGGCGGGTTTGTCCCATGCTCTGGCCGCCTCGGGGTTCCATCTCACCGTGTTGCTGGGGGCCGTGTTGGCCCTGGCCCGGCCCTTCGGGCGGAGCGTGCGGCTGCCGCTGGCGGCGGCGGCGATTGTGCTGTTCCTCCTTCTGGCGGGGGCCCAGGCCTCGGTGGTGCGGGCCGTGGTGAGCGGCTCGCTGGCCCTGCTGATTCTTGAGAGCGGCAGGCGGGGCCGGCCGATCGGGCTGCTGGGCCTCACGGTGGTGCTGATGCTGCTGCTCCAGCCCCTCTGGTGGGCCGACCTGGGCTTTCAGCTCTCGGTGGCGGCCACCGCTGGCTTGCTGGTGAGTGCGGCTCCGCTGGAGGGGTGGCTGGCCGGGCCGGATCCGGGCCGCTGGCGGCGGCTGTTGGCGGCGTCGGTGGCGGTTCCCCTGGCCGCTTCGCTCTGGACCCTGCCCCTGCAGCTGCTGCACTTCGGCGTGGTGCCCCTCTATGCGGTGCCCGCCAACCTGGTGGCCGAACCCTTCCTGACCCCCCTCACCCTGGGGGCGATGGCGATGGCTCTGGTGGCCTTGCTGCTGCCGCCCCTGCTGGCGCCGTTGGCCTGGCTGCTGGCCTGGCCCTCGCGGCTGCTGCTGCTGGTGGCCCACGGCTTCGCCGCCCTGCCGATGGCCCAGTGGCAGACCGGCCGGCCCCAGCCGCTGCTGGTGCTCCTGTTCACCCTGGCCCTGCTGGTGCTGCTGGTGCCGCCCCTGGCTCGCCGCTGGCGCTGGCCGGCCCTGGCGCTGCTGCTGCTGGTGGGTGTGCTGCACACGGCGGCTCTGCGGGCCGATGCCCTGCTGCTGGTTCATCAAGGAGGCGGTGATCTGCTGGTGGCCCGCCACCAGGGTCGGGCGGCCCTGGTGGCCACTCGCGCCGATCCCTTTCTCTGTCAGCAGGCTCGCCGCCTGGCCCAAGGGCTGGGGGTGGGACGCTTCGATTGGCTGCTGCTGCTTGATCCGGTGGCTCCGGCGGAACCGGTCTGTTGGAGTGAGCAGGCGGGGCTGAGCCTGCTGGGTGGCGATGCCACGGCGCCGCTGGCTGCCGGCCAGCGGCTCGCCAGTGCCGGTCTGGAGGCCCGGGCCCTGGCCATGGACAGCCAGGCCTTGGCGCTGGTGGTGGGGCGCCAGCGCTGGCTGTTGCTGCCGGATCGCCAGGCCCTGCGCTCGCTGGAGTCCCTGGCGGGGGAAGGATTCCCCCCAGGATCCAGCCGGGTGATCGGAGCAAGGAAGGTCCATCCGGATCCCTTGAGCCGGCCCACAGGAGCTGAGGGGGGCTGGGCCCAACGGTCCGGGGTCTGGCTCGGTTTCGTCCCCCGTGTTTCCGAGCGCCGCCTGCTGCAGTCCCTGGGGATCGCGTCCCTCTGGATCAGCGGAGAGCCCCCCGCTGCCGCTCCCCCGCTACCCGCCGGCTGGCGCGCCACCGGAGCCAGTGGTTCCCTGGCCAGGGCCGGGGGATGATGGCTGCGTACGATGCCGGAGTGGTCCGGCCCTTACTCGCATGGCGGGTTGGGAGGATCGCCTGGAGAGGTGGCTGAGTGGTCGAAAGCGAACGACTCGAAATCGTTTGAAGGGAAACCTTCCGTGGGTTCGAATCCCACCCTCTCCGTTTTTACAGGATCCGAAGGGATCCGCGGAAATCCCAAAATCCTTGCAGTGCAGCCGATCTGCGCTTTTGGGTCGTCCGGGCAGATCCGCTGAAAGCCCGTTACAGCCGCTGCGGATGACGGTATTTTTGACGGTATAGCCAGCCG
>JBBASH010000097.1:0-9330 GCA_040399305.1 Cyanobium sp.
GGGCACCACCGGTTCATCCACTCCGCGAAAGAACTGAATGGCGGCGGCCATGGCACAAGATCAAAGCTGGATCCTAGGCAGCGCCATCGCCGCCTTCCGGCCGGCTCCACCACTCCGCCTGCCGGCCAGCGGGCGCCGATGACATAGTGGCCCCCAGCAGATCGCCCCACGGCCGACCATCCCGATGCTTTCCGGTTCATCGGTTTCCAGAAGCCTCGCCGCCGATCAGCTGTTGGAGCGCTTCCTCACCGGTTCGCCCCGACAGCGACGCAGCCTCGTGGCGAATGTTCAGCTCCGGCTGGCGGAGTTGCTTCCCCTGATCGAGGACCGTCTTGACGAGTTCGATGCCACCGGTGAGGACTGGGCCTGTGGCTGGCTGCTCCAGCTCTTGGCTGCTGACGATCACACGCGGCGAGACAAGCTGCTGGAGCGCTATCCCTCCGGCTGGCTCGCCACCCCCAGCGCCGCCGGCCTGGACTACGGACCCCTGCAACGGCACTTGCTGCTCCAGGAGTACGAATCCGCCGACCGTCTCACCAGTGAGGCGCTGCGTCAGCTGGCCGGGCTCGAGGCCGTGAGGCGCGGCTACGTCTATTACAGCGAGGTGGCGACCATGCCCGCCGCCGATCTCGAGACCCTCGACCGGCTCTGGCTGATGTATTCCCGCGGGCGCTTCGGCTTTTCTGTGCAGGGTCGCCTGCTGCTTTCCTGCGAGGGTCAGTGGGAGCGCCTCTGGCCCAAGCTCGGCTGGAAGACCGAGGGCATCTGGACCCGCTATCCCCGATCCTTCACCTGGTCGATGGAAGCACCTGAGGGCCATCTTCCCCTGGTCAACCAACTCCGGGGTGTGCGGCTCATGGATGCCCTGCTCCAACACCCTGCCCTGGCCTGCAGGATCCAGGTCGCCAACCCAGCGAGCACAGGCTAGTTTCAGGAGGGCAGATATCTTCGGCGCCGGAATTGCCTGCTCCCTCCAGGGCTACGGACCCCTTCCCGGCGCGGGACCGATCAGTCCATCGCCCCTGCCGCTCCGCCGCATGTTCCAGTCGCTTGGTGCCGCATGCCTGAGGCTTCCAGGTTCGCTGTAGGTTCTCTTTTCCGGCTGCCGCTGGGGTTCGGATGGTCCTCTGGCACCATGCGCTGGACGGATTACATCACACCCTCCACTCTCCATCTGGCGCCCTTCGTGGAGCTGCTGATGGAGCCCTTCGCGGGCGTCGATGGCCTCGCCCAGCTACAGCTCGGCCTCCATGAGGTGCTCGTCAATGCGGTGCGCCACGGCAATGGTTGCGACCCTGCCAAGTGCCTGAGGGTGCGGCGCATCCTCACGCCGCGCTGGCTGGTGTGGCAGGTGCAGGACCAGGGGGATGGTGTTCCGACACAACGGCGCTCCGGGGGCCTGCCGGACTGCCTGGATGCCCCCTGTGGCCGCGGGATCTTTCTGATCCACCATTGCTTTGATGACGTGCGCTGGAGTCAGCGTGGCAATCGCCTGCAGGTGGCGATTCAGCGCAGCCGGCTCAGCGGCCGTGGTCCGGGCAGCCTGGATCCCTGAGTTCCCCTTTGAGCCAGGCGAGGGCGCTGGTGGTGAGAGCGATCGCCCGCTCACGAGCCTCCCCGCCCCGCGTCGCCGCCGGATCATCCGCCCCCAGCAGCTGCACCAGGGCGCCCGCCAGTTGTTCGGCGGCCCGGCGCGATCGCTGCGCCTTGAGGGCGTGCCAGTCCCGGTCGCTGATCACCAGCCGACGTTGCAGCTGTTCTGCAAGCTCTCGGCTGTCATCGGGCCAGGAGTCGACCCTGCCGCTGGCTACGGCGGCAGGAGGGGAGCCGGAGCTGGGGGCTGCGGGCTGAAAGGGTTGGGAGGGCTGATGCACTGGACGGTTTGCCTGGGCCTGGTCCATCCTGGCGCCATGAGCCCTGCGTCCCGAAGTTCTGCGCCACGCCGGTCCGATTTCCGGCGGACCCCC
Source organism: Cyanobium sp. (assembly GCA_040399305.1). Lineage (GTDB taxonomy): Bacteria > Cyanobacteriota > Cyanobacteriia > PCC-6307 > Cyanobiaceae > Cyanobium. The sequence goes on from JBBASH010000097.1 coordinate 1,968, forward strand.
CTCTGGCCCCAGGGCCCGAGGCTGCTTCACCATCTCGGTGCTCTCCACAGCTTGGCCGCGGCTCGAAGCAGCGGGGGCTCCCGCGAGCGCCGCCGCCGCCAGCACCTCTCTATGGCCCAGCGATTGCTGGATCCCTTGCCCGAAGCTCTGGTCTCTCCCCAGGCCGGGAGTGAACGCTTCTGGCGGATCTGCCGCTGGGGCGGAGCCGGGCTCCTGCTCGCGAGGCTGCTGGCTGGCTGACGCCTAGCTGATCAGCCCCCATATCCTGCCGATCAGCACCGCCTCAATCGGTGCGATGCCATGGCTAGTCGTTGGTCTTCGTGTCGCGCTAGTCCCTCTCGCAACGCTGGCTATGGGCGCCTTGCTGCAGGGGAATCCGTCGCGGTGATAAGAGGTCAACCTCTTTGGTCCTTTGTGGGAGGCCACCAGCACCTGAGTCGTTGAGCGGGTTGGGTTTCCCTTTTGCGCGCGCGTACAGGAGGGCAGGCTGCAGCAGGTGCGCCCCGCGACGGCGCAAAGTTACTGGGGGAACCCCCGAAACAGTAGTGGTTGATACAGACTGATCTCAGTGCTCACCATTTCTCATGGCAGCTTCCGATCTCGCCGGCAGGCCAGCGACCCCTTGCGATCGCGACAGTCTTTTCGTGGCTTGGGCCCGCAGCCGTCAACAGGAGGCGCGGCGTCGGCTTGTCCTGCTGCAGGGTCTCCAGGCCCAGCCCGACCCCAGCGAGGCCGCGGATATCAGCGGTCCAATCACCGCTTGGGCGGAAGGGCACGCCCGCGACAAGCGCCGCCATGCGAACGCCATCGCCCAGCTGCGCCGGGGTTGATCGCGGGGGCGGAAGCCGGTCCACACCCCGCCGCCAGCATGAAAAAACCCCCGCTGCGGCGGGGGTAGAGGTTGATCCGGGCTCCCCGAAGGAGCTGCAAACGAATTAGGCGTCGTAGTACATGGTGAACTCGTGGGGGTGGGGCCGCTGGCGCAGCTGCTGCACCTCCTCGTATTTCAGGGCGATCCAGTTGTCGATGAAATCATCGCTGAACACGCCGCCGGCCAGCAGGTAGTCCTTGTCAGCCTTGAGGGCTTCGAGGGCTCCATTAAGGGAGGAGGGAACGGTGGAGATCTTGGCGAGCTCCTCGGCCGAGAGTTCGAACAAGTCGACGTCAGTGCCGTCGCCCGGATCGATCTGGTTCTTGATGCCGTCGATCCCAGCCATCAGCATGGCGGCGAAGCCCAGATAGGGATTGGCGAGGGCATCGCCGGAGCGGAACTCCAGACGCTTCGCCTTGGGGCTCGGACCGGTGAGTGGGATCCGCACGGCGGCCGAACGGTTGCCCTGGGAGTACACCAGGTTCACCGGCGCTTCGAAACCGGGCACCAGCCGCTTGTAGCTGTTGGTGGTGGGGTTGGTGAAGGCGAGGAAGCTGGGGGCGTGCTTCAGCAGGCCACCGATGTACCAGCGGGCGGTCTGGGAGAGGTTGGCGTAGGTGCCTTCGCCGAAGAAGAGGGGCTGGTCGTCGTTCCAGAGGCTCTGGTGCACGTGCATGCCGCTGCCGTTGTCGGCGAAGATCGGCTTGGGCATGAAGGTGGCCGTTTTGCCGTACTTCTTGGCGATGTTGCGCACCACGTACTTGTAGATCATCACGTTGTCGGCCGCGCTGATCAGTTCGGCGAACTTGATGCCGAGTTCATGCTGGGCGGTGGCCACCTCATGGTGTTGCTTTTCGATCGGCACCCCGAGGGCCGCCATGGTGAGGAGCATCTCGCTGCGGATGTCCTGCAGGGTGTCGTTGGGGGCAACGGGGAAATAGCCTTCCTTCAGCAGGATCTTGTAAGCGAGATTGCCACCCTCCTCAACGCGATCGATGTTCCAGGCGGCCTCGGCCGAATCCACCTGGTAAAAGCTGCCACCGTTGCTGCTCTTGTAGCGCACATCATCGAACACGAAGAATTCCGGTTCTGGACCAAAATAGGCCTTGGTCGCGATGCCGGTGCTGCCCAAGTAGTCGAGGGCCTTTTGGGCCAAGGCGCGAGGACAGCGGCTGTAGGGCTGGCCGCTGCGGGGCTCCTGGATTGAGCAGATCAGGCTGAGGGTCTTGTGGCTGTAAAAGGGATCGATCCAGGCGGTATTCGGATCCGGCACCATCGCCATGTCCGACTCGTTGATGGCTTTCCAACCGCGGATCGAGGAGCCGTCGAACGCCACGCCGTCGGTGAAGGCGCTTTCATCGATCAGGTCGTTGCAGACCGTGAGGTGCTGCCATTTGCCGTGCAGGTCGACGAATTTCAGATCGATCAGTTCGATCCCCTCGTCCTTGATCTGACGGAGAACGTCGTTCGCTGTCTTGGCCATGAAGGGGTGGGGCTGGTGAAGGAGCGCCATAGGCGCGGCAAGGGCAGACGGTACGGAGTGATACCGAACCCAATTTGTAGCCGTTGTGACCGAAGCTGCCCTTGCTGGGCTGGGCCGGTACCCAGAGCGACCGCCGCTGCGCCGCTCTGCCCCGTTCCAGATTCGAACGCCCATCGCTCGGCTCAGAGGGTGCCAGGCCGGCCGCGTAACCGTTTCTGTCAAAACGCCCGGATCCAGCCAGGGGACAGGAATCTTGGCGTTTGCAAGTGCTAACTTCCGCTGCAGGTGCGTCGATCCATTTCCACTCATGCGCGATGCCATCACCGGGCTGATCGGTCGCTACGACCAGCTGGGCCGCTACTTCGACCGCTCCGCGATCGATCGCATTGACAGCTACTACTCCCAGTCGGCCCTGCGGCTCGCCGCCGTTGAACTGATTAATGGTGAAGCTGCCACCATCGTTCGCGAGGCCTCCCAGCGGCTCTGGCTTGAAGACCCCGAGCTGATCCTGCCCGGAGGCAACGCCTACACCACGCGCCGGCTGGCGGCCTGTCTGCGCGATCTCGATTACTTCCTTCGCTACGCCAGCTATGCGCTGATCGCTGACGATGTGAAGATCCTCGATGAGCGCGTTCTCAACGGGCTCGACGACACCTACAAGAGCCTTGGGGTTCCCACCGGACCCACCGTGCGGGGCATCGCCCTCCTTGCTGAGCAAGTGGTGGAGAAGTTGCTCGCCACCGGTCTCGCCGACGCGGCTTCCGTCAATGCCGTGGTCCGGCCCCCTTTCGACCACCTTTGCCGCGGTCTGGCCGCCACCAACGTCCGGGCCCGGTGACCTTCCGGCGGTCGTCCGGCCCACGGCCCCCCGATCGCCACCTCACGGCCTCCCGGTTGCTGAACCAGAGGCCGAAATACACCCCCCCGTTTTCGTCAGCCGCACAGGCTTCGGGTATTCAGCGAGCAACCCCTGGGAGTTACTCGCTGTCGGGTCATGTGGTTGCCTAATCTCCATCGATCGTCGTTTCGTTCCGTACCGGTCTTGGCTTCTCTCCCCATCCCGACTTCCGTGTCTACCGCGCACAGGCTCGGGCTGGACCCCATCGCCACGCCGGATCGCCTCCTGCTCGGACCGGGCCCTTCCAATGCCCACCCCACCGTGCTCCAAGCCCTGGCCCGCATGCCGATCGGGCACCTTGATCCCCTCTACATTGAGTTGATGGGGGAGGTTCAGGAACTGCTTCGTTACGCCTGGCAGACCGATAATCGCCTCACGATTCCCATGAGCGGCACCGGCAGTGCCGCCATGGAGGCCACCCTGGCCAACACCGTGGAGCGCGGCGACAAGGTGCTGGTGGCGGTGAAGGGTTACTTCGGCCTCCGCTTGGTTGATATGGCCGGCCGCTACGGCGCCGAGGTGGTCACGATTGAGCGCCCCTGGGGCGAGGCCTTCAGCCAGGCCGAGATCGCCGAAGCCCTCGCCACCCACAAGCCCGCCATCCTCGCGATGGTGCATGCCGAAACCTCCACCGGGGTGTGCCAGCCGATGGAGGGCATCGGTGACCTCTGCCGCCAGCACGACTGCCTGCTGCTCCTCGACACAGTCACCTCCCTTGGAGGCGTGCCCCTCTTCCTCGATGACTGGAAGGTGGACCTGGCCTACAGCTGTAGCCAGAAGGGCCTCAGCTGTCCCCCGGGCTTGGGTCCCTTCACGATGGGCCCCCGCGCCGAGGCCAAGCTGCTTGCCCGCACCGGCAAAGTGCCCAACTGGTACCTCGATGTCTCTCTACTGAATCAGTACTGGGGCACCGACCGGGTGTACCACCACACGGCACCCGTGAACATGAATTTCGGCATGCGGGAAGCCTTGCGCCTCCTGGCCGAGGAGGGCATCGAGAATGCCTGGGCCCGCCATCGCCGCAACGCCGAGCGGCTGTGGGCCGGTCTGGATTCCCTTGGACTAGCCCTGCACGTGCCTGAGGAGCTGCGGCTGCCCACCCTCACCACGGTGCGTATTCCGGAGGGCGTGGATGGCAAGGCCTTCAGCCGCCACCTGCTTGATCGCCACGGCATCGAAGTGGGCGGTGGCCTCGGAGCCCTGGCCGGCAAGGTGTGGCGGATCGGGCTGATGGGTTACAACAGCACCCCCGAAAACGTGGACCGTCTCCTCGATCTCTTCGCCACCGAATTGCCGGCCTTCCAGCCCAGCGCTCCCATTGCCGCTGCCGTGGGCTGAGCGCCACGGCAGTTCCGATCGGCCTCTCCCGATTGGCCCTCTGCCCATGCGGCAGCTCGGTGTGACTCTGCGTTCAATCGGGTCTTTGCTCGTCGTCAGCCCGTTGGCGCCGCTGGCGGAACCACCCCTCCAGCTGGCTGCGGGCCTGGGATTCCAGAACTCCTGCAACCACGTCCATCTTGTGGTGCGCACTGGCGTGACGGGAGAGGTCGATGGTTCCCCCTAGGGCCCCCCGTTTGGGGTCGCTGGCCCCGAACACCACCCGTCCCATGCGGGCCTGCACCAGAGCTCCGGCGCACATCGGACAGGGCTCCAGGGTGACTACGAGGGTGCAGTCATGAAACCTCCAGCTGCCCCGCAGCCGGGCCGCCCGGGCCAGGGCCACCAGTTCCGCATGGCCGAGGGGATCCTGATGGCGATGGCGTCGGTTGCTCCCCCAACCCACGACCTTGCCCTCTCCATCCAGCACCACCGCAGCCACGGGCACCTCCCCCTCACGACCCACCTGATCGGCCCGCCGCAGCAGCCTCTCCATCCACATGTCCCAGGGATTTGCCCGCACGGGGCCTCCGCTCACATCCTTCCGGTCCGGTTGTAGCTCCAGCCTCGGCACCTGCCCCGTCCCCTGGGGGGGGCCGGCCCGCCATCGGCTTCTCGATCGGCCGGCGCCGCGGGCCCGGCGAAGGGCAGAATGCCCCCACCGAACGAGCCGCCCTTGGTCAGCGTGCCCCAAGCCCCGCCACCCCAGCAGGGCTCCACCACGACCGGCCTTCCCTTCCCCGATCCGCAGGCGTTCGATCCCGCCCTGCAGGGGTTGCTTCAGGCTGCCTCGGCTCTGTTGGGCAGCTGGTTCGCCTCCGCCATTCACCAGCCACCCCTTCCCGGCCTCGCCATGCAGCCGCCCGTGGCTCCCGGGTTGCGCGGCATTGGCAACAACGCACTGCTGGCCGAGATGCAGCAACTGATGGTGGGGGCCTACAACCCCAACCACCCCGGGGCTCTGGCCCATCTCGACCCGCCCCCCCTGATTGCCTCGGTGGTGGGTGAGCTGATCGCGGCGGGCCTCAACAACAATTTGCTGGCCGAGGAACTCTCCCCCAGCCTCAGTCGGCTCGAGAAGGCCCTCTGCAGCTGGCTGGCCGAAGCGATCGGCCTGCCTGCCGGTTCCGGAGGGGTGCCTGCTAGTGGCGGAACCCTCAGCAACCTGATGGCGCTGGTGGTGGCTCGCCACCAGCGGGGCCTCGATGGCGTGGGCGAGGCTGTGGTGCTCTGCAGTGCCGACGCCCATGTCTCCCTGGCCAAGGCGATGCGGGTGATGGGCCTGCCCCCCGCTGCCTTGCGCTCGATTGCCGTGGACGCCGCGGGCCGCCTGGATGCCGCCCTCCTCGGTGAGGATCTGGCCGACCTGGACAGCCGCGGCGTTCCCGTGATCGCCGTGGTGGCCACCGCCGGCACCACCGTGCGGGGAGCGGTGGATCCCCTGCCCGCCATCGCCGCCCTCTGCCATCACCATGGCGTGTGGCTCCACGTGGATGGGGCGATTGGAGCGGTCTTTGCCCTTGCCGATTCCCATCGCCACCGTGTTGCCGGACTCGAGCTAGCGGATTCGGTCACCGTGAATCCCCAGAAGCTGCTGGGCATCACCAAGACCTCCTCGCTTCTGCTGCTGGCCTCCCCCGCCGCCCTCGGCGCCACCTTCTCCACCGGTCTTCCCTATATGGAGCCAAGCCGGGGTGGCTGCCACGGCGGCGAGGCCGGATTGCAGGGCACGCGACCGGCGGAAGTGCTCAAGCTCTGGTTGGGTCTGCGCCAGCTGGGCCTGGAGGGCATCGCCGCCGTGCTCGATGGGGCCATTGGCCGTCGTCGCCAGCTCCAGCAACTTCTCGCTGGCGACGGACGGCTGCAGGTTCTCGGCGGCAGTTTCCACCTGCTGGCCTTCCGGCCCGAGGGCCTCGACCGTGACGGCTGTGACCTCTGGAGCCAGCGGACCCGCCAGTTGCTGTTGCGGGAGGGACTGATGCTCTCGCGACCCGATTACCAAGGCCACCACCATCTCAAGGCGGTGCTGGGCAATCCCCACACGGCCAGCGAGCACCTGGAGGCCCTCAGCGCGATCCTGCTGGGCAGCTGCGGCGACGCCGCCGCTACCCCCGGCTGATCCCGGCAGCCCCACCGCGTCTGCCAACATGCCGGGGCCATAGGCCCGCCTTCCCGCCCCTGCATGGACGATCCAGCCGTCAGCGAACCGCTCGCCCCTACGGTCCGCAACCCGGGCAGGGATCGCCGTCCCCGCTGGGTGGCGATCATCACCGGGGCGCTATCCATCCTGATCGGCGTTCTCTACCTTCTCGTGGTCAGCGTGCTCGATCGCTCTGGTCCCCTGCTTCCCCCGCCTCCGGAGGCCTTCGCCGAAGCGGTTTCGGCCCCCCTTCAGCCTTCGCCTCCCGGATCGGGGGCTCCGGTGTCTGGGCCGCCCCGGGCCTGAAAGGCTTGGAAGGGTTCTCGGGTCGGGGGGGCAGACGCAGGGCCTGCTGTTTGAGGGGCTCTACCACCTGGCGGTAGGCGGCCTCCAGGAATCGCTTCAGCACTCCCTCGCGCCGGTTGAGGTCGTATTCGCGCTGAAGCACCTCCGGTAGGCCGCCATCGCCCCAGTCCTGGCCCTGCTGGAAATACACGATGAAGCTGCGGCCCGCCAGGCGGGTCAGCCAGGCCGCGCTCACCGCCTGCACCGCTCGACTCACCAGCAGGGCCGGCAGGTTGAGGCTGAGGGCCG
>JBBASH010000098.1:0-9298 GCA_040399305.1 Cyanobium sp.
GGGAGGCGGGGGCGCACCAGCTGAGCCTGAACCGGCTGGGCCCCCACTGGATCGCTGCCTGGGTGGGCACGCCGCTTCAGATCGTGGCGGCACAGCCCCCGCCCACGCTCATTCTTCCGCGGGGTGGACGACTCGAATGGGAGCACAACGGCCACTGGCAACGGCTGGATCCAGGCTGGTTGCTGGTGCTACACGGCGGCAGCGCTTACCAGCTGCGCGGCGGCGTTTGTTCTCTCGTGGCGATCGGGATGGAGGCAAGCCGCCTGGAGGACAAGCTCCGGAAGCTGAGGGCCCCGGGCTTGGACTCCGAACAACTGCGGCGCAAACTGCGGCGGCCCTTGCTGATCGGCCTGGGACGCGGCGGCTGGGACGAGCTGGCTGAGGGTCTGAACCGGCTGTTGGCGTTGTTCGAGGTTTTGGAGGGCATTGACCCCAGGCTGGCCACGCGGCTGGGCCTGGATGCCAGCCTTGAAGGGCTGGTAGCAGCGCTGCTTCTGGCGAGCGCATCGGGGCCGGAAGCCGTGAATCTGGCAGAGGCCACAGGGGCGATGCCCCAGGGGGACACCAGCTTCGAGGAGCTGCTTAGCCGCATCCGCTCCCATCTGGCCGAACCCCTGGATCTGGCGCGGCTGGAGGGCTGGGCGCACACCTCCCGGCGGAGCCTGCAGGTGGTGTTTCAGGATCGCCTCGGCTGCACCCCCATGCAATGGGTGCGCCAGGAACGGCTGAACCGGGCAATGCAACGCCTGAAGGATCCCGCCCCGCATGACACGGTGGCCAGTATCGCCAGCGCCTGCGGCTATCCCTCACCATCACGATTCAGCGCCGATTTCCGGCGCCAATACCGTTTTCCCCCCTCGACCCTGTTGCGGAACGGGCGGCAGCCCCCTCAGGCTGAGGTGAAGGGTCTCAGCCGCCGGTGAGGCTCTGCTCCACCACCTCCCGGGTGTTGGCAGAAAGGGGAGCAGCGGCCAACCGCTCAAGGGCTTCGCCCATGCGGGCGGAGCGAAGTGTGCCATAACTGCGCCAGCGGCTGAACACCTTGGCCAGCCGCGAGGCGGTGATTGGATTGCGGCTGTCGAGCTCGGCGATGCGGTCGGCCAGAAAGCGATAGCCACGGCCATCGATGGCATGGAACACCGGCGGATTGCCCGCCAGTCCGCCGAACACGGCCCGCACCGAGTTGGGCGCCATCGGATCGAAGCGGGGATGGGCCAGCAGGCGCTCCACCCGCTCCAAGCCATCCGCGAAGGGGGCGGAGGCCTCGAGGGCAAACCAGGCATCGAGGATCACGGGCTTGCTCTGCCAGCGGTCATGGAAGGCGGCGAGGGCCGCCTCCCGCTCCGGCAGGGCATGGCACTGGAGCGCCCGCAGGCCGGCCCGCGCCAGGGTCATGGAGCTTCCCTCCACGGCGGCGCGGGCGGCGGCGATCGCGCCGGCATCGGCCGCAGCCACCCGCCAGCTCCAGATCAGGCCCGTGAGGCTCCGGTCGCCGTTGCCCTCCGGCCAGGCCAGGGGCCACTGGGGGGTGATCCGTTCGAGGGCCTGGTGCAGGGGTTCGACCAGGGCCTCTCCGAAACGCCGCTGCAGGGCCAGCAGGGCGGCAAACAGGGCCGGGGGATCGGGCTCGGCCATCGCCTCCTCCAGTTCCGCCAACCCCGGCAGGGCCAGCAGGGCGGCACGACTCACTTCCGAGAGGGAAGGGTCGGCCAAGATGCGCCGGAAGGCTTCGATCAGCTCCTCCTCCAAGCCATGGTCGGCCTGACCGCCGGCACGGGCCAGCGCCGCATCGCGCAGCAGCTGTTGGCCAGCATCCCAGCGGGCGAAGGCATCGCTGTCGGTGGCGAAGAGATGCACCAACTCGCCAATCGGACGGCCGATCTCCAGGCGGACCGGGGCTGAAAAATGGCGCAGCAGCGAGAGGGCTGGGGGATGGGCCTGGGGCGGCAGCCCCTCCAACACAACCCGGTTCTGGCCCTCCTCCAGCACCAGAAGCCGGGTGGCCCGGCCCCAGCGGTTGGGCTCCAGAGTCGCGGCAGCGGCAGCAACCGGATCCTCCCCCTCCAGGCGCGGCAGCAGGGGCTCCCCGGCCCGGTCGAGCAGGCCGATGGCCAGGGGAATCACCAGCGGCTCCTTGTGGGGCTGGCCCGGTGTGGCCGGGGTGTGCTGGTGGAACGTCAGCTCCAAACGGCCGCTGCCTCCATCCCAGTGCCGCAAAATCCGCACCACCGGCGTGCCGGCCTGGTGGTACCAGCGGCGAAACTGCCCGAAGCTGAAAGGCGGCCGCTGCGAACCCTTGGCGCTGGCCCCGCCGGCCGCCGCATCCTCCATGGCACGCACGAAGTCTTCGCAGGTGGCGGCGCTGCCGTCATGGCGGGCCACATACAGGGCCATGCCGCGGTGGAAGGTCTCCTCGCCAAGCAAGGTGTGGAGCATCCGAATCAGCTCGGACCCCTTTTCATAGATGGTGGTGGTATAAAAATTATCGATCGCCTCGTAGCGGTCCGGCTGAACCGGGTGAGAGGTGGGACCGGCATCTTCACGGAACTGCGTGTTGCGCAGCATCGCCACGTTTTCGATCCGATTGAGCGATTCGCCGTGCTGATCGGCACTGAAGCACTGGTCGCGGAAAACGGTGAGCCCCTCCTTGAGAGAGAGCTGAAACCAATCGCGGCAGGTGATGCGGTTGCCGGTCCAGTTATGGAAGTATTCATGGGCAATCACGCTTTCCACCCGCTCCAGTTCCGCATCGGTTGCCGTTTCGGAATCGGCGAGCACCAGCTTGGAGTTGAAGATATTCAGACTCTTATTCTCCATAGCGCCCATATTGAAATGGCGCACGGCAACGATGTTGTATTCATCCAGGTCGTATTCCAATCCGTACACCTCTTCATCCCAGGCCATGCTGCGCTGCAACGAGGCCAGGGCATGGGCGGTGTAAGGGGCGTCACCCGGATCAACGTGCAGCCGCAGCGCCACCGGGCGACCGCTGGCGGTGGTGAAGCTGCCGCGCACCTCCTCCAGCTCGCCGGCCACTAGGGCGAAGAGGTAGGAGGGCTTAGGGAAGGGGTCGTCCCAGACGGCGAAGTGGCGCCCGCTTGCGCCTGACCCTTCACCATCCGGTGCCGCAGGGAGATCGCCGCTGGCGATGCAGTTGCCGTTGGATAGCAGCACCGGACAGGTGATGCGGTCGGCCTCAATCCGCACCCGGAAGCGGCTGAGCAGATCAGGGCGATCCGGGTGAAAGGTGATGCGGCGGAAGCCTTCGGGTTCGCACTGGGTGGTGAACAGGCCTCCGCTCACGTACAGCCCCTCAAGGGTGGTGTTCGTGTGGGGAGTGATCCGCACCCGGCTCTCGAGCACGAAGGGGCGCTGGGGCGGAGCCGTCAGCAGGAGTCGGTCGCTCTGGAGCTCGAATAATTCAGCCGCCAGGGGAGAACCATTGAGCCGGAGATCCTCCAGCTCAAGGTCCACCCCCATCAACTCCAAGGGCTGGCCACCCGAGGCCTCAGCCTGGGGATTGGGCAGAAAGGCCAGCCGGGCTTCCACGAGGGTGTGGTTGGCATGGAGCTGCACCGTGAGGTCGGTGCGCTCCAGCAGAAAAGGGGCCGGCCGATAATCGCTGAGATGAACGGCGGCCATCAGCAACAGACCTACTTCTTGGAAGGGGCCGGTGTCTTGGCACCCGCCTGCTTCAGGGCCGCCTCAACCTTCTTCATGACCTCGGGCGGCACCGATTTGGGACAGATCTCGGCGGCGCCGAGCACGGCGGAATTGATCGAACCCTTGCGCAACTCCTCGATCGTGAGGGTCTTGCCAGGCACCTGCTGGATCTGGCCCTGATGCTGGCCCTGGATGAGCTGGGCGATGGTCTCGCCAGCGATGGCCACGGACTTGTCAAAGTCAACCCCGGCGGTACGGGAAATGCAGACATTCACCGCCGCGATGCGGGTGTAGAGGTTCATCTCCGCTGGCGTGGCTGGGGCAGCCTGGGCGGCGCCACCGGCGAGCAGCAGGGGAAGGGCCACAAGAGGTGCCACCAGAAGGCGCCGGGCACCGCGAACGGGGAAGGACAAGGGAGACTGGTTCGGACCCCTCCATGCTGCTGCATCAGAGGTGTCCTGCCGAGGGGGTCGGTTGCGATTCAGGCCACTCCTTCCAGCGGCTCACCCGCCCCCTCCAGTCGGATCTCGTGGTGTGTCTCCGAGATCTCCAGGGCGCCATGACGCCAGGAAAAGATCGACCGAGCCCGATAACGATCCTGATCGACGAGGCGGATGTGCTCCACAATGGACCACTCCTGGTAGTGGGATTCAAGCATCAATTCATGTTCATCCACCTGGCGGATCTGACTGCTGCTCGGGGCGCCATCCAGATAGCTGCCGCTCCGCCGCAACTGGTGGCCGCAGAGGTAGGCCTCCATCGATCCCTCTCGCGAGTAGGTGGGCTTGCGTTCGAAGAAGTCGGTTTCCTTCTCCGGCCACCAGGTGAAGCGGTAGGCCGCATCCCCCTCCACCGGTTGGCTGAAGGTCTCGACCCGCACCAGCATGTCGACCCGCATCACCTCGTCATCGGGGAAGAAGTAGGTGCGGCGTGATCGCCACAGCCCCAGGTTGCGGGAAAACCAGCGGCGCAGGCTGGTATCGAGCTGGATCCGGCTGGGAGCCGCTCCATCAGAGCGGGAGGGGCGCGGCGAGGGAAGGTGAGGACTACCCAGATTCGGCTCAGGCGACATGGTCATCGGAAGGGGTGCCTTCTTGGGGGCCTGATGGCTAGGGAGCCTTTGCTGCAGTCCTAGCCAGATCAGCACGGATTGCCCAAGGGACCCATAAGGTGGCGTCGAGCCGCCGATTGCCGGTGCCCGCCGCAGGGCCCATCCAGGATTCCGACCGCCCCCGCAATGGACCGGGGGCGGCGGTTGGGCGGCCCAAGCTGAAACTGCTCCTGGTGGCAGCCAATTACCACCTGGCTACGCCTGATCTGCGCAATCTTGTGGCCTTCCTCCATAGCGAGGAGTGCGCTACCCCGATATCCCTGGAGATCGCCGACCCCGCCCATCACCCGGAATTGCTGGAACTCCACCGTTTGGTGGCGACCCCGGCCCTCGTGAAGCTCTCCCCAGAGCCGCGCCAGGTGTTTGCGGGCACCACCCTGGCGATGCAGGTGCGGAGCTGGTTGCCCCGCTGGCGCCAGATGGAGGTGGTCAGCAGCCTCGGCCTCAGCCTCAGGCCGGCCGAGATCGATGGCAGCCGCACGGCCCGGGAGGTCCAGCTCGAGGACCAGTTGCTGGTGTTGCGTCAGGAGAACGAAACCCTGATCGAGCGGCTGGCGGTGCAGGAAAGGCTGCTGCGGATGGTGGCCCACGAACTGCGCACCCCCCTCACCGCGGCCAAGCTGGCCCTCCAGAGCCATGGCTTCGGGCAGATCGACGAAAACCGCTTCCGGGATGTGCTCAACCGGCGCCTCGATGACATCGAGGCCCTCTCCCTCGACCTCCTGGAGGTGGGCACCACCCGCTGGGAGGCCCTGTTCAATCCCCAGCGCCTCGCCCTGGGCCGGGTGGCCGCCGAGGCCATCCTCGAGCTGGAGAAGCTCTGGGTGGGCCGGGACCTAGACCTCATCACCGACATCCCGGCCGACCTGCCGGATGTCTATGCCGATCAGCGGCGCATGCGTCAGGTGCTGCTCAACCTTCTGGAGAACGCCCTGAAGTTCACCCCCGCCGGGGGCCGGGTGACCCTCACCCTGCTGCACCGCACCAGCCAGTGGGTGCAGGCGAGTGTCTGTGACAGCGGTCCCGGGATCCCCCGGGAAGAGCAGCAGCGCATCTTTCAGGACCGGGTGCGCCTGCCCCAGACCTCGGGCAACACCTCTGGCTTCGGCGTGGGGTTATCGGTGTGCCGGCGAATCACGGAAGTGCATGGGGGCCGGATCTGGGTGGTCTCGGAACCCGGGGAGGGCGCCTGTTTCCACTTCACGGTGCCGGTCTGGTTCGGCCAGACCTCTCCCGATGTCAGCGAGCGCCTGGCAGGCGGCAAGCTCCTTGACGAAGGGTCCCCCTGAACCGTAGTTTCCGTCTGTCGGAGCCATGGGCCCGACGGCCTCGCCCCCATCGTCTAGAGGCCTAGGACACCTCCCTTTCACGGAGGCGACAGGGGTTCGAATCCCCTTGGGGGTATGTGGAACGGTGGCGCTCCCACCGTGATGGAGTGTTGGATGTCGCCCCCCTCAGTGGGGTTCGACTCAGGAGGTTGCGGCCCTGCGCAAGGCTTCTTTCTGGACACCGCGCAGGTTGCTGGCGAGATCCTGCTGGAGTCGTTGCTCGATCAAGCCGATCGGCATACCGGGTTTGCCCTGCACGGTGAGTTCGTAGAGAAGCCAGCTGCTGCTCGCATCGCTGCCGATGCACCAGACCCCTTCGAAACAGCGGAAATCGCCCTCCAGCATCCGGAAGCTGAGGCGCCCCTGATCCCTGAGTTCGGTGAGTTCAAGCTTCACCCGGGCTGAGAAGCGCAGTCCGCAGAACTGCTGAGTGCCCACCTGTTCCAGGCCCACCCTGTTGCCCTGGCGCCAGAGGACGCTGGAACTGGCCAGGTTGGGGATGAAGCGGGAGAGGTTCTCGTAATCGGTGAGAACATCCCACAAAAACAGGGGATCCAGGTTGAGGCGCAGCTGAACGGCCAGCCGCCGGATCCCCTGGGGAAGGCGCTCCATATCCTGCTGGATGGTGTCCAGCCCACAGATCATCGGGGTTGAACGGTTCTCAAGCAAGCGACCCAGTGGGGAAGGGGGAAAAGTTGCCGGGAGCTGCGCCAAAGGAAACAGGGCAGAAGCGAAAGCTTGACCACGAACCAACCTAGCCGGAGTTGCCGATCGAGTGCTGGCCGGAAGGTGATGTCTATGATCGGGCCGTTTTAGGGGGCTACGACCGCATGCGCGTTTCCACAGACAAGGCCAGCGGATCCGATGGCCGCCTGTTCACGGTTGTGGTCGAAAGCTACGGGGTCGGCCAGCAACGGCAGGCTGAGCGCCGCTTCACCGTGCCCTTCGACCGGCTTCAGTCGCTGATGCAGTCGATCGCGCGCAACGGTGGCCGCATCCGGGTGATGAGCAGCGGTCTGCAGACCGCCGCCTCCGAAGGCCCCTCCCCCTCGGAAGCCGCAGCCCCTTCGGACAGCCCGAAGGCCCCCAAGGCGGAACCTGCCCCAGCCACCAAGCCCGCCCCATCCACCACCAAGCCCGCCGAAGCCTCCGTGAGCCACGCTGAAGTCCCCGTCAATCTCTACAAGCCGAAGGATCCCTTCATCGGCACCGTGCTCGACAACTACAGCCTTCTGGCTGAAGGAGCGATCGGCCGGGTGAACCACATCACCTTCGACCTGGCAGGTGGTGACCCCCAGCTCCACTACGTGGAAGGCCAGAGCATCGGCATCATCCCCGATGGCACCGATGCCAACGGAAAGCCCAACAAGCTCCGCCTCTACTCGATCGCCAGCACCCGCCACGGCGACGACCTGGCCGATCACACGGTCTCCCTCTGCGTGCGCCAGCTGGAATACGAGAAAGATGGCCAAACCATCTATGGGGTGTGCTCCAGCTTCCTGTGTGACATCAAACCCGGCGCCAAGGTGAAGATCACCGGCCCAGTCGGCAAGGAGATGCTTCTCCCCGACAATGAAGAGGCCAACATCATCATGCTTGCCACGGGCACGGGTATTGCCCCGATGCGCACCTACCTGCGCCGCATGTTCGAGCCCAGCGAGCGGGAAGCCAACGGTTGGAATTTCCGGGGCAAGGCCTGGCTGTTCATGGGAGCTCCCAAGACGGCCAACCTCCTCTACGACGACGACTTCAACCGCTACGAAACCGAGTATCCCGACAACTTCCGCTACACCAAGGCCATCAGCCGGGAACAACAGAACGCCAAAGGAGGTCGCATGTACATCCAGGATCGGGTGCTCGAGCACGCCGATGAGATCTTCACCCTGATCGAAGATCCAAAAACCCACGTGTACATGTGTGGACTCCGCGGCATGGAGCCCGGCATCGACGAAGCCATGACCGCGGCGGCCGCCGCCAAGGGCATCAACTGGTCGGAACTCCGCCCCCAACTCAAGAAGGCTGAGCGCTGGCACGTGGAGACCTACTGAAACCCTCCCCCTACGCCTCTAGGCCCGCCTTCGGCGGGCTTTTTTCATGGGCCCGCCTTGGACCTGGCCCGGGGAAATCGATCCATTCCGATCCGAAAACGCACACACAGCAACCGCACAGGCCTTGCGAAGCAGCCAAGGCCCGCCGCCGCCGTTAAACCTGAACCATCCGGCCGGTTTCAACAGCATGACCACCCTCCTCACCAATCCCCTGCGGGTGGGGCTGCGGCAGGAGCGGGTGATCTCGCCGCAGTGCATCGTGATCTTCGGGGCCAGCGGTGACCTCACCCACCGCAAGCTCGTGCCGGCGTTGTTCGAGCTCTTCCGCCAGCGGCGCCTGCCCAGCGAATTCGCCGTGCTCGGCTGTGCCCGGCGCCCCTGGAGCGACGAGGAATTCCGCTCGAAGATGGCCGAGGCCATGGCGGACACCGTTGCCGAGCACCCGGGTGCCTGGGAACAGTTCGCCCAAGGGATGTTCTACGAGCCGGTGGATCTCCAGCAGAGCGACCATCTGGTGCGGCTCGGCACCCGTCTGGAAACGATCGATCGGTTGCGGGCCACCCGCGGCAACCGCACCTTCTACCTCTCGGTGTCGCCGGAGTTCTATGGCAGCGGCTGCCGGGCCCTGGCCTCGGCCGGGCTGCTGGCCGATCCCGAGCGCAGCCGGGTGGTGATCGAAAAACCCTTCGGCCGCGATTACGGCAGCGCCCAGGCCCTCAACAAGGTGGTGCAGGCCTGCGCCAAGGAGAGCCAGGTCTTCCGGATCGACCACTACCTCGGCAAGGAAACGGTCCAGAACATCCTGGTGATGCGCTTCGCCAACACCATCTTCGAGCCGATCTGGAACCGGAACTACATCGCCAACGTGCAGATCACCGCCGCCGAAACGGTGGGGGTGGAGGAGCGGGCCGGCTACTACGAAAGCTCCGGCGCCCTGCGGGACATGGTGCAGAACCATCTCACCCAGATTCTGGCCCTCACCACGATGGAGCCGCCGGGCCGCTTCGATGCCGAGGCGATCCGCAACGAAAAGGCCAAGGTGCTCCAGGCCGCCCACCTGGCCAATGAGCAGGAACCCTGGAAATGCTGCGTGCGGGGCCAGTACTCCTCCGGGGGGACCTCGACCCGGCCGCTGAGCGGTTATCGCG
>JBBASH010000099.1:0-9284 GCA_040399305.1 Cyanobium sp.
TCGACTGGCCGCCCTTGAAGGTGCCGTTGGGATAACCAGCCACGCAGCCGTAGCGATCCACCAGGTTGGAGAGGGCCTGGTAGGCCCAGTCGGTGGGCTTGACGTCAGAGAACTGGGAAATGCTGGTGACCTGCTCCTGGCTGGCGTAGTCGTTCACGCCGGAGAGATTCAGATCGGCGGCACTGGCGGCGACTGGAGCCAGAAGGCCCAGCGCGGCAGGTGCCAGCAGCAGTTGCTGGAAGAGTTTCATGGGGTCCTCACACGGAAGGCGCAATGCGCCGTGAGCCATGCTGCCCCGTGTCAAGCACGACACCATGGCCGGTGTGACAGAAGACCCAACGGCCGAGGCCATGATGGGACGAACGTTCCCTTCGCACGCCCCCGAACCTGGAAGCCCTTCCGCCCTCTAGCCCCAAGGCCGGGAACGGCACCGGCCAACCGATTGCCATCACGGGCCTCCGGAGCGGAACCCTCCCGGACTTCCGCCGGTGGGAGGGGGGTGCCCCCCCGCCCACCATCCCCGACACCAGCAGCAGGGAACGGCTTTGGTGGGCAGCGCTGGGGCTGATCTGGCTGGTGGCCACCGCCGCGGACCGCCTCTGGCTGGGACTGGATCGACGCCTACCCAGCTGGGACCAGGCCGACTATCTCAACAGCGCCCTCGACCATGGCCGGGCCCTCGGCCTGCTGCCAGGGGGCGGTTGGCAGGGCTGGGGTCACCTGCTGGATCTCTCCCCCAAGATTCCGCCCCTGGCCTCCCTGGTGAACGGAGCCGTGATGGCCATCGCGGGCGACACGCCCCAGCAGGCCTCCTGGGCGCTGGCCCTCTGGCATGGACTGCTGCTGGTGGCCGTGGCCACCTGGGCACGGACCCTGGGGGGCCGGCGCTTCGCCCTGCTGGCGGCGGCCCTGCTGAGCCTGGTGCCCGCCCTGGCCGAACTGCGGGTGGACTACACCCTCGATCTCGCCCTCGCCGCCTGCACCACCCTGGCCCTCGCCCTGCTGGGCCGCTGGCAAACCGCCAGCCCCCTGGGCGGGGGCCGCTGGGGCCAGGCCCTGGCGGCGGCACTGGCGATCGCGGCGGCGGTGCTGGTGAAACAGAGCGCCCTGCTGGTGCTCACCCTGCCGAGCCTCTGGGCCGCGTTCCGGGGGCTGCGCAGCCCCCGGCGGCGCCTGCAGGTGCTGGCGGCCCTGCTGATCGTGATCGGCCTGGCCCTGCCCTGGCTGCACCACAACTGGATCACGACCCTGGGCGGCACCAATCGGGCCGTGATCGAATCCGCTGCCAGCGAAGGGGATCCCTCGGTGCTGAGCCTGGCCTCGCTGCTCTGGTACCCAAAACTGTTGCCCAGCCAGCTGGGGATCGTGCTGCTGACCCCGGCCCTCGGCGCGGCCCTGGATTCGGCCTGGCTGCACCGCCAGCGGCTCGTCGGCTGGCTGCGGCATCCGGTGCGGGTCCTGCCGCCTGGCTGGGCCTGGCTGATCGGCTGCACCCTGGCCAGCTGGCTGTGCACCACCCTGAGCCCCAACAAGGATGGGCGCTACATCGCGCCGGTGCTGCCCCTGCTCACCCTGCTAGTAGCGAGGGGCTGGTGGCAGATCGGCCTCTGGCTCCAGGCCCGCCCCACCGTGTCCGGGGGCGCGATCGGGGCGGGAGCGCTGGCCCTCGGCCTGCTGGCAGGGGGCGGGGAGCTGGCCAGCGTCCAGGCCCGGGCCCTGCGGCGGGAGGCCCCCTCGCCCGCTCCTGAGGCCATGGCCGAGTTGCGCCGCCGGGTGGGTGACTCCCCGATCACGCTGCTGGTGGTTCCGGGAAGCCCCGATCTCAACGAACAGACCCTCACCACCTATGGCCGCCTCGGCGGCGGCCAGATCGAAGCCCGCCGGCTGGGTCGGAACCGCAGGGAACACCCCGTGGTGTTGGAGCGCAGCGACTGGCTGCTGCTGGCCACCGGCGACCAGGGCACCACGCACCCCGCCTCCCGGGAGTTGAGCCAGCAGATCCGCCGCGACGGACGCTTCGAGCGGCTGGCCCACTGGCCCTGGAACGACGGCCGCGAGGTGGAGCTGTGGCGACGGCGGGACGGCGCCCCATTCCGCCACGAACCCTTCGACGCCAGCTTCATTCGGCTGGCCCGCGGCATGGAACGGGGACCGGCGGGGATCCGGGTGCTCTTTGAGCGGATCGGCGCCGAACACCAGGCCGATGGCCACTTTCTCTATCAGCAACGGGTGGCCGCCTGGGCCCGGGAACGGCTGCGGCTGAACCCCACCGACCGCGATGCCCTTTGGAGTTTGGCCCTGATCGAGACCCTCAGGAACAGACCCAAGGCAGCTCTGCCCTGGTATGGGCGGCTGCAGGAACTCGATCCCTCGTCCCCCTGGCCAGCCGCCTACCGGGCCGTGGTGCTTCTAGCCGACTGGCGTCCAGGATCTGCCGCCAATGTGCTGCGCGAAACCCCGGATAGCGTGGCCAACCAACCGGTGAACCGGGCCCTGTTCCAGCTCAGCCGTGGACTTTCGGGCCATCCCCTGACCCTGGAATCCCTAAGGGTCAGTATTCCGGAGGCAATCGCCTCGGTGAAGCGGGAGCTGATCGCCAAGCCCCGGCCCTGACCCACGGCCCGGCAGCGGGATTGATCCAAACCGGCAGGAGGTCAGAAAGAGGTCAAACAAACGATGCCCCCGACGGGCTGGAAGCCTGCCGGGGGCGCTCGCCGGGTCCGCGCTGCCGCGAAACCACGTGATCGAACAGCTGCCGAATCAGGCGGCGTTCTCCGCGATCTGCGAACCCTGGGTGGAATGACTGGGAACCATGGACACCTCCTCCGTTTGGATGATGCCAGCCGGTGTCGTATTCGGGATCTCCTCAGGGAGCAGACCCCACGCCACTGCTGACGGAACGGCACAACCCTAACCAAGATTGCCCCGGCGACGGGAGCGTCCATCGCCGGGTCAGCATGGGGTGATGCACCCGGGGCTAACCCTTCCCTCGTTCTTCCCTTGTCCGATCGATCCCACAGGCCCCCGGCGGATTCCCGCGCGACGTCCGGGCGGGCCCTGGCCCTGCGGACCCACCCAAGCGGCGGGCCACCGGGTCGGCTGCTGGCGCTCAGCCTGGCCGTGGCGAGCGGCTTCTGGGGCCTGGCCGCCCTGCGGCATGCGCTCCTGCAGAGCAATTCCTTCGACCTAGGCCTCTTCGACCAGTGGGTCTGGCTGATCAGTCGGGGGCTGGCGCCGGTGAGCAGCCAGTCGGCCGATCTGCACCTGCTCACCGACCATGGCGCCTGGCTCGTCTACGGCCTGGCACCGCTCTATGCGCTGCTGCCGACCCTGCAGTGGCTGTTGGCCCTCCAGGCCTTCAGCCTGGCCTTCACCGCCGTGCCGCTCTGGATCCTGGCCCGGGATGCCGGCCTGGCGCCGGGCGTCCGCTGGACGGTCTGCGCGCTGTGGTGGTTGCAGCCGGTGGTCTTCAACACCAACCTCTTCGACTTCCACCCGGAGGTGCTGGCCATGCCGCTGCTGGCGATCTTGGTGATCGCCGGTCGCCGCCAATGGATCTGGGTCTGGGCCGGGCTGATTCTGCTGATCCTCGGCTGCCGCGATGGTCTGGCCCTGGTGACCGTGGGCTTGGGCCTCGAGCAGCTGCTGCGCCGCCGCTGGTGGCTGGCCGGTGTGGGCCTCGGGCTCTCCCTCGGCTGGCTCGCCCTTCTGAACGGCTGGCTTTATCCGCTGCTCACCGCCCGCTATCCGGGTGTGAATGCCGGAGCCTCCCGCTACAGCTATCTGGGCGACTCGATCGGTGCGATCGCCCTGGGGCTTCTCCAACACCCGCAGCGGATCCTGGGCCATGTCGACTGGGCGGGGGCGGTGGTGTACCTGCTGCTGCTGGCCCTGCCGCTGCTGCCCTTCTGGCGCCGGGCCTCCCTGCCGACCCTGCTGGCAGCTCTGCCCCTGATCGCGGTGAACATCCTCTCGGAGAGCGGCGCCCAACGCTCCCTGGTGCACCACTACAGCCTGCCCCTGGCGGTGATCGGCGTGGTGGCAGCCCTCGATGGGCTGGCCAGCGGCGGCGAGAGGCGGGTGCCGTGGCGCAGGATCGCCTGGGCGGCGGCCTGCTGGGCGGCCCTGGCAAAGCCCTGGTTCTTCACCGGGCCCTACCTGGGCCGGCTGGCCCTGGTTCCCGAGAACCGCAGCGCTCTCGAACTGGTGAGGCCCGGCGATGCGGTGGCCACCACCAGCTACCTGGCGCCCCACCTGAGCGGGCGGCGGGTGGTGCTGTTCCCGGCTGCTGTGGATGGCGACCTGGAGACCCTGGAGCGGAGGCGGGGCATCAACCTGCTGCTGCTCAACCCGAAAGAACCGGGCTGGGCCTCCGAGGGCGACCTGCAGCGCAGCCTGCTGGAGCAGGCCCGCCGCCGGGGCTGGACCTGCCGGATCTGGCCGCGGGGTCTGCAGCTGTGCCGCCGACAGGCCTAAGGGGCTTCAGCAGGAGGCCAGAGGGCTGGAACCCTGCCAGCGGGCCCCCTCTGGTCAGCAAACTTGCCAAAAGAAAAGACCCTTGCTGGGGCATTGGGATGACAAAGCCTCCGGAGGCAGTCATCGAGCGTTTTCGCAGGGCAGAACCGCTCCAGCCAGCCGCTGGCTCCGGCTGACCTAGCACTGGGGCAACCTCGCCCACCGAGGCAGGCCCCCATCAGGGGTGGGCCATAATCCGCAGGTGAAATTTGAGAGAGTATTCAAGCCCTGGAACGATCCGCAAAACTGGCATTCACCACCCCCTGGCTTCAACCGGAGCCGCGGAGATGCTAACTCTTACAGGCTCCGGGCTCGATTGCGATCTCACCATAAAGACCAATCGAATCAAGCAATCTTCGGCGCTCATAGGAAAGGCAATAGATCCCATCAGGTTTGTCTCCGGGGGCACGCAACTCATCAGGGATAGGCCTGGACAAGCTGTAGTTGGCGGGCAACCCAAGATCGAACATCCATTGATCAGCCCCCATACTTCTCAACCGGGAAATCTCTACAGGGAAAGACCCTCTAACCTTAGATGGAAATCCCAAGGTGGCCAATGGCTCCGCGGTGAGCAAAGTCAAATGACCCAACAGCAGGTGGATCGCCAGGCAGCCAGGAAGCAACAGCAAAATCGCCGGCGCAGGCCTGTTTCGATTGGACGACATGGCTGACTGGAAGAAAACTCGATCAATCAGCCACCAGACGACCAGGATTGGAAATACGGCATAGGGGGTCAACGGGCGTAGATAGGCATCTCTGAACAGAAACACCATAAACATTTCCATGCTGAGCCAGCCAAGAAAACCGACCAGAAACACAAGATTTCCAGTCCCAATCAGGCCACCATTCTCGGGAAATCGATGCCGCTGAAGAAGGAAGGTCATCGCCATGACCGCTAGCAGAAAGACGGGCCAAGAACGCCGACCAGGCCTGGCAACTGCAGTGAAAGCAATATGATTATTTCTATCGAGATTATTCATCACCACTCCAAGAGCTGGCAGCGGATCGCGAACAAAATTCTTTAGAGCTTCCTTCTTCAGAAGGATGTTGGCGGTCTTTTCACACCCAGGCGCATGGATCTTCTGGTAGGCAACCCCAGCATTCCAATCAAGGCCTCGACTCAGGCCATAGAGGGTGAGGCCTTGATTGCCACCAATCGCACCACATTCATCCGTCACCTGGGCAAAGGCCAGCTGTTGCAACAAGAGACAGCTCCCAATCCCCAGTCCTACGGCCAACAGAAATGGCCTCAGACCCTTCAGTGTCATAAGCGTGGGAGGCCAATAAGTCTGGCCCAGGGTGCGGGTCTCCGCCAGGACAGCCAGGCCGACCAAGAGCGGCAGCAACAGCAGCGTGCCGGGCCGGATATTACAACCAACTGACAACAAGAATAGTCCTGATCCCAGGAAGAGAAGACTCCGCTTCTGCTCCTCCAGACGGCGAGTACGGGTCCAAGCGACCAGGCAGGCCACACCAGAAACAACAAACACAAATGCATTGAGCTCGGTACCATGCGTATACCCAACACCACTGCCAATCAGGAAGGAGAGTGATGAGGCCTTGCTAGAAAACAGGGAGGCCAGAAGACTCAATCCAATTCCAAGTCTCGCCAGCTGAGAACAACACCCTTCGAGCGCAACCACCAGTGCGGCGATGGCGGCAAAGGCCAGCGCCCGCTTGAGCTGCAGGGTCATCGGCAGCGGGTCGGCCGCGACACGAGCCGATAGACGAATCAGGGGAGCATTAAAGGAGACATTGAGCGGACGTCTGGCAACCCATCCCATGCGCCCCCCCTCCGTCGCTTGGGCGGAACCGACGAACCAGGCAGCCCCGTCAGACATGGGCAGGCGACCGCCCCCGAGGTCGTGGAAAGAAGGGCTAAAGCGATAACGAGCGCTCCCCACAACCATGAAAACCACCAAGCAAATCCAGAGCCCCCATGACATGAGTTTGGAACGCAACATACCCAAACAACTGATTTTCGGGATACGTTACCAGAATCAGGTGAATCAAGTAAACGAAACTTTGCGCAACCAAAAACTTGCGGTCGGCGGAGGCCCTAGACCCAACGGTGCTACATACTAGAGATCTGGAATCTACTTAGTTCTTGGTGACATCGTCGCTTTCCCCCCAAGCCTTGGCGCGCTACCAGCGACGCAACCGCATCTACTACGACGATCTGGCCCGCCTTCATCAGCTACTGGTGGGCGAGGGATTACGGGTGCTGGAGATCGGCTGCGGGCTGGGGGATCTACTGGCCAGCATCCAGCCCGGCCACGGCGTTGGGGTTGAGATCGATCCGGCCATCGCCGAGACAGCCCAGGCACGTCATTCCGAGTTGAAGATCGTCTGTGCCGACGCCGAGACGATCAGCCCACAGAGCATCGGAGAGCCCGAGCCGTTCGACGTGATCATGCTGCCCAATACCCTCAACACGCTGCAGGACGTGCAGAGGGTGCTGGAGCGGCTAGAAGCCTTCTGCCATCCCCGAACCCGCTTGGTGGTGAGTTTCCACAACTGGCTGTGGCAGCCACTGCTGAAGGCGGCAGAAGCGCTTGGCCAACGGCAGCCCCAGCCGCCCGAGAGCTGGCTGACTCCGCGAGATGTGAGCAACCTGCTGGATCTGGCCGGCTGGGAGGTGCTGAAAGCCGGCCATCGCTGCCTGCTGCCCCGCTCCATCCCGCTGCTGACCCCCCTGGCCAATCGCTGGTTGAGCCAGCTACCCCTGCTAGAGCAGCTGGGACTCACCCACTGGATGGTGGCCCGTCCAGCCCGTCAGCCCACGAGCGAGCCAAGCGTCAGCGTGGTCATTCCAGCCCGCAATGAGGCAGGCAACATCGCCGCCGCGATCGAGCGGTTGCCAGCCCTGGGGCGCTGCACCGAAGTGATCTTCGTGGAGGGGCACTCGAGCGACGACACCTGGCAGCGGATTGAGCAGGTCTGTGACAGCTACCAGGGCCCCTTCCAGCTGCGTCGCTTCCGCCAGAGCGGCAAGGGCAAGGCCGATGCCGTGTGGCTGGGCTTTGAACAGGCCCAAGGAGAGATCCTGATGATCCTCGACGCCGATTTGACGGTGCGACCGGAGGATCTTCCACGCTTCGTGCAGGCCATGGCCGATGGCCGTGGGGAATTCGTGAACGGCTGCCGGCTGGTGTACCCCCGCAGCGCTGCCGCCATGCCGCCACACAACACCGCCGCCAACCGCTTCTTCGCCGCCGTGTTCTCCTGGCTGCTGCGCCAGCGGCTGAAGGACACGCTATGCGGCACAAAGGTCATCTGGCGCTCCGACTACCAGCGACTGAAGAAAGGTCGCAGCTATTTCGGCGATTTCGATCCCTTCGGCGACTTCGATCTTTTATTCGGCGCCAGCAAGCTCAACCTCAAGATCGTTGAGGTGCCGGTGCGTTATCAACCCCGCAGCTACGGCAGCTCCAACATCGCCCATGTCAAGGAGGGCTTGATCCTGGCGGGTATGTGCGCCTACGCGGCGCGAAAGCTGCGCTTCCTGCCCTGAAGCGTGTAGCCATCCATGAACAAACGCTGGATTTTGGCTCTGGTGGCGGCCTTGGTCCTCTATCTGGGGCTGGGCCTGGTCTTCGGCATCCATGATCTGGGCGCCACCCTGGCCCGTCTGCCCTGGTTCTGGTGGCTACTAGCGCCGGCGGCGGCCCTTGTGGGCCACGGTTTTCTGTTCCTGCGCTGGCAGTTCTATCTGGCCCGTTTGGGGTACCCCCTGGCCTGGCGGGCCAGCGCCCGCATCTATGCCGCCGGCCTGGCGCTCATCGCCGCCCCCGGCCGCAGCGGTGAAGCCCTGCGAGGCCTCTGGCTGAAGCGTCGCCATGGATTTCCGCTGCAGGTTGGGGTGGGGGTGACGCTCACGGAACGGCTCGCCGATCTGGCCAGTGCCCTGCTGGTGCTGAGCTGGGGGCTGGGCGGCAAGGAATGGAGAGCCGTTTTGGTGGGCTTGCTGGCGCTGACCGCAGGCGGCTGGCTGCTCACCCACCCACGGCTGATCCTCCGTCTGGAGCGAGGGATCGAACGGCTGCCGCTGCATCCCCGCTTGCAAGGTCTGATCCGCCTCTCCAGGGAGGCGCTGCTGGCCATAGCCCGGGTGCGTCAGCTGATGAAACCCTGGCCGCTGCTGGTGGGCAGCCTGTTGGCCTGCTTCTGCTGGCTGGTGGAGGCGGCGATGCTGCAAGGGCTCTACAGCGCAATGGGCAGCAACATCGACCTGGGTCAGGCCGCGGTGATCCGCACCGCCACCAGCCTGGGGGGGGTGCTGTCGCTGCTGCCGGCAGGCCTCGGCACCAGTGAGGCAACGGCGATCGGCCTGGCGGTGCTCTACGGGGCTGGGCGCCCCCAGGCCCTGGCTGCCACTCTGATGCTGCGCATTGCCACCCTGGCAGTGCCCTGCCTACTCGGCATTGTGTCTCTGCTGCGCCAATCCGACCTCAACCGGCGCTGACGGGCGACGCACCCAGCCATGGCCCCCAAGGCCCTGTTGATGGACTTCAAGTGGTTGCCGAGGAAGCCTCGGCAGGCTCCCTGAACGGATGCAGCCGGATCTGGATGACCCATCGGCATCGGCCCATAAAAAAGCACCTCCATTGATGGAGGTGCCAATGGTGATCTAAAGAAATCTGATCAGAGAGCGTTGCCGCGGGGCAGAACTTCTTCAGGGAAGACGAAGTTTTCGTGAGGCTGGTCGGCGGGAGCCATCCAGGCGCGCAGACCTTCATTCAAGAGAATGTTCTTGGTGTAGAAGGTCT
>JBBASH010000100.1:0-9080 GCA_040399305.1 Cyanobium sp.
GCCGGTCACCTGGATTCCGCTGATCTGGGGGGTGCTGTGCGGAGCCGCAGCCTCCGGCCATTTTCACTGGCGTCTGCCCGATGTGCTCGCCTCCCTGGCCTGCATGGTGATGAGCGGTCCCCTGCTGGCCGGCTACACCCAGACCCTCAACGACTACTACGACCGCGAGATCGACGCGATCAACGAGCCCTACCGGCCGATTCCCTCGGGCGCTATTCCCCTCCAGCAGGTGAAGGCGCAGATCTGGGTGCTCTTGATCAGCGGCCTAGCCGTGGCCTGGGGCCTCGACCTGTGGGCCGGCCACAGCACGCCAGTGCTGCTGCTGCTCGCCCTCGGGGGCTCATTCGTGAGCTACATCTATTCGGCTCCACCTCTGAAGCTCAAGCAGAACGGCTGGCTCGGCAACTATGCCCTCGGTGCGAGCTACATCGCCCTTCCCTGGTGGGCCGGCCAGGCCCTCTTCGGCCAGCTCACCTGGACCACCGCCCTGCTCACCCTGGCCTACAGCCTGGCGGGTCTCGGCATCGCCGTGGTGAATGACTTCAAGAGCGTTGAGGGCGACAGGGCCCTGGGACTCCAATCCCTGCCGGTGGCCTTCGGCATCGAGAAGGCCAGCTGGATTAGTGCCGCCATGATCGATGTGTTCCAGCTGGCGATGGTGGCGGTGCTTGTGGCGATCGGTCAGCACTTCGCAGCCGTGCTGTTGGTGCTGCTGATCGTTCCCCAGATCACCTTCCAGGACATCTGGCTGCTGCGTGATCCCGTGGCCTTTGACGTGAAGTACCAGGCAAGCGCCCAACCCTTCCTCGTGCTGGGGATGCTGGTCACCGCCCTGGCCATCGGCCACAGCGGCCTCAGCCAGCTGGCGGTGAACCCGCCCATCCCGCTTTGACCCAGCTGCGGGCGCCAAGGCAGTCGAGGAGTGCCACCCAGGCACGCTCCCGTGGCGATCGACTGCAGCGCGCCCGAACCCTTCTGTTCCCCGGTCTGCTGGCCGCCGGCCTGGGGGTGGGGGCGGCCTTCGGCCAGAGCGCCCTTGTGGCCGGTATCGACTCCCTGCTGCCCGACGCCCGGCGGCTGAGTGGCTACAACCGCCCCGGCACCCTCACCGTGCTGGATGCCAACGGTGCCGTGCTGTTCAAGGACGGACCGGCGACCCGGGACCGGCTTCCCAGCGGCAAGATGCCGAAACTGATCGAGAAGGCCTTCGTGGCCGCTGAGGATCGGCGCTTCTACCAGCATGGAGGTGTGGACACCGTGGGCATTGCCCGGGCCATGGTGCGCAACCTCAAGGAGCGTTCGGTGGAGGAGGGGGCCAGCACCATCACTCAGCAGCTGGCTCGCACCGTCTATCTCGACCAGGACCGCACCCTCTGGCGCAAAATCAAGGAGGCCGCCCTCGCCAGCAAGATCGAGCGCCAGCTCAGCAAGCAGCAGATCCTCGAGCAATACCTCAATTTCGTCTATCTCGGCTCCAGCGCCTACGGCGTGGCCGATGCCGCCTGGGTGTATTTCTCCAAGACACCCGATCAGCTCACCCTCCCGGAGGCCGCCCTGATCGCCGGCCTGCCGCCGGCCCCCTCGGTGTACTCGCCGCTGATTAATCCCGACCTAGCCCTCAAGCGCCGAGCCATCGTGCTGCGGAGAATGCGGGAGGCGGGCTACATCGATGATGCCCAGCTGGATCGGGCCCAGGCCACGCCCCTGGCCCTGAAGCCGGCCGAACCGAAGTACTACGCCAATCCAGCGCCCTGGTTCATCAGCTGGATGGAACAGCAGCTGCCCAAGGTGCTCAGCAAGGAAGAACTTGAAGTGGGTGGCCTCACGATCCGCACCGGCCTCAACAAGGCCTGGCAGGAGCGGGCCCAGTTCGTTGTCAACCAGGTGGCCGGCGGGGGTGGCCTGCAGGGTGCGCTCGTGTCGATGGAGCCCGGCACGGGCCTGGTGCGGGCGATGGTGGGCGGCACCGACTGGCAGAGGAGCCAGTTCAACCGCGCCACCCAGGCGGTGCGATCCCCCGGTTCCACCTTCAAGCTGTTCGCCTACACAGCGGCCATCCAATACGGCATGCGCCCTGAAGATTCCGTGGCCGCCAGGGAACGCTGTTACCGCGATGGCTACAAGCGCTTCTGCATCCCCGGCGCCGGCACGAGCATGTCCATGCTCAGTGCCCTCACCAACTCGATCAACCCCGCAGCCGTTGGGCTGGCTGAAAAGGTGGGATACCCCCGGGTGATCGGTGTGGCCCGCCAGCTGGGCATCACCGGCGAGATTGGCGAATATCCCGCCATGGTGCTCGGCTCCAACGAGAAGACCATGCTGGAAATGGTGGGCGCCTATGCGGCGATCAACAACCGGGGGGTCTACGTGGAGCCCACCCCCTTCGATGAGATTTATGGGCCCGATGGCGAACTGCTCTGGAGCCGCCGCGTCGATGCCAAACCGCCGCGCCGGGCGGTGCCCAGCGATGTGGCCGACACGGTGATGTGGATGCTGCAGAACGTTGTGAACGCGGGCACCGGCCGCCCGGCCAGCCTCCCCGATCGCCCCGCCGCCGGTAAGACGGGCACCGCCGAGGGCGCCCGCGACCTCTGGTTCATCGGCTCAATTCCCCAGCTCACCACGGCGATCTGGTTCGGCTACGACGAAAACTGGAAGACAGGCAGCAGCAGCGCCACGGCGGCCGCGGCCTGGTACAGCTACATGCTCGGACTTCTCAAGGACATCCCGGTCCAGAGCTTCCCGCCCCGCCCGGTGCTCACCGGTTCCTTCATCCCCTACGTGCCACCCAAGAGCCCGAAAAGCAGCAAGGCTCCCCCCACCGAGGTGGGACCGAGCGGCCGCAGCTGGGAGAGCACCGTGGACGATGCGGATCGGAGCCGTTCCCGTTGGGCCGACAGAACCGAGGACAACGATCCCACCCGCCAGGAAGGCCGCTGGACGCCTCCCGAGCCCGAGAAGGAGCGGCCCCGCTGGGAACCGCCTGTCCAACCCCGCCAATGGGAAACCCCACGCCGCAGCGCCGAACCAGCTCCTGCAGCGGCACCACCCCAGGCGGCTCCAGCTCCCGCACCCCCCCCATCACCTGCCGAGCCTCCGGCAGCCGCGCCGCCCAGCCCGCCACCGCCCCCTCCAGCGCCAGCGGCCGGGCCTGCCCCGAGCCTGCCGGTGGCCCCTCCACCGCCGGTGCCTGCTCCTACGCCCCGTTGAGGGCTGGGGCTGCAAGACGGGCGGCATAGAAGCCATCCCCCCCCCCTACTCCTGGCCACCACTGGTGTTCCTGCTCCAGTTGCCAGGTGGGATGGCCCTCAAGGAAGGCGTCGATCCGCCCCCGGTTCTCCTGGGGATGCACCGTGCAGGTGGCGTACACCACACGCCCCCCGGGACGCAGCAAGGGGGCGATCGCCTCCAGCAGACGGAGCTGCACCGGCAGGAGTTCGTCGATCAAGGCCGGCGTGACCCGCCAGCGGGCATCGGCATGGCGCGCCAGGGTGCCCAGGCCGGAACAGGGCGCATCCAAGAGGATGGCGTCGAAGTAGCCGACCCAGTCGGGCCGCAGGGCTGCCAGGTCGCCGGCATCGGCTACAAGACAACCGATGTCCTCCATCTGACCCAGCCGCTCGGCGTTATCCCGAACCCGCCGCAAGCGGGCCTCGGAGCGATCCACCGCCCAGAGCTCACCCTGGCACTGCAGGCATTCGGCGATCTGGGTGGTCTTGCCACCCGGTGCGGCGCAGGCATCGAGGATCCGCTCCCCGGGCCTGGGGGCCAGCAGGGGCACCACGGCCTGGGCATGGCGATCCTGCACGCACCAGTGGCCTTCCCGGAAGCCAGGCAGGGCGCGGAGATCCCCGGAACGGCCCGGCAGCGTCAACGCCAAGGGGTGATCCGGCAGCGGCTCGGCGGCCACCCCTGCCGCGGCGAAGGCCGCCTGCTGGGTGGCCCGGTCGGTGCGGCAGGGGTTGATCCGCAGGTCGAGGGGCGGCGGTGTGGCGGCGGCCCGAGCGAAGGCCTCGGCCCCCTCCGCCGGCAGCCAGGTGAGCAGGTCCGTGGCCAGCCAGGGGGGGAGCGAGTGGCACAGCCCCAGGCGCTCGGCGGGATCGGAGGGGAGGCTGAGGCCATCCCATGGTGCGAGGGGGCCGGGCAGAGCCTCCCGCCGGCGCAGCACCGCCCGGAGAATGGCATTCACCGTGGGGGCCAGACGGGCCAGTCCGATGCGGCGCGCCAGGGCGACACTGGTGCTCACGGCCGCCGAAACCGGCACCCGCTCGCTGAAGAGGATCTGATACAGACCCACATGGAGCAGCCAGCGCAGGGGTGGGGGCTGGCGCTCGGCAACCATCCGGGCATGGGCATTGATCCAGCCATCCAGCAAGCGCCGTTGGCGGATAGCGCCGTAGGCCAACTCGGTCACCAGCCCCCGGTCCAGGGGCGAGAGCGATCCCTGGGCCAGCTCACGCTCCAGGGCTGCATCGGCGTAAGCACCGGCCGCAACCGCCAGAAGCACCCGCCAGGCGCGATGGCGGGATTCGAGGCCCGGGACATCGGGGCCCATCCCATCCGTTTGAGGCATCAGAACACCAAGGGGAGGGGTGGGTCCCAGCGGAAGCGGGCCAGGGGAACGCGCCCCCTGGCATCCACGGGAATCCCCTCCGCAACCAGCAGGTCCCGCTGGATCCAGTCGCTCCCCTCGCGACTGGGGGTCATGGTGATCGAGCCGCGGGCATTCACCACCCGGTGCCAGGGGATGGCGGTGGGAAGCGGCAGACGCCGCAGGGCCCAGCCCACCTGGCGGGCCCGCCCCCAGGCCCCCAGAAGTTCGGCCACCTGGCCGTAGGTGGCCAGGCGGGCCGTGGGAATCCGGGCCACCAGCCGCCAAACCCGCTGATCCCAGGGCGTAGCTGGCAAACCGCCAGCGTCCGGTCGCGCCACAGCCGGTGCGGCATCACCCAAGGGTTGCGCCAGGCCCCCGCCATCCAGCAGCCAAGATTCCAAACCGATCACTCCCAGGTGGACCAGGTCTCAGGCCGGGGACTCGCCCCCATCACACAATCCTGCATCCCCATGGAGCTGCGGCACCGCACTGGCGGTAACTTGACGGCATTGGCCAGGGTCGAGCCCTCCCGGAAGAGGCGCCGCCGCCCAGGCCGACTCCCTTCCACCTGCTGACCAACCTCACCTCCAGGCCCTGATGAGCTCCGCCGAAGGTCCGGCCCCAGCCGCTATCGGTGGCGCACTGAAGCCAGAATCCGGCTCCACGGCCCCGGTGACTCCCGAGAAGGCCCGCATCGCCCTCAGTTCTGGCGCAAGTCGTTCTGGCGCATGAACAAGAATTCATCCCGCCAGCGCATCCGGGTACCGCGCTAAGCCCACGACTTCGATCCCCATGCCCCTGCTGCCTCGCCGATACCAGCGCCTCCGAAGCGTGCTCGACCGGCGCATGGCGAACCTCACGGTGCTGCTGGAGCAGGTGGATAAACCCCACAACCTCTCGGCGATCCTGCGCACCTGTGATGCCGTGGGGGTGCTGGAAGCCCACGCCGTTTGCCTGAAGGGAAGGATGCCCACCTTCAATGACACCGCCCTGGGCAGCCAGAAGTGGGTGCCGCTGCATGTGCATCCCGATTCAGCCACGGTGATAGCCCAATTTCGGGAGCAGGGCTTCAGGATCTACGGCACCCACCTGGCCCAGGAGGCCGTGGATTATCGCCAGTGCGACTTCCGGGGCCCCACCGCCTTCGTGCTCGGCGCCGAAAAATGGGGACTCAGTGAGGCCACCGCCGCCCTGGTGGACCAGGCGATCTTCATCCCGATGCAGGGCATGGTGCAATCGCTGAATGTGTCGGTGGCCACGGCCACCCTGCTGTTCGAGGCGGTACGGCAACGGCAGGCAGCCGGGCTGCTGCCCCAGCACGGCGAGGGCCTGCCGCCCGGGCTCTACAACAAGCTGCTGTTCGAGTGGGCCTACCCCCAGGTGGCCGCCTGGTGCCGCCGTGAAGGGCGGCCCTATCCGGCCCTGGATGGGGAGGGAGCGATCAGCGAGGAGATGCCGCGGCATCTGCGGCTGCGGTGCTGATCGCTGCAGGCTGTTGCGCTGCCGGCAATCGGCAGGGAAGCCCATCAAACCGGCGGCCACCTCTCACCGGCCACCGGCAGCAGCGTCTGGGTCGGCGGGATAGGCCGCTCGGAGGGCCTCGGCCACCAGCGAGTGATAACGCTGGCGATGACTGCGCTCAATCTCCAGCCAACTCTCTGGTTGCTCGGCAATCACCGTTCCGCAGAGATAGGGGTGGCCAATGATCGGATGAACCTCCTGACGGCACACGCTGGACAGGGAGGAATAGTCCTGCCGAGGTTCGGTATGCGCATAATGAGCAACAATTGGCGAATCCTGCATGGATACACCAAAAAATGCTTGCCTCAGCATAAATTCAGTATCCTCAAAATGACGGAGACCCGCCTGATAGCCGCAGCGGGACAGGATCTCCGTACGAGCCAAAAAACTGCTCTGTCCAGTGCAATACAGACGGTCATTGATCAGCACAATTTTATTCTCATCCAGCGAAACCCGGCTCCAGCCGGTATTGAGCCTATCCACGCCGGAACTCTGCAGCGCCAGCAGGGCATGCAGACAGCGCAGCGGATGGAAGATGTCATCGGCATCAAGGCAGGTGAAAAACGGCGCCGTGACCTCCTGGAACGCCCGGTTGCGGCATAGCCCCACACCGCGATTCCGCTCCAGCAGAAACACCGAAACCCGCCAATGGGAGTCCTCGCCAGCAGCCTCAAGCTCGGCCACCACCTCCTCCACCAGTTGGCGATCCTCAACACGGCCATCCACGCTGATCATGCAGTCGATCGCAACCCCCACCTGGCCGCGCAGGCTGGCGAGGGCCGCCTTCAGGAGATCGCGACGGGGGGCATACACCGCCATCACCACAGCGATGCGGGGGCGGCTCTTGAGGTGGGGCAGCACCTCCCCGCTCGCCAGGAGGGCCGTGAGTTCGGCATAGAGAGGGAACGAAAGCACCCGCAGAAACGACCAGTGACTGGAATCGAACTCGAGCAGCCGAAGCGAGATCTGTTCGAGCTCGGAAGCCTCCATCCAGGGAAGCGAGCCCAGGGCATCGACTAAACCCCCGATCCTGTCGAGATGGGCGAGCTGCTCGGGATTCATAACGGCCAGGGTCGTGGGCCAGCAAGGGCGGGTGAATAGCTCACATCCATTCGGCGCTCAGACCCATGGGGCGCCAAGAACAATCGGCGGAGACGTCGGCACGTTAACAACATCAAGAGGATGCGCAGACCAGGGATTTTTAGGGCCTTGATTCTCAGCTTTTCGATAAAAAGAAAGCTCGATCACCTGAGGCACCATATAGCCAGCGAGATCGATCAACGGCAAGCAGTTGTTGGCATGGGCATGCACGCAGTCGAACCGGCGAAGCAGCTTGTGCAACACAGGCAGAAAGGAGGTATTAAGGAATCGCGAACTTTGCAGAAAGGGTAGCATGTGAAACTCAACAACTACAATGCGAAAGCGCTCAAGAACTGAGTCGGAGACCGACAGCAGAGAACGATACTCTGCTCCTTCAATATCCATTTGAAGAAGAAGATTTTCCGAGTCGGCGTGATCACTTCCTAGCACCCACTGATCAAGGCTCTGCGTATCATCACCATCAAAGCTCCCTAGCCACTTGCGGCAAAAAAATTGCTTCTCGGGATTCAGCTGAAGCTGATCACAGTCAACAGATGCATCGCAAAGATAAGAGGGAATTCCAAAATCCTCAGCTAGCTGAAGCTCGAAGTTGACCAACGTGGAAACACCTGGCGAAAAACAAGCGTCCATGGCAGTCAAATCGTCCGGCAGCAGATAGGCTCCGTCTCCGGATCCGCCGATTCGGATTAGCTCTTTGCTGCAACCCGTTGGCACCATCAACTCAATAGCTCGTCGCACGTCACCATCCGACGCCGGTGAACTCCAATCGCAAAAATCAAGCAAGCGGTCGATCTGGAACTCGCTCTTGAGAAAATAACTTGCATCCAGCGGAATCTGGATATGGAGCTGATTGTTCATTCGCAATTTAACCCTGTTGCTGTCAAGTATAGCCTGACCACACTAAAGACTCACTCCTAAGGTTTTCCGACACCGCTCAACCACTGCTCCAGGCCCTCCCCGAGAAAAGACAGCCCCAGCACCAGCACGAACATCGCCAGTCCCGGATAGAGGGCCGTCCACCAAATGCCCGTGGGCACCGCCGTGAGCGCCTGCTGCAGATCACCGCCCCATTCAGGAATCGTTTCCGGCAGGCCCAGACCCAGAAACCCCAGGCCCCCCAGCACAAGCACCGCATCAGCAGCATTGAGGGTGAGCAGCACCGGCACCGAGGTGATCACATTGCGCAGCAGGTAGCGCCGCAGGATCCAGCCGGGGCCCGCCCCGAGCGAGCGGGCCGCCTCCACGAACAGTTCGGCCTTCACCTGGGCGCTCTGGTTGCGCACCACCCGGAAGTACTGGGGCACATACACCACGCACAAGGCGGCCGCCGCATTCGGCAGCCCCCGCCCCAGCAGGAAGGCGAGCACCACCGAAAGCAGCAGCACCGGCAGCGTGTACAGCGTGTCCATCAGCAGCACCAGCACCCGGTCCACCCAGCCGCCGAGGTAGCCGCTTACCATGCCGAGCGGCACGCCGATCAGCAGGGCCAGCACCAGGGCGATCGCCACCACCTGCAGGGCCACGCCGCTGCCGGCCAGGGTGCGCACGCACACATCCCGCCCCAGCCGATCCGTGCCACACCAGTGGGCCAGGGAGGGCGGGGCGTAGATCGGATTGGCCAGGCCTTCATTGGGATCGGCGAGCACACCCAGGTGAATGAGCAGCGGTGTGAGCAGGGCCACCAGGCCATAGGCGAGCACGATGACCACCCCCCAGCGGGCCATTCGAGCCGAAAGAGTGGCACCGGCGGGAAGCCGGAGGGAACGCAGCACCGTGTGCAGGGCAGGGAATGGCAGTCTGGTCTGTCAGGCCGCACCCCATCGCTCCGTCACCAACCGCAGCATGCTTTCGGTTTCGTAATCTG
>JBBASH010000101.1:0-8718 GCA_040399305.1 Cyanobium sp.
GGTGATGGCCCGCGAGATGGGGTGGGCCCCCGGGAGTTTGGCCATCACCGACAGTCCGAAGGAGGTGATGGACCAGGTGTGGCAGATCGTGTTCCGCGATTACCTGGACACCACCGGTAAGTACACCCAGGATCGCTGGCGCAAGCTGCGGCGTGATCTGCTCGCCAAGAGCTATGACAACCCCAAGGAGGCCTATGTCGCGATCCGCGGCATGCTGGGCACCCTGGATGACCCTTACACGCGCTTCCTGGATCCGCGTGAGTTCAAGGAGATGCAGATCGACACCTCCGGTGAGCTTTCCGGGGTGGGCATCCAGCTGAGCCTCGATAAGGACACCAAGGAACTGGTGGTGATCGCCCCGATCGAGGGATCCCCCGCCTCCCGCGCCGGTGTGAAGCCCAAGGATGTGATCACCGCCATCGACGGCAAAAGCACCAAGGGCATGACCACCGAGGACGCGGTGAAACTGATCCGCGGCAAATCGGGCACGCCGGTGAAGCTCACCCTGCGGCGCAAGAGCGAAATGATCCAGCTCTCGCTGGTGCGCGAATTGATTGAGCTGCACGCTGTTCAGCACCAGGTGAACACTGGCCCCAGTGGCGAGAAGCTGGGCTACATCCGCCTTAAGCAGTTCAATGCCAATGCCGCAACTGATATGCGGTCTGCCCTCCAGGACCTGGAGGCCCAGGGGGTGAAGGGCTATGTGCTGGATCTGCGCAGCAACCCCGGCGGTCTGCTCGTGGCCAGCGTGGAGATCGCCCGCCAGTGGCTGGACGAAGGGGTGATCGTCTCCACCAAAACCCGCGACGGCATCCAGGACGTGAAGCGTGCCACGGGCAAGGCGATCACCTCCAAGCCCCTGGTGGTGCTGGTGAATGAAGGCTCCGCCAGTGCCAGCGAGATCCTCTCCGGCGCGCTCCAGGAGAACAACCGCGCGCTCCTGGTTGGTCAGAAGACCTTCGGCAAGGGCTTGGTGCAGTCGGTGCGGGGGCTCTCCGATGGTTCCGGCATGACCGTGACCATCGCCAAGTACCTCACCCCCGCCAACCACGACATCCACCACCGCGGCATCGTGCCCGATGTGCCGGCCAAGCTCACCGAAGAGGATGCCAAGGCTCTCACCATTGAGGATCTCGGCACCCGCAAGGACCCCCAGTACCGCGTGGCCGAAACCACCCTGATCCGCGGGATCCAGACCGGCGCCAGCCTGCAACGGGCCTACAAGCCGGGCAGTGCCAACGTGCCCGCGGCGGTCGGTGCCCAGTGAGCCCCATCCCGGGGCCGAAACGCCACGGGATCTGCACCAAGCCGAGGCCATGACGGAGGGTCAGGACCTTTCGATCTGGTCCCACAAGCCCTGGTGGTGTCAACCCTGGTCGATCCTGCTCACCGGCATGGCCGTGGTGACCATCAGCTGGCTGCTCTTCGGTCGCTGGTGGTTGAGCTTGGTGGTTGCGATCGGGGTGCTGCTCTGGTGGGGGCTGTTCCTGGTGCTCGTGCCCGCCGCCTGGAGCCAGGAGGCCCAGGCGGCAGCGGCCGCCTCCCCGCCCGGGGCATCCGGGGACAGGTGAACCTCAGCCCCGAACGCCCCTGAGGAGGGCAGGTTTCACCGGTATGGAGCTAACCCGAAGGCTTCGGCTTCGCTGCTGGGCGCCGGCCCACCGCTGGCGGGGCGCTGGGGCATGGCCGTGGTGGGATAGCCCGGAACAAGCCGGGTGCCCTGGCCTGGGAAGCCGCCCTGGGGGTATCCCTGGCCCGGATAACCCCTGCCTGGGGTGATGCCACCGGGATAGACCGGGGCCGGGCCGCTCCCGGGATAGCCGCTGTAGGGAAGGGGCACCCCCATGGGAACGCCCATGGGACTACCTCCGCCCCGGATGCCGATCCGGATGCCGGGGCCCATGCCCCCAGGAGCGAACTGGATGCCGGGGCCCGCTCCCAGGCCTGGCCCGTAGCCCATGCCTCGTGGATAGCCCATGCCCGGGCCGATGCCGATGCCGGGGCCGCCGCCCATGCCCGGGCCGCCGCCCATGCCGGGCGCCGCGCCATAGCCCCCGAGCTGGCCGAGGGCCGCCATGGCGAGGGAGAGGAGCAGATCGTTCATGGCTTCAGGGTTGTCGAGAGAGGGTGGATGGGCCGGAACCGCCGCAGTAGCGGCGGAACAGGCGCGGCACCTGCTCCGGTGCCAGGCGGGCGGTGTAGCGGGCCTCCAGTTCGCTGAGCTGCTGCTCCCGCGGGTAGATGGCGATCGAGCGCCATTCCTGGGGTTCGTAGGTGGCCAGCGCCCGGGCCATCGCCTGATGCTGGCGGGGGTCGGTGATGCTGCCGCCGGCACAGGCCTGCATGCGATGGGTGGCCTCATGGGCCAGGGTGTTCCACACTGCTTGCGGATCGCGGTGCACGCGGCAGATCACGATCGTGTCGCTGCGGTCGTGATACAGGCCCTGCAGGCCGCGCTGGTTGCAGTCCTGCTGCAGCACCTTGGTGCCGTGGGCCGTGAGCAGCGTCCGCAGGTTGTCGATGTCCGCCCAGGTGGGCGGCCTACGGCCTGGTGCTGCCACGGTCTGGGTTAGGCCGGCCGGAACCGGGGCCGTGACCAGCAGGGCAGCCAGGGCCGCCGACCAGGAGGACGGACGACACCAGGCCGCTGCCAGTGCTGCGGGGGGTGAGGGGAGGGGGAACCGAGAGCGGGTCAAGGGAGACGGGCCGCATCTCCACAGCCTGCAGCCACCCGGCCGCCCAATCCAGTGCTGCCGGGGTGCGGCAACCGTCACCGGGGGTCGGGGAAGCCGTACCCGCCCCGTTCAGTCGAAGACATGGCCGTGCTCGTAACGCTCGGCCTCTCCCGCCGCCGCCGTCAGGGCAGCCACGTTGTCGCGGGTGAAGAAGCCGTCGTAACCCAGGCAGCGCTCCACGTATTCGGTGATCAGCAGCGAGTAGGGAGAGGCCTTGGAGAAGATCTGCTTGAGGTTGGGCTGGTCCGTGCATTCACCCACCACGTCGGCGAGGAAGGGGATGCCGAGATCCCGCAGCACATCGACCACAAAATCCACATTCTTTTCTCCTTCGATGTCGCCGTCCACGACTTCGTAGGCGATGTGATGCATACGCCTGCCGTAGTTGCGCACGAAATCCTCCGTGGGCATTGGCAGGTTGTCGAAGGAATTGAGATAGGAGGGCGTGTTGTTGGCGGTGAAGACCCGTGCTGGTGATTGCTTTTCATCACCGATCGAGGGATGCCGGGTGACATTCGTGGAGGAGTTCATCTCGGCGATGTTGTAAGCCCCCCAGAAGTAATAAGGCACCATGGTGAGGTACTCGAGCAGCGCATCCTCCCGCTCCCCAGCCAGGACGCGGGTGGCGAGGTGATCGATGCCCAACACACGACCCGCTAGGCCATGGCGATGGTGTTTCTGGGCCGCCGCTTCGAGCAACTCGAGGGAGTCGTCATCAAGGAGCACCCGATCGCCGAGATCCAGGGCCGCCAGGCTGTCGAGGGGCACATCCACATAGCCCACCCGGTTGTAGGTGAAGTCCGAGAGGAAGGTGAAGGTGAGATGGGGCAGCGCATAGAAGCCGTTGCTGGCTTCATCCGGATACACGAAGCGGATGTTCTGGGGCTCCAGCACGGAGCGCAGATCGCGGCAGGAGGAGGTGCTGTAGATCTCGCCGATGTAGCGGGCGTTGGGCTTGGCTGCCGCCAGGGGATACATGCGGTTCCAACGGCTGGCTTCATCTTCGAAGCCCAGGCTGAGGGGCTCCAGCAGGATCAGCCGGGGCCAACGGGGATCGGCCTCCAGTAGGTGAATGCGATGGCTTTCATTGAGCCAGCATTCCCGGAAGCGATAGGGGCCCATCAGGGCTAATTCGGCCATGTAGGCCAGGGCATCGCCGTGGTCCACCTGAATCACCACGGCCGCCATGGCACCAACAAGCTGGCTCAGGCCGGACTGGGTACGGCGTTCGTACACCAGGGGAAGGTTGTCCTCGAAGAAGGAGGAGTTCTGCTTGTCTCCCCTTGGCTGGTAGGTGGCAAGGTCGATCATCGGCGCCTCGGACACCTCGTCAGCCCGGAGACTACCGGGACCGCTCGGCTCAGGCCACGGGCTGCATCAGGCCACCGCCGGGGGAGGAGTCGTCGTCGTCGTTGCTGGGTTTTTCGCGCAGCAGCACCACCAGGCCGATGGCCCCGAGGCAGAGGAGTGCCGTGGAAAGGGAGGAGAGGTCGAGCCCGCCGCCCAGTTCAGTCACCTCTCCGAGGTAGCCAGCCATGGCGGTCCGTAACAAACGCTCTCATGATCTTAACGAAGTTTCGTGAAGGTCGCGATGGTGCCCGCTGAAATGCTGCCCCGCCGCCGATCAGACGGTCAGCACCGCCGCATTCCGCGCCGTGGCCTCCTCGGCCCGCTCGGCATCACGGAGCCCATCGGAGCCCGGAATCTGGTCGGCCATCGCCCGCAGCCAGCCCATCAGCTCCTCCACCTGCCGTTCGATCGGCAAGACCCCCAGGCCGCGCGCGAGCACCTTCGCCGTGCTGCCGGCCCCGCCCTGGTACACCAGTCGCCCGTGCAGATGCTGGGGCAGGCCCTGCCGCAGCAGCCGGAAGGCCGGCTCCTCCATCGGCGTTTCCAGGGCGATGTTGGGTTTCTCCGGCTTGATCCTTGAGAAGCCGCAGCGCTTCGCGACGAGTTTCAATTCCAGCAACTGCAGCAGGCTCTGCACCGGCGCCGGGATCGCGCCGTAGCGATCGGTCCAGCCGGCGGCCAGCTCCACCAGGGCCTCCTTGCTGGCGCAGTCGGCGGCGGCCCGGTAAGCGGCCATCTTCTCCTCGTTCTCCGGGATCCATTCGGCCGGGATGAAGGCGGTGAGCGGCAGGTCGATCTGGGTGTCGTCCACCGCTGGGATGTCCTGGCCCTGGATCTCCGCCAGGCACTCCTGCAGCATCTCCATGTAGAGGTCGAAGCCGATCGCCTCCATCTGGCCGCTCTGCTCCACCCCCAGCAGGTTGCCCACGCCGCGGATCTCCATGTCACGCATGGCCAGCTGGTAGCCGGACCCCAGCTGGGCGAACTCCTGGATCGCCCGCAGCCGCTGCCGTGCCGCCTCGCTGAGGGAGGCATCCCCGGGATAGAAGAGCCAGGCATGGGCCTGGATGCCGCTGCGGCCCACCCGGCCCCGGAGCTGGTACAGCTGGGCCAGGCCGAATTTGTGGGCGTCCTCCACCAGGATCGTGTTCACCCGGGGGATATCGAGGCCCGATTCGATGATCGTGGTGCAGAGCATCAGGTCGGCTTCGCCGGCGTTGAAGGCCACCATGGCGCTCTCCAGTTCGCCCTCGGCCATCTGGCCATGGGCCACCAGGAGCTTCAGGCCCGGCAACATCTGGCGCAGCTGCTCGGCCACCTCCTCGATCCCCTCCACCCGCGGCACCACGTAGAACACCTGGCCGCCGCGGTCGAGCTCCTGGCGGATGGCGCTGCGCACCGCTTCCTCGTCGCGGGAGGCCAGGTGGGTTTTGATCGGGCGGCGCAGGGGCGGCGGTGTGGTGATCAGGCTCATCTCCCGCACCCCCGAGAGGCTCATGTAGAGGGTGCGGGGGATGGGGGTGGCCGAGAGGGTGAGGACGTCCACGTCCTTGCGGAGCGCCTTGATCTTCTCCTTCTGATTCACGCCGAAGCGCTGCTCCTCATCCACCACCAGCAGCCCCAGCTGTTTGAAGCCGGTGCCCTTGCCCAGCAGCTGGTGGGTACCCACCACCACATCCACGTTGCCGGCGGCTAGCCCATCGAGGATCGTCTTGCGTTCGGCCGCGGTGCGGAAGCGGTTGAGCAGGGCCACCTTGAGCGGGTAGGGGGCGAAGCGCTCGCTCAAGGTGCGCCAGTGCTGCTGCGCCAGCACCGTGGTGGGAGCCAGCAGGGCGCACTGTTTGCCGGCGGTGACGGCCTTGAAGATGGCGCGGATCGCCACTTCGGTTTTGCCGAAGCCCACATCGCCGCACACCAGCCGGTCCATCGGCTGGGGCTTCTCCATGTCGCGCTTCACCTCGGCGATCGACTTGATCTGGTCCGGGGTGGGTTCGTAGGGGAAGGAATCCTCCAGTTCGTTCTGCCAGGGGCCATCGGCGGGGAAGGCGAAGCCCGGCGCCTTGTGGCGCTCGGCGTAGAGCTTCACCAGGTCCATCGCCACCCGGGCCACCGCCTTGCGGGCCCGCTCCTTGGCCTTGGTCCAGGCGCTGCCGCCCATGCGGTTGAGCTCGGGCGGACTCTCGCTACTGGCGCGGTAGCGGCCGAGGCTGCCCAGCTGGTCGGCCGCTACCCGCAGCAGGCCGTCGGCGTACTGCACCACCAGGTAGTCGCGCGCTTCGCCGCCGAGCGCCAGCTTCTCGAGCTTCAGGAAGCGGCCGATGCCGTGGTTGCGGTGCACCACGAAGTCGCCCGGCACCATGCTCAGCGGATCCACCGTGCGGCTGGCGGCGCGGCGGCGGCGGCGCACATAGCCGCTGGCGGCCAGGCTGTGCTGGCCGAAGAACTCCCGGTCGGTGAGCAGTACGAACTTCCAGGCGGGCAGCTCTAGGCCCTCCAGCTCGGCGGTACCGCGGCTCTTGAGGGCCACCGGCGTGTTCTGCTCGATCAGCCGCTCGATCGCCGGGCTGTCCTGGGAATTGGGCACGAAGCGGGCGAT
The DNA here is from genome assembly GCA_040399305.1 of Cyanobium sp. Taxonomy (GTDB): domain Bacteria; phylum Cyanobacteriota; class Cyanobacteriia; order PCC-6307; family Cyanobiaceae; genus Cyanobium. The sequence goes on from JBBASH010000101.1 coordinate 6,682, forward strand.
GCAGTCGTGCTCCTCCAGCAGGGCCACCGCCCGGCTGGGCTGGGCCGACACCAGCCACACCCGGGCCTTCTCGGCCTGATACCCCTTCACCAGGCCCGCCAGGCGGCCGAAGGCATTGGGGTGGGCCGGCACGGCGCGGCTGGCTAGATCGAAGCTGTTGGGGTGGCGGTCGCTCTCCTGCAGTTCAGCCAGATCGAAGCCGCGGAACGCCTCTAGGGCCGCCAGGGCCTCGGCGGGGGGGCGGTGGAGGCTCGGTGGGAGCAGGGAGGGGGATGCCGATGGGGCGGCGGTTCCGGCGACCACCAGATCCAGACTCTCCAGCACCTCCTGGTGGTGGGAGGCGGCGTGGTCGAACCACTGCTGGCCGTGGGCCAGGCAATGGCGCCGCTCCTCCAGGGCGATCAGGGTGCCGGCGGGCAGATAGTCGAGCAGGGAGGCCGGCTCCTTCCAGGCCAGACCCAGCAGCCGCCTCATCCCTTCGGGGGTGCCCCCCTCCAGCAGCTGGTCGAGGGCTTCGGGGCTGAGCAGGGCCTCCAGGCCTTCCGGCATCTGCTCCCGCAGGGCTTCGGCGATCAGCGGGGCGTGGCTGGTGGGGGTGAGCCGCACCCGCTCGATCGCATCGAGGGAGCGCTGGCTGGCTGGATCGAATTCCCGCAGCTTCTCCAGTTCCTCGCCGAACAGCTCCAGGCGCACCGGCAACTCGGCGCTGACGGGAAAGAGGTCGATGATGTCGCCGCGGCGGCTCCAGGTGCCCTCCTGCTCGATGCTGGGTACCCTCTCGTAGCCGAGGCGGGCCAGGGTGGCGCCCAGTTCCTCGATGTCCAGCGTGTCGCCGCGCCGCAGGGTGAGGCAGCGGCCCGCGAGCACATCCGGTGGGGGCAGATGGGGCTGGAGGGCCCGCTCGGTGGCCACGATCGCCAGTCGTTTGCCGCCGGCCTCCGGATCGAGCAGTTCGGCCAGCACCTGCAGCTGCCCCCAGGTGATCTCGGTGGTGGGATCGAACGGTTCGTAGGGCGACCCCTCGCTGGTGGGATACAGCTGGCAGCTCTGCCAGCCCATCAGCTCCAGCAGCGCCGCCATGCGGCCTGCCTCCTCCAGGGTGGGCACCACCACCAGCAGCGGCGCCTCGGCCACGCCCGCCAGGGCACTGCTGATCAGGGCCCGGCCAGCCCGGCCGGCACCCCCCAGCCGCAGCCGCTCCGGCCGCTCACTGCGGGCCAGCACCTCCCGGGTGAGGGGCACCTGCTGCAGCTGGCGCACCAGGGGGGAGAGGGGCATCGTGGCTCGGTTGAGGACGTCGATCTTCGCAAGTCCCCTTCCTTCGGTGTGGTCGGCTTTGTGGCCTGCTCGTCCCATGGCATCGGCCCATCCCGCACGCCCATCGCTTCGGCCCATCCCACCGGCGGGCTGCGGCCTCAGTCGGGGCGATCCCGACCCATGCTGTGGGCAGGTTCTGGCGAGTTCTTGGCCCGTTATCGCTGCCCCGATTGCCGTGGTGCCGTGATCCGACTGTCGGATCCGCTGGAGCGCCGGCCCCGTTGTCGCCGCTGCGGCCAGCTGCTGCGGCCGGCGAGGCTGCTCCCGGCGGGGAGCGCTATCGCCCTCGGCGTTGCCGCCGCCACCCTGCTGCTGGCGGCGACCCCGGATTTGCTCAGGGGTGTGGCAACCCTGGCCGTGCGCTACCCCCTGGCCCCTGGATTGATGCAGCGGTTCGACCCTCCCCCCGAACCCCACCGTCGACCCCTGGTGCTGCTCCGACAGGGCCTGCTCCAGAAGTTGGCCGAGGGCGATGCCCGCTGGACCCCCCGGGTGGAATACCTCAGCGATGGAGGCACCCGTTACTTCTACCGCCGTCGCCCGGGGGAGCCCCCCCTGAGCCTCGCCCAGATCCGTGCCCTGGTCGACCTTCCGCCCAGCTTCGACAAGGAGCGGGAGGCGGTGGTGGAGCTGTTACGCAGCCTGCAGGATGTGGGAGTGCAGCTCGATCTCACCAAGCCCCGCAAACGGGCGGCGGCGGCGGAATGGGATGGCGCCTCC
>JBBASH010000102.1:0-8243 GCA_040399305.1 Cyanobium sp.
ACCGGCAGCCGGCTCCGTCACTCACGACTGTAACGGAACATTGCGGCAACTGTGAGGGGGATTTCATGAAAGCCGCGCTTCTTGGCGATCCGTTGACCGTCTGGGCCCCGCTCTGACCGTCTGGGCTGCGTCTGCTGGGCTGCGTCTGACCGTCTGGGCTGGCTCGGCCCAGCCCAGGGCGGGCCCATGGGCTGATGCGCACTCCATGGGCAAACACCAACGCGAAGGGCTGGCGCCAGAACGGCAGGGCACGGACCCGGCCCTCGAACCACCGCCACGGGCCCGCCAGCCCTACCGGGCGCCAAGAGCTCGCGCCGAGCCGGATTCCCCATGCCAAGCTAAGATCAATTTAACTGTCATAACCCCCCTTCACCCCATGACAATCACAATCAGCAACGTAAGCTACACATATCTTAGGGATGCGATCAACGCTGCGGTTGACAACACAATCATTCTCATCGGCGCCGGAACTTATAACATTCTCGATTACACCGCCGGCCTCCCTCAGAATGCCAATAATGACTACTGCGGCTACTTCGCCCCTTCCCTCTCTCGCTTCTTTTCCAAGCAAGGCGGCATCTCAGGCCTGACCCTTGATGGCGCTTTTGATGGCGTCACCGGAGCCCCCCTGGCCACGATCACCAACCTCACCCGCATCTATGCAGGCGCCAAAGATCTGGGCTTCGGAATTCCCACCAACTGGACGATTCGGAATCTAAATCTCAGCTTCAATTTCACAGGCGCCGAGGGTGAATACATCCTCCAGGGCGGCAATTATGGCTCCACAAGCAACAGTCTGACCGGCCTCACCCTGCGCAATGTGGCCTTCCAAGGCACCCACGTAGGCAACAAAAACAGCGGCACCTACTGTGAACTGATTGCAGCCAACAACCTGATCTTCAACACCATCAGGGTTGGATCAGATTTCGGCGGTCAATACACTTATCAACCGGGTAACTCCACGACCTTGTCGTCGGGTGGATCAGCTTTTCTGTTCGCCCAAGGAAGCGACATGAGCGTTCAGAATTCCACCTTTGTGGAAACGCGTTATGGCAACACCATCACTTTCTGGGGGAGCACCAATGCATCCATTAACAGCAATACCTTCGATGGCGACGGCCAACGGAAACAGCGAGGTCAGATCCTGAGCAACACCAGTGGCTTCGTCAACGATAACTACTTTGTGGGTGGCACCCACCTCGATTTGCTCGACGTTGGAGGCAAAAGCATTTTCATTGGTACCAATAAATTTAACGCCACCAGCCTGAACTCGCCTTTGGCTACAGTCACAAATGGCGTAGGTATCTATATCGGCAGCTGTCAGGCCTTGAGCCAGCTTCGCAGTCTCACCATCAGCGGCAATCAATTCACCGATGTGATCCCATTGGTACTGGATCTCAGCACCGCTGCAACTGGGACCAACCCAGCCGCCACGGCTCAGTTCAGCTTCGGTAGTAACGAAGTCTACAATCCGGTCACTTCGAGATTCACCACGTTCGGCCGCTTCATCGTCGGTGGCACCTCCGCCGACACTCTCACTGGAGCGCCCCTGAACAGGGATGACTTCATCAGCGGCGCCCAAGGCAACGACACGCTGACTGGCAATGGTGGATCCGACGCTTTTGTGTTCGCGTTCCAGCCGGGTACGGCGAACAACAACGTGGACACAATTACTGACTTTAAGAACCCCGACATTACGAGCAACAATGACGACAAAATCTGGCTCGATGATGCGGTATTCACCACATTAAGCAAAGGGGCACTGGGAAGCAGATTTGGCACCATTATCAATTACAACCCCGGAACCAGATGCCTTTTTTATGACCCCCTCGGCGGTGGCTCCACCACAGAAACGGGCTCCACGCTGAAAATCGCAAAGCTGGGTGGTTTCTCAGTAGCTCCTGTTGCGGGCGATTTCGTGGTGTTCTGATCGCCCACACCGCCGCAACGGCTGGCCATCCCTGCCGCTTCTACGGCCGGCAGCGCCCCACGTCCACTGCAGCGCCCGAGGTGGGTTGAGGCAGTGGGCCGCTCAAAGTTGTTAGGGTCGGCCCTCCCTTGGCGCATTCCCGGTGAGCGAACAGCGGGTGCTGTTGGTGAGGCTTCCCTGCAATCCCATCTTCCCGATCGGCCCGATCTATTTGGCCGATCACCTCCACAAGCAGTTTCCAGCTCTCCCCCAGCGCATCCTGGATCTGGCCGCCCTGCCGCTGCTCGATGTGGAACGGGTGCTCCTTGCCACCGTGGCGGCCTTCCGTCCCACGCTGCTGGTGTTCTCCTGGCGGGACATCCAGATCTACGCACCCGTGGATGGCCGTGGTGGCAACCCGCTGCAGCACTCCTTCGAGGTGTTCTACGCCCGTAACCCCTTGCGCCGTCTGCGGGGCGCCCTCGGGGGACTGGGCCTGATGCGCACCCACTACGGCGAGCTCTGGCGCAACCTCAGGCTCGTGCGCCGCGGCCTGCGGCGGGCCCGACGGTTCCAGCCGGAGGCCCGCGCGGTGCTGGGCGGTGGTGCGGTGAGCGTGTTCTACGAACAACTGGGCCGCGGCCTCCCGAAGGGCACGGTGGTGTCGGTGGGGGAAGGGGAGGTGTTGCTCGAGAAGCTGCTGCGGGGTGACTCCCTGGCCGGCGAGCGCTGCTACCTGGCCGGCGAGCAACCCAGGTCGGGCTTGATCCATGAACAGCCGGCACCGATCGAGAAAACAGCCTGTGACTATGGCTATATCGAATCGATCTGGCCCCAGCTCTCCTGGTATCTCGAGGCCGGCGATTTCTACGTGGGCGTTCAGACCAAACGCGGTTGCCCCCACAACTGCTGTTACTGCGTCTACACGGTGATTGAGGGCAAGGCGGTGCGCATCAATCCGGTGCAGGAGGTGGTTCGGGAGATGCGCCAGCTCTACGACCGGGGCGTGCGGGGATTCTGGTTCACCGATGCCCAGTTCATCCCGGCCCGCCGCCAGATCGAGGATGCCAAGGAGCTGCTGCGGGCCATCCTGGCCGATGGCATGCATGACATCCGCTGGGCCGCCTATATCCGTGCCGACAACATCGATGCCGAACTGGCGGAGCTGATGGTGGCCACCGGCATGAACTATTTCGAGATCGGCATCACCTCCGGCTCCCAGGAGCTGGTGCGCAAGATGCGCATGGGTTACAACCTGCGCACGGTGCTGGAGAACTGCCAACTGCTCGTGAAGGCCGGTTTCCGTGAGCACGTGTCCGTGAACTACTCGTTCAACGTGATCGATGAGCGGCCGGAAACGATCCGCCAGACCGTGGCCTACCACCGGGAGCTAGAGCGGATCTTCGGTGCCGACAAGGTGGAGCCGGCCATCTTCTTCATCGGCCTCCAGCCCCACACCCACCTGGAGCAGTACGGCTTCGATCAGGGGCTGATCCGCCCCGGCTACGACCCGATGAGCATGATGCCCTGGACGGCCCGCAAGCTCCTCTGGAACCCCGAGCCGATGGGCAGCACCTTCGGCCGCGTCTGCCTGGAGGCGTTCGAGCGCAACCCGGGCGATTTCGGCCGCACCGTGATCGACCTGCTGGAACGGGACTACGGCTGCGCCCCCTTGGCGGAGGCCCTGCGGGCGCCGGTGGAGGGGCGGAGGGCCCTGGCGACGGCGGTGCGCTGACCTGGCCATCGAGGGGTTCGCCAGCCGCCCCGGGCAGCCTGCGCCTGCTGGGCGGCCAACCACGAGACCAGTGCTCTGCTTAATCGGGGTTGATGGAGTTGCTGTCCAGGGGTAAAGGCCGCAGCAACGGGCACGGCGAGCCCAGCGACAGGCGGCAAAAGTACTGATTTGCCAATCAAATCACCCTGCTTTGCTGAAATGCTGTAAAATGGAAGGCAATTTCACTCCTTCGTTAGAAGCGTCTCGCCATGCCTACCTCAGCAGCAGACAGCACCCAACTCAGAACCGCAATCCAAAATGTGGTCGGAGCAGATCCAATCATCAATCTCACCGCTGCAACCACTTACAGTATTACTACCCTAGCCAAACTACCAAGCAATAGCGCTCAGCCGGCATTGCCTTACAGCGGTTATACAATTCAGAGTTCAGTTGTGCCCGCTGGTCCACCAGCGCGAGGAAGCAGCACTAGTACCCAACTAACAAGAGACTTTTCAAATACCCGCATTTATCAGCAAAACATAGATGGTCCGTATTCTCCCGGTATCATCAAAGATGTTGAATTGATCTACACATCAGGCACTGACGCTCTGCTCAGTGCCACAACCGGTAGCTTCACCTTTACGAATGTCAGATTCTCCGGAACACACAGCGGCTGGGCTGGCAATGGTAATAAATATTTTTCCTTGACTACTTTTAACGCGGCAGCTCCCATAGCCGTTGCTCTCACCCTCACTAACGTATCAGTTACTCTTAGTGGTCAAAATAATGGCTTTAATGGAACCAATGGGGGTTCGGCCTTTCTGCACAGTTGGAACAACAGTGGCCCTGTATCGATAACGAATAGCAGCTTTGATGAATCCGGGTTTGCCAGTACCCTAAACCTTCTCGGTACGGGTGAATTACCCTCAGGTAACTACCTCATAACCAACAATTCCTTCAATCGTAATACTACTGCCGCCAACCGTACCGTACGTCCTGAAGGCAACAGACTGCAAAACGTTAATGCCACTCTGAGTAGCAACACATTCGAAGATGGATCTTACCTTGACCTCTACGGGAATATCTCGGGGATCACTCTCACTAGCAACACATTCACCACCATCGCCAATGGTTACGGTATCCGTGTCACCTCTCCCAACACCGGCGCGGCCACCAATACTTTCGGGAACCAACGTGTTCACTGGGCCCGCTTCCGCTCTGCCATTAAAGTACGTTAATGCGACTGCGAATACGGGTTACACCCTCACAGGCGGTACCATAACCGTTAGCGGAATCAACTTCGTCAACCTCATCGCAGGTGGACAGGGGGATGACGTGATTTCAGGAACTGCCAACGTCGCCGACTGGATCAATGGTGATGATGGCAATGACAGCATCAGCGGCCTCGCCGGCAATGATTCCATTCTGGGTGGAGCCGGAAATGACACCATCGAAGGAGGAATAGGTGGCGACACCCTCAATGGAGGCGCCGGAACCGATACCCTGTCTTACGCCAGTTCCAGCGCTGCAGTAACCGTAAATCTGCTAACGCCCTCTGCAAGTGGAGGTGATGCGACAGGCGATACCATATCGCTCTTTGAAAATCTCATCGGCAGTGCCAATGCAGACACTCTGACGGGTAATAATGCTGTAAACACCATCGAAGGAGGAGCAGGCGCGGACACCCTCGACGGAGGCGCCGGAACCGATACCCTTTCTTACGCCAGCTCCAGTGCAGCAGTAATCGTAAATCTGCTAACGCCCTCTGCAAGTGGAGGTGATGCGGCAGGAGATGTAATATCAAACTTCGAGAATCTCATCGGCAGTGCCAATGCAGACACTCTGACGGGTAATAATGGTGCAAACACCATCGAAGGAGGAGCAGGTGCGGACACCCTCAACGGAGGCGCCGGAACCGATACCCTTTCTTATGCCAACTCCAGCGCAGCAGTAACTGTAAATCTGCAAACGTCCTCTGCAAGTGGAGGTGATGCGGCAGGAGATATTATATCAAACTTTGAACGTCTCAGCGGTAGTGCTAATGGAGACACCCTGACAGGCAATACTGCTGCAAACTTTATCTACGGCCGTGCTGGCAATGACACCCTGACGGGCGGTGGAGGTGCCGATCGTTTTTACTTTGACACTACACTAAATGCTTCCACCAATTTAGACACCATCACTGACTTCAATACCTCGGGCGCTGACGCTATTTATATTGATAATGCCATCTTCACCGGGCTTACAGCCGGTACCCTGGCACCTACCGATTTCGGAACTTCAGCGGCTGTGGGGGCAGCTGTGGTGTATACCGGCGGAGGTCTTTACTTCGCGGCTGGAGGCGCAGCAACTCTCGCTGGTTACACTCAGTTCGCCACACTCACGGGCTCACCAACAGTTGTTAATTCGGATATCGTTGTGTTCTGAGGCTTAAGTAAGCGCCCGCCGAAGCGCCTTTCCTCCCAGCAGGCGTTGATCAAGCCGCTACCCCAACCCATCCCCTCTCAATGGGGGGATGGGTTGATTGATGGCCGCACGGGGAGATGGCTGCAACCATCCCGCCTCACCACCACCGCCGCCTGGCCAGCAGCAGCCCCCCCAGTCCCAGCCAGCCCAGCAACCCACCGATCGGGTTGGCCGGTCCGATCAGCCAGCTGGGTGCCGTGGCGCTCACCTGCACCAGCCCCTGCACCAGCAGAAACCAGCCCCCCACCAGGCCACCGTGTAAACCGATAGCGCCCCAAAGCAGTCCGCCATCGGCCCGGCGCTGCAGCCCCAGGGCTAAACCGAGCAACAGCAATCCTCCCAGCAGCCCCAGCAACTGCAGCGGCGGCAGGTTGAAGCGGGTATGCACCAGGCTGAACACCGCCGCCTGAAGCCATAACCCCCTCTGGCGACCAAGCAGCAGGCTGAGCTCGCCCAGCAGCCAGCCCCGAAACAGCAGCTCCTCGGCAAAGCCCACCCCCAGGCCCAGCAGCAGGGCGTTCAGCACCAGCGGTGCCGTGAGCCGCGGCTGCCAGCTCAGCTGGCCGGCCACGGCAAGGCCCGCGGCCACCAGGCCCAGCAGCAGCACCGCCTTGATCAGCCCCCGCAGCAGAGCCCGAGCCACGGCCGGCACCGGTGCCCTCACCCCCAGGTTTCGCCAGGGCTCGCTGCTCCCCCAAGCCCACCGCAGCCGGGCAGGAAGGCTCACAAGCAGGGAAAACACGGCGGGCACGGCCGCCAGAGCCGCCTGCTGCGCCAGCAGCACACCCAGTAGGCCGAGCAGCGCCTGACCACCCAAGAACAACCCCACCAGGGCCGTTGGATAAAGCATCGTGCCCCACCAGCGCGGCGAACGGGGCCGCGAGTCCGGCGCACTGGCTTCTGGGGCTTCCAGGCCCATGCCACTCAGCTCTCCGGCTCGATCGTGCTGGTGAGGCCCTTGGCCTTGAGGGTTTCGCAGTAGAACTCCGCCGGTTCGATATCGCAGACGATCACCAGGCCCACGCCGGTGTTGTGGGTTTCGAGCATCACGGCGATCGCATCCTGCTCACTCAGGCTCGGCACCACCTGCCGCAGGGTGACCACCACGTACTCCATGGAGTTCACCGGGTCGTTGTGCAGCAGCACCTTGTAGCGGGGCGAGGGCTTGCGCACCCGCTCCGGGGCCTTGTCGAGCACCGTGGCACCGCCGGGGGTCTGGCCGGGGGTGGCCGAGCCGATGGGGCCGAGGCTGCAGGCGGCTCGCCACACCTCTCTGGAGGTCGGGGCGGCGCAGTGAAGGAGGCTTGAATGCACGCTGGAGCCGTTCACGATGACAAAGGGGGGGTAAGGCGCGGACAGTGGCCGGCGCGGCTGACGCTGAGACGCGCAACCAACATGCGGGCGGCAACCCACTTGGCCGCTGGAACAGGCTCGGCCAAGTTTAGGGCCGATCTTCAGAGCGCACGCACCCGCCGCATCGCCTCCTCCACATTGGCGCGGCTGTTGAAGGCCGAGAGGCGGAAGTAGCCCTCGCCGGCGGCACCGAAGCCGCTGCCGGGGGTGCCCACCACATGGGCCCGACCCAGCAGGTGGTCGAAGAAGCCCCAGGAATCCAGCCCATCGGGGGTCTTCAGCCACACATAGGGGGCCTGTTCGCCGCCGTATACCGCCATCCCGGCGGCGCTCAACTCGCGGCGGATGATCGCGGCATTTTCCATGTAGAAGGCGATCAGCCCCTTGACCTGGGCCTGGCCTTCGGGTGAATACACCGCCTCGGCGCCGCGCTGCACGATGTAGCTCACACCGTTGAACTTGGTGCACTGGCGCCGGTTCCACAGGCCCCAGAGCTCCACCTTCTCGCCGTTAGCGGCCGTGCCCATCAGCCCCCGGGGCACCACGGTGAGGGCGCAGCGGGTGCCGGTGAAGCCGGCGTTTTTGGAGAAGGAGCGGAATTCGATGGCGCACTGGCGGGCGCCCTCGATCTCATAGATCGAATGGGGCAGGGAAGGGTCGCTGATGAAGGCCTCGTAGGCGGCGTCGAACAGGATCAGGGCGTCGTTGGCCAGGGCGTAGTCCACCCATTGCTTGAGCTGCGCCTTGCTGGCCACGGCGCCGGTGGGGTTGTTGGGAAAGCAGAGATAAATCAGATCCACC
>JBBASH010000103.1:0-7913 GCA_040399305.1 Cyanobium sp.
CCGAAACCCTCTATGAAGACGCGATGATCGCTGCCATCGCCAAGGTGCATCACCTGACGGTGGTCACGCGCAACGTGGCCGACTTCAGCCGTTTTGAGGTGCCCTTGCTCAACCCATTCACTGCGGCCTGACGGCTCAGTTCACCAAGGAGCACTATCTCGTGGCAGGCCGCTGGACCGTTGAGAGTTGTATAGCCAGCCACCATATCAAGGCCTGCTATGACATCCTTACTACAGTATGAGCAACTGGCACGGCTGGCCTTCTGGTCCAATTAGCAGACAGCTCCCGCAGAGCAAAACCCCGTTCATTTGCAGTCAAATAAGACACCAATTCTGCTCACCGCTGCCTCAGATCAGCAGCTAGACCATCGGGCAATTTTCTGTCCTGCCTTGCACCAGCCCCCCACAAGCCTTGATGGCGCGATTGATCTACCGCCAGTGGCGGAACCGTTTAGTCGCTGGCAGTTGGCGGTCTGCAGCGGTAGTGCCCTCTTCCTAGCGGCGGTGCTGGCCCTCCATCCGGGGGCGCGGTTTCAAGGCCGCAGCGTGGGCAGGCTTCTGAGGGGTCTGACCCCCCGCTCTGAGCCGGTGCTGCTCCTGGCCACCGACGACCTGCCCGATGGCAGTGCCCTCGATCTGATCGGGGGCCTGCGCCAGCAGCTGGGCACCGTGCCCCTGCGGGTGGTGCTTTATCTGGAGGACCAGCTCGATCGCGAGCGGCTGCTCGCCTATCTCAGGGGTGGTGTGCAGGCGGTTCAGCGGCTGGAGACCTTTGACGGCCCAAGGCTGACGGCGGCGATGGAGCGGGCCGTCCAGGACGGCCCGGGCCTAGAGGCAAACCTCGATCCCCACTACGTGGGCTTGCTGGTCAAGGAGTTGCAGCCCCAGGGGCCGATCGAGCTGGCGGAGCAGCTGGGTGAACGGGAGCGCTCGATGCTGCAGCTGGTGGCCCAGGGCCACAACGCCAGTGAGATCGCCCGCTACCACGGCATCCGCAGTGATTCGGTGCGCCGCTATCTCAGCCAGGCCTACAAGCGGATAGGTGTGCGGGACCGGGCCCAGGCGGTGGGTTGGTGTCTGAGCCACGGCATCGTCACACGGCAGGAGCTTGATCGCCTTTATCGCCCCTCCCTGGAGCCGCCCCTGAACTGAGCAGCTCCGCCACCGATTCGGCCAGCAGCAGCTCCTGCACATGCAACAGCCGCCACTGCAGGCAATGACGCGGCAGCCAGGCCTCTAGCTGGGGGCCATCGCCGAGGGGAATCGGATGGCGCAGGCGACGCCGCCCATCGAGCAACGGCAACCAGTGGAGGCGGTCATCGAGCGTGCCGACCCGCTGCAGGGTCCAGATCCGGCCGACCTCCTCGATGCAGGTGGCATTTGGGGAGAGGATCACGAGGTGCGAGAGGTTTTGGTGCAGGTGTTCGGGTAACGGCAGCGGGACCCAGCTGCCTCGCAGGCAGGCCTTGGCCAGGGCAGCGCCGGGATGGGCGGTGATCAGAACGGTGTGGGGCATTGGAGAGTCGGCTCCAACTGTTACTTGGCGAACAGTTCAGCGATCCGAACGGCCCGTGGCGACCTCAGCGCCGATCACAGCTGTGATCAGCACATGCCACATCTGTGGCATGGCAGGGCCACATTTAGGGGATGGCCCTAGTGCTGGAGAGGCTTCTTGCGGATCAGCAGGGAGCATAAAGGCACTGAATCTTTCATTTGATTTTGGATTCAAAGCCGGTCGTTGTTGCTTATCCGCTGACAGAGCGCCAAGCTCTTGTATCAGTTGCAACAGGTCGGAAGGCCAAGGTAAAGCGGCTCAGGAACCCTCTACCGCCCTACCGTTGGCGCGATGCGCAAGGAGATGCCCTGGCCCCTGACAGCTGGAGTTCTATTGGCGCTGCTGCTGCAGCTGCCCCGACAGCTGACGGTGGCGGCAACGCTGCAAACCAGCCATGGCCATCGGGCTACGGCCACGCCCAATCCCCTGGTGCCTGTGTCCCAGCTGCTGGGGATGGTGGAGCGCTCTGACTAGCCTGTCTGACCTGCAATCGGTCCATGGCGCTGCTCACGCCCACCGCCCCCCGAACACCCCGCTGCAGCTCCCATGGCCGCAAAGCACCAGGAGCCACGCCAGGAGCGACGCCAGTAGCAACAGCACCGGGACCTAGGCACCGCAACGGCCCCCGCCAACTGAGCCCGGAACAGCGCCAGTTCGCGGTGTCCCACCTCAACCTGGCGAAACAGCAGGCGCGCCGTTTTGCCAACCGCCACGGCATCCCCTACGAAGATCTGCTCGGCGCCGCCTACGAAGGCCTGTGCAAAGCAGCCCTGGGTTTTGACGCCTCGCTCGGCCACCGCCCCTCCAGCTATGTCGTCCCCAAGGTCAAAGGCGAGCTGCTGCACCACCTGCGCGACACGGGTTTCCTGCTGCGGATCACCCACCGGATGCGGGAGCTATGGATGAAGGCGCGCCGGCCGGTGGCGCTTGGCCTGGCCGATGGCGAGATCGCTGCGGCGCTGGGCATCGAGCTACCGGAGTGGCTGGAGGTGCGCCAGGCCTGCGGGCTGCGGCCGGTGCCGCTGGAGGAGGAAGGGGAGTGAGGCGAGGGAAGCCACGAGGGCTGGAGAAGCCGAGCCGTAGGACCGGCAGCAACTGAGCACCCCACCCCTCACACCCACCCAACTCCAATACGAAGCCATACAGGCTTTGGGTAGCCTTTCGCACCTGCAATCCAGCATGGCTTCCACCACTGCTCCACGGGCGGTGCACCGCCCTGATCTGCGGCTGCCGTTTCAACCCAGGCGCCGCCGCGCCGGCCGCCAACGGCCCTGCACCAACGGCGCATCGACCAACCCTGCAACCACCCCTCTAGCCCATCACGATCCCGACCACGAGCTGCTGAGCGTCAACGTCCGCCTGGCCAAACACCGCCAGGCCCTGCTCGATGCCAACCGGATCGAGCGCAAGGCGTTCCGCGAGCACGCCCGCGTCGAGAACGCAGCCGCCGCCTACGCCCGTGAGCTGGCGGCCCTGCTCGATGAGCGGGGGTTCACCCAGGACCTCCTGTTCAGCGAGGCGCCCACCAATGGCGAGGCGGTGTTGGTGGTGCAGCTCTCCGATCTGCACTTCAACGAGCGGGTCGAGCTGCCCTCCAACCGCTACGACTTCAGCGTGGCCGCTGCCCGGCTGGCCAAGTTGGCGGGTCGGATCAAGCAGTTGGGCCGCTCCTACGGCGCCTCCAAGGTGGTGATCGCCTGCCTGGGCGATTTCCTCAATAGCGATCGGCGCCTCGATGAGCTGCTGAGCAACGCCACCAACCGCTCCAAGGCCACCTTGCTGGCGGTCGACATCCTGCGGGCGTTCCTTTTGGATCTGCGCAGCGAGTTCGAGCTGGAGGTCTACGGCATCACCGGCAACGAAAGCCGCGTGAAACCGGAGCTGGGCTGGAGCGATGAGCTGGCCACCGACAGCTACGACCTGATGATCTACGCGATCCTCCGCCGCGGCTTTGAAGGGGTCGATGGGATCGCCTTTTGCGGTTTCCAGGCCAACGAGCTGCTGTTCGAGGTGATGGGCCGCACCTTCCTCTGCCTGCATGGCCACCAGGTGGGGGCGAACCTGCAGAAGAGCGTGCAGGAGATCACCGGCAAGTACGCCGCCCGCGGCATCACGGTCGACTACACGCTCTTTGGCCACCTGCACGCCACGGCGATCGGCGACTACCACGCCCGCAATGCCTCACTGGTGGGCAGCAACGCCTATTCGGAGGCGGGGTTGAACTTCTGCAGCAAGGCCGCCCAGAACGTCCACATCGTGACCGCCCAGGGCCTGGACGGCATGAAGGTCGACCTGCAGGACACCAGTGGGATTGAGCCCTATCCATTCGCCAGCGAATGGGAGGCCTACTGCCCCAAGAGCGCCGGAAAGCTCCACGAGGGAGCCGTCGTCTACCAGGTGATCGTCTGATGAGCCGCTCCTACCCAAACCCCACCGGCTGCATCAACACCGCGTCGTCTACCCCGACCCCTCGCTGCAACGCCATGACCGCCACCACCACCAAGCTCGTTGCCTCGACTGCTGCCACGACCGCTGCCAGCGGCGGCTCCTTACTGCAAACGATCAGCGCCCTGCTTGAGCAGCTGGCCCTGCTCCAGAGCCTGCTCGGCGTTGAACCCTGCGGCGCCCTGCCCGGGCCTGCCGGTCGCCGTTCCCCCGCCACCAACGGCCGCGGTTGTCCCTCCAGTCCGTTCCGCCGTTGCCGGCCGACACCGGCTCCGGCCCCGGCTCCAAGGCGCTGGCAGGAGGTGCCCTTCTGCGCCGACGGCACAGACCCCACCGATTCCTGGGACTGGCCCTGGGATCAGATGTCGGTGGTGGAGCTGCGCGCCCTGCTGCGCTGCTACCCGATCGATCGCACCGCCCTGCCGGCGCCGATCGAACTGCTCCGCCGCGATGAGCTCCTGGCGGCCCTGCATGAGCTCCAGCCCGATCCCCAGGACCTGTTCGGCTGCTGAGCCGCCATCAAGTTCTCCCAGCCCCTGCTCTGTCTCTGATCCCTCTACCCCAAGCAATCCCCATGGCCACCGCTCGTTCCCATCGCCTCAGCGCCCTTGCTGCTTCTGCCCACCGGGGCCGTTTTGTCGGCACCGCTGCCACTCCTGACTTTTCGGCAGCGACCGCTGCCTCAGCGGATGCCCTCTCTACTGCCACCGCCTTGCCTGATCCCGCTACCTCGCCCGGTGCAGCTGATTCCGCCAGTCCAAGCGCTACCACTGCCCCCGCGGTCGCGACTGCGCCAACGGAGACCATGCCTGGCTCCAGCGAACCAGCCCCCGGCAGTCCCGAGGCCCTGGCAATGCTCGCCTCCCTGGGCATCGCCCCACGAGCCGCTGCCGGTGCTCCCCTCGGCCCCGATGACCAGCGCTTCTCCCCGATCGCCATCGGCCATCTCACCCACCGGCTTGTTGAGGTGAAGCTGCTGCTCGATCAAGTGGCCGCTGAGCAGAAGGAGCTGCACGACACCCTGCGCCTCGCCCACCTGCGGGGGGATCTGCTCCACCTGTTGCCCCCCGGAGGCGAAGGCGGCTACCAGCTCCCTGGTGGAGTCCAGCTGCACCGCCGCGCCGGTCGCCGTCAGTGGCAGTACGGCCCGGAGGTGCAGGAGCTGGAGGCTCAGCTCAAGGCCCAGCAGGTGTATGAGCAGAGCAACGGTCAGGCGGTGTGGAGCCTGGGGGCGGCGTTCTGGGAGCTGCGGTTTCCGAAGGGGTGAGTCACCTCGATTTCTTACAACTTTGGCCCTGGCGATAGCTGGGGCTTTTTCATGGTGGGGGGGGGAGCGGAAAGGAGAGAACCTGCCGAGTGAGTCAAGAATAAAAAGGTGTTCTACTACCTGAACGCCCAGATTCAGCCGCGGACTTGCCGGAGCGAAGCGGAGGCAAAGGGCGGTCGGCTGCAACCTGTTGTTAGCCTCTGCATTACACAACACGATTCATGTCCACAGGATAACCGGCAGTCCGGAGTTCCTTGGCTAGAGCAACTCGCCAAGCACCATGTTGGTCTAGCGGTACGTAGACAACGCCACTTATATCGTTGGGAATCTCAACGTCGCCCTTAACAAGCGCCGATACGTTATTTCGTCCGAGTTTGCCAATCAGGTACCCGTGCTCAAAGACGACGTTCTGCCGAGCTCGCGGCCGTTGTGAATCACCTGAGAGGCCACCAATGTCACATGGTGTGTAAAGAACAACTGCAAAACCCACGTTCGTGTGGGCCTCAATCTTCTCAATAATCGTCTGGCCAGAGCTGGCCTGTTCGTGGAGAATTATGGCCTCAAAACCAAGCCGTTCAATGAATCGAGCGGCATCCGTTTTTGCCAGGTCATCGCGGCCATGGACGATGAAGACCTTGGACAAGTCTCGGATAGCGGGCGGCTTCGATGACCCGTTTGGAGGGAGAGTCTTCTTGGCGTCATCAAAGACTTGGACAGTAACGTCCTTTGCATGCCTTTCATACGCAATAACGTCACTCGGCGAAACGAACATGAGTATCCCAGCCGGCATATTGTCATTTTCGTACTTTGATAATTCCTGAGAGCTCTTCTCCGTTTGTTTGATGGCAATGCGCCGGATTTCGTTGTACTGAAGAAAGTACCCGTCGAACTGAAAGCCCTCCTTGCGAAGGTAGGGATATACGATCCGCTCCAACGCGTCGCTTAGGTCCGGCTTGTCGAGTTCAAAATAGGCCTTGTTCTCTCCCCGTTTGCCTACCTCTTCGGTAGCTTCGATAATCACGTGATAAAACATAGTCTCTCCAAAGGGGCTAACTCTTTATTGGGCGGTTCCGAGAACCACCGCTACCCACCCACCCATTTGCGAGAACCATGGTTGAGAGGTCTGGGCAAGGGTAATTCAGGTTTGTCCCAGTCAGTGTTCTTGGCACAAGTCTCTCAGATATAGCCCTGGTTCACGGGTCCGCGAACCACCTGTACGACCCGATACACAATCTTGGTCGTAGGGCAGCCTTGAGCTGGCCACCCGCACCAGACCCTCTGCCCATATCCGCCAAAGGAATACCTGCCGGAGCTCCCCTAAGGAGCCCCGGCGGGAGGCCTGTGGCCTCAGAGCACCGCGACAAGGCCGATGTGGCGGGCCTGGAGCTGGCGGGCCACCGCTTGGGCGGTGCGCAGCGGCATCAGGCGGGGCTTCTGGACGGCCCGGCCCCGGCTACCGAAGTGCAGGGAGAGGCGGGCTGAGGCGGCGGGTTTGCTGGAACCGGCAGGCACCAGGACCACCACGCGGCGGATGGGGCAGCAGAGGGAAGCGGAGGCCATGGGATGGATGGCGAGGAACACCGGCCCCAACGCCCCACCGCAGCGGCCGGGCAAGGGCGCCGCAGGCGCTTGCGTCAGCCCTTGCGCGCGCCGAGGTGGATGGTGGCAGTGCTGGTGTGGTGCTCGCTCCTGCCTGGCTCCGGCCGGTTCTACTGACGCCGTTCGTGGGTGAGTGGTGGTGTCCTTGGGGTTCCAGCGCCCCTCAGCGCCCGATAAGACCTGCACTTGGTTCTGGGGCCGGCTGGGGTCCTGTCCCGGAGGTGCCGTCTGAGCATCGCCAGGTGCCCGCTACCGCTCGATTCGCCTCGGACGCCTTGCGGTGTCGATCAGCAGGTTCTGCAGGAGCTCCCGGCTGCACAGCAGCAGGTGGGCCAGGGCCGCAGCGGTGATCCGGGGTTCGGCCACTTGGTCCCCGCGGCTGTTGGCCAGGGCGGCACGGATCTCCATGAGCTCCAGGCCGATGTTGGCCGCCATCACGGTGGTGCTTTCGCGGCGCAGTGGCGTGGTTGTCTCCATGGGGGCATTCTGCAAAGCGGCCAGCCGTTGCCGAGCCCTGGACATGATCAGTCGCAGCCGATGATTATGCACTGACTGCATGAATCAACCTTGCAATCCTGTCTCTCTCCGGCTAGATTCAACGCCAAGAACTAGTGCATTTGTATTGACTCCTTCTCCCCCCCCCCCCATCAGGGGGTTTCCGGGTTTCCGGACGGCCTGCGGTTACCCCAGCGGCTGGAACTGGAGATCGACCCTGATCTCTTTGAGCGCATCGAGGAGCTCTCGATCCGCAGTGGTCGCTCGATCCCCGAGATCATCCAGGGGCTGATCAGCTGCTCCTTTCCGATTAATCCGGCCGAGACCGTCTTGGGCGAATCGCTCAGCTGACGGCTGAGCCCCAGCGCAGGGCCCACTCCGCCCGCTCGCGCTGCACCTCCAGCCGGATGCGGAGCATGGCGGCGATATCGCCTGATCGCTGCGCCTCGCGGTAGGCGGCATGCACAGGCCAGCAGATCGAATTCAAGAAGGCCTGATCCACCGGGCAGCTCAAGGGCTGCAGGGGGAGGACATAGCGCCTCAGCGCCCAGAG
>JBBASH010000104.1:0-7654 GCA_040399305.1 Cyanobium sp.
GCCATGGCGCTGCAACTCGGCGATACCGTCCCCGATTTCACCCAGGATTCCCAGCTCGGCCCCATCCATCTCTACGACTTTGCTGCTGACAGCTGGGTGGTGCTCTTCTCGCACCCCGCCGACTACACGCCCGTCTGCACCACCGAGCTCGGCGAGGTGGCCCGCCTACGCCCGGAATGGGAGAAGCGCAACGTCAAAACCATCGCCCTGAGCGTTGACAGCGCCGAAAGCCACAAGGGCTGGATCGGCGACATCAACGAGACCCAGAACACCACGGTGGATTATCCGATCCTCGCCGACGCCGATAAAAAAGTGAGCGATCTCTACGGCATGATCCACCCCAACGCCCTCAACAACCTGACGGTGCGTTCGGTGTTCATCATCGACCCCAACAAGAAGCTGCGGCTCCAGATCACCTATCCCGCCAGCACCGGCCGCAACTTCGATGAGATCCTGCGCGTGATCGATTCGCTGCAGCTCACCGACCACCACTCCGTGGCCACGCCGGTGAACTGGAAGGACGGCCAGGACTGTGTGGTGGTGCCCTCGATCTCCACCGAAGACGCCCGCGCCAAGTTCCCCAAGGGCGTGACCGAGATCCGCCCCTACCTGCGCACCACACCCCAGCCCAACCGCTGAAGAGAGGCTCCGTTTCGTCGTCGTCCTTCGCCAGATCGCCATGGGCATCCGTGCCTCGAACGTGACCAAGTCATTTGGTGGCCCGCCGGCGGTCGATGACCTCAGCATCGATGTGGCCACCGGTTCGCTGGTGGCCCTGCTGGGCCCCTCGGGCTGCGGCAAGAGCACCCTGCTGCGCATGATCGCCGGCCTGGATCACCCCGATCAAGGTGCGATCTACATCAACGGTGAGGAGGTGACCCGCCGCAGCGTGCAGGAGCGGCAGGTGGGCTTCGTGTTTCAGCACTTCGCCCTGTTCAAGCACCGCACCGTGCGGCAGAACATCGCCTTCGGCCTCGAACTGCGCCAGTGGTCACCGACCAAGGTGCGCAACCGGGTGGAGGAGTTGCTGTCGCTGGTGCAGCTGCAGGGATACGGCAACCGCTATCCCTCCCAGCTCTCCGGCGGCCAACGGCAGCGGGTGTCCCTGGCCAGGGCCCTGGCGGTGCAGCCCCGGGTGCTACTGCTCGATGAACCCTTCAGCGCCCTCGATGCCAAGGTGCGCAAGGAGCTGCGGGCCTGGCTGCGGAATCTGCACGAGGAAATGCAGGTGACCACCGTGATCGTGACCCACGACCAGGAGGAGGCCATGGAGGTGGCCGATCGGATCGTGGTGATGAACGAGGGCCATGTCGAGCAGATCGGCAGCCCTTCCGAGATTTACGACGAACCGGCCACCCCGTTCGTGATGCGCTTTGTGGGGGAGGTGAACGTGCTGCCGCGGTTCGACGGCCCCGATGGTCACCGCCACGAGGGAGCCAGCGAGGTCTATGTGCGCCCCCACGATCTCGATCTGCTTGATGAGCCCCAGGAGCGGAGCCTGCCGGTGGTGCTGCGCCGCCTGGTTCACCTCGGCCGCGAGGTGCTGGCGGAGGTGGTGACCGAGGGCGGCCAGGTGATCAGTGCCCAGCTTCCTCGCGAGCAGGTGGCCGACAGAATCGCCAACCTGACCCAAGGAAGCCGCCTGCACATTCGCCCCCGGGCCGTGCGCTCCTTCCGCTGAGGTTGCGCTGAACGTCTCTCAGCCGCACAGGCGCAGGGCGAGGGCCGGCGTGAGCAGGCTCATCACCAGGGTGAGCGGCAGGCCTAGGCGCAGGAAATCGAGGAAGGAATAGTTGCCAATCGCATACACCATCGTGTTGGTCTGGTAGCCGATCGGGGTGAGGAAACTGTGGGAGGCGGCGAAGGTGGTCACCCCCATCGCAGCCCACGGACTCACGCCCACCCCCTGGCTGAGGGCCAGCCCGAGGGGCAGCATGAGCGTGACGGCCGCCTGGTTCGACACCACCTCGGTGACCAGGGCCGTGATCAGATACAACCCCAACAGCAGCAGATAGGGCGGCCAGGAGGCGATCGGACCGCTGAGCCGCTCCACCAGCCACCGGTCGAGGCCCAAGGTCGTGCCCAGCTGGGCGAGCGGCAGCAGGGAGCCCAGCAGCACCACCACATCCCAGCGCACGGCCCCATAGACCTCCTGGGCACTCAACACCCCGCTAACCACCAGGCCCACCACCACCAGCAGGGCCCAGATCGCCAGGGCATCGCTGCGCCAGAGGGCCAGCAACAACAGGGCCGCGGTGAGGCCGAGGGCCCAGCCCAGCCGGTCCCGCCGGTCCTCCAGGTGGGAAGCGGGATCGGCCAGCAGCAGCTCCGGGCTGACCTGCAAGGCCCGCAGGGCCGAGGGAGTGCTCTGGAGCAGCAGGGCATCCCCCAGCTGCAGGCTCACCTGGCCGAGACGATCGCGCAGCACCTCCTCACCGCGGCGAATGGCGAGCACAGCCGCATGGAAGCGCTGGGCAAAGCGGATCTCCCGCAGGCTCCGGCCGATCAGCCCTGAGCCCGCCGGCACTAGCGCCTCCACAATCGCGAGCTCCGGGCCGGCCGGATCAGCAGAGCGGGGATCGGGATCGCCACCGGCCTCCCGCAGCCGGATGCTCACCTCCGGCACCAGGGCAAGCCCCTCCTCCTGGCGCAACGCCAGCAGGCGCTCCGGCGACGCCTTCACGACCAGCACATCCCCATCCGCCAGCCGCTCCTCCCCCAGCGGGAGGGAGCGGCGCTCCCCCTCACGGATCAGGGCCAGAACCCGCACATCAAAGGTGTGCTGCAGGAGGGTGGCATCGAGGCAGCGGCCGATCAGCGGCGAGGCGGCGGTGACCTCCAGTTCACTGAGGTACTGGCGGATGCCGTAGTCGCTCTCGAGGGCCTCAGCCCGAGGCAGGGGTGGGGTGGAGGGCAGCAGCCGCGGCGCCAGCACCGCCAGCACCACCATGCCGGCGCCGTAGGTGAGCAGGGCCATCGGGGTGAACTGGAGCAGGGAGAAGCTGCCGTAGCCCAGGTCGCTCGACAGGGTGCTGGCCACCAGGGTGGTGGAAGTACCCAGCAGGGTTCCCACCCCCGCCAGCACCGTGAGAAAGGAAAGCGGCATCAGCAGCTGGGAGGGGGAGATCGCCAGGCGCCGACTCCACCGCTCCACCACCGGAATAAACATCGCCACCACCGCGGTGTTGCTGATCACCGCCGAGAGCGGGCCCACCACCAGGGCCAGCAGCAGGATCTGAACCGAAGGGCCGCGGTCGTCGAAGCGGGCCAGCCAGCGCTCGATCGGCGTGAGGGCACCGCTGCGTTCGAGGGCGGCACTCACCACGAACATCGCCACCACCGTGATCACCGCCGGATTGCCGAAACCTGCCAGGGCCTGGGTTGGCGTGAGCAAACCGGCGAGCACCGCGCCGATCACGAGCGTGAGGACGGCCAGTTCAAGCGGCAGGGTGCGGCGCAGGCTTGCGATCAGCGAAGCCCCAATGAGCAGCAAAGCGGGGAAGGGAGGCTGAGCCATCCCTGCGAGCGCTGTGGGGCGGGAGGCCATCGCTCAGGTCTCCAGCGAGGGGAAGGGAATCACAGGCGAGTCGGCGAGGGTGATCGGGAAGAGAAGGGAGAGGGAGAAAACGCCCCGCCGTTCGACAGCGATTCAGGGGCGGCAGATGCCACTAGAAGCAGCAGCCCGTCAGCACGAGCGATGGGCGGCTGGATGGCATCGGAGCCGGGGGCCCGCCGTCGTGGTTCAGTCGACAGGAGCGGTTTCGCGCTCCTGATCCAGGGCGACCTGGCTCAGCTCGGGCAGCTTCAGCTGGGGCTCCCAACGGGCCAGCACCTGGAACGGGGGCTGGCTCAACTGATAGGTCACGGGAGCGGCAGCGACCGCCTTGCCGCCGGAAGCCGCGGCTGGCGTGGCTGCAGCGGCCTGAGCCGCCGCCTCCGGTCCTTCGGCAGCAGGAGAGAGTTCCCGCACCGCCAGCTGCTGGCCCTCGAGCACCCGGACCACCCGAGGACCAGTGCTGATGGCGGCAGTCTCACCCCCTTCTCCCCAACCCAGGGAGACGCCGGCGGGAATCAGCAGCGCCACCAGATCGAAGTCGTCATCGCTGCTGTGGCCGGGGGCCAGCACATAGAAGCTAGGCGGCTGATCGGCGGGAACCTTCTTGGAGCGGGCGTACAGACCGAGATTGTGAGACGTGCGATTGCGGAGCTGGGCGCGGTCATCGGAGCGGGCGATCTGCCGCTCAAGCGCCTCGAGATCGGCGAGGCGCTGCTGCTGGGCGGCCGTGGGTGGCGTCTTGGCGGCCGCGAAGGCACCCTGCAGAGCGGCGAGTTCGGCACTCAGCTCGGCGTAGTCGGAACCGGCCAAGAAGCGACCGGCATCGGCGTGCACCGGCTGCAAGCCGCTGAACACGATGGTGAGCAGCAGCAGGACGATGGAAAGGCTTCGCCCCCAGGACATCAGGGCGGCTGCGGGGCCGCGGCGCGGCAACTGCTGGAGCACGGAGGGCCAGGCGATGGAGCGGGAGTGGACGGGGTTGACGAGGCGCATGGCTTGGACGTGGGTTGGGTCAGGTCCAAAACCTATGGGTGATGAATGGCACAAAACAACTGCAATTCCTAGTGGAAACGATCACCGAACCCGATCGGTGCAGCGATGCACTCCGATTTGTTATCTCCATGATCCGGATGAGGCCCTCCAGCAGCCGACCAGGCCAGGGAATCGGGAGGACAGCCAGGGCAGGGCAGGCTCACCCTGGGCATCACGAATCCTGGCCAGCCCCCAGAGAACGAAGGGCACACCGATGAGCAGGGGCAACAGGAGAACACCGAAGGCGAGCAACAAGGTGGGGCCGAAGTTGTTGGGTATCGGCTGCTGCACCGGGAGCCCGGGGGTGAGGGGGCGAAGCGCCAGAGAATGGCGAAACCCTCGGGTGCGTCCTTCAGGATGAAGAGGCAGGGAGGTCATGGTTCAACTGCAGGGCCAGAGACTGCGGGCGGCAGAATCAATGCAGCCATGATGGGCAGGCGATCGCTGGCACGCTGTGGCCGGAACCACACCCTGACGTGCCGGGAAAACAGAGATTGCAGCTGGCCTTATTCCTGCCAGGAGAAGTGCTCAAAACTCAGTAGGTCCAGTTCTGTCGCGCCAACAGACTGTAGGCACCATCGTGAACGTTGATCCGCTTGGGCACGAGGCGAAGATCATGCAAAATGGTGGCTTGATGTTGAAGACTGCGCAGGGTTGGATCATCCAGGGGCAGGATGGCTCGCTCAAGAACTCTCTGACGCAGACTTTGAATCAGTTCAGGATCAAGGTCAGCAGCATCACCCAGTTCCCCTGCCCTCAGAAGTTGCTCCTGATTGTGCTGCACCCCAGCCTCATTCACCTCCTCAAGGATTGCCTTGAGCACCCTGGGATAGTCACGCACCAATTCGGGAGTTGAGTAATAAAGAGTCGGAACCTCGTCGGCAGCCCGTTCGCCGAGGATGCTGTTCAGATCGGCGATCGAACGGCCGGGATACTGACGGCGAGCCTCGGTGGGCGCATAGGGCATCCAGACAACCCAGGCATCAACCTCTCCTTGCCTAAAGCGATGGAGGGCCTGACTCTGTGGAAGCGGTACCGGAACAATATCGCCATAGGAAAGACCAACGATCTGAAGAGCGCGGATCAGCACATAGTGGGCGCTGGAACCCTCATCAAAGGCAATGCGTGCCCCCTGGAGATCGCGAAGATTATGAATCGCTGATGACTCGTGAACCAGGATCGCCTCGCCCTGGAGATCGGGATATTTTTCCCTGGCCACACGCACGAAAAGGTGACCGGCCGCCTGGGAAAAAATACTGGCCGTACCGCCACCGCCGCAGAAGTCGATCTCGCCCTTGCTCAATGCCGAAAGCAAAGTGGAAGCCGAGGGGAAGGAGCTCCAGATGATGTCTACCCCAAGGGGACTAAGGCGATTCTCAAGCAACTGAAGCCGCCGCAGCTCCTCCATAAAGGTCATGCCCTCTGGATAGCCGATCTTGAGCTGGCGCAGGCGGCTGGACTCTTGCGCCAAGGACGTCGCGGCACTCTGGTCGGCGCGACGCCCCCGAATGCCATTGAGCAGATAGAGACCCATCAATCCACCACCAAGAAGCAGGATGTACTGGAGCAGAACGGCCGTGGTGCCCGGCGGATAGGCCAGGCGGCGCTCGGGTACCGGTTCCCCAGGTCGGGAAGGCTGGGCACGGGCCGGCGGGTTCGTGCCGGCGACCAGGGCCACCAGCAGGGCCATGAAGGCGGGTAGAAGGCTGGATGAACCCAGAAAAGCTCCCCGGCCGCGGCATGGGGGAAGCGCTCGGGATCGAAGCAACATCGATGGCCAGATCATCAGCCTTGTTGAACACCGATGGACAGCATGGACGACCAGACCCAGACGATCACACCAGTAATCAGCCACACCCGGAAACAGCCAACACCAAGAACCAGGACACCAGGAGAACCAGGCGCCCCAGGAATCAGGCCTTGAAATCGGAGAGTCCGACAAGCCTGAAAACAACTCTACGCCGAAACAGGGTCGTCAACAGAGCTCTGGTGTAATCCCAGCCACCTCCCTCTCCAGGGTGGGTTCCCTAGGATTGATTGGCAGATCCGCAGAACGGCTATACGGCGTCGCATCATTTCTCCAGCCCCCAACCCTTCACCGATTGCCCTTTCATCGATTGCAGTGATTCATGGATTGGCTTTCGGCGACCCTGCAACTCGCCTTCGCTGCAGGTCTTGCCACCACATTCGATGACAACATCTATCTAACGGGCTTCTTCGGAGAAGTGAATCGAACCTTTCAGCCTCGCCACGTTGTGGTGGGCGAATTGTTTGGTTTCACGGTTCTGATCCTGATCAGTCTGCTCGGCTTCTGGATTGGCCTGGCGATTCCCCAACGAACCATCGGCCTGCTGGGGATCCTGCCAATCCTGATCGGCCTGCTCTCCCTGCTTCGCCAATGGCTCGGCAGCGATCGCAGCGATCGCGAGGTCAGTGCCTATCGATTTCGTGACCTGAGGGGCTTTGAATCTCGCAAGCCATCCCTGGGGAGCGTGCTCTGCGATCGCCAGACCTACAGGGTCTCGATGGTGACGATCTCGAATGGCAGCAACAACCTGAGCATCTACATTCCCCTTTTCGCAAGCCTAAACAGCAGCAAGATTCTGATTATTATCCCTATTCTCTATGGCTTTATTGCCACCTGGCTTTTCCTCTCCTTCCATCTGACTCGCGCACCAGGAATTTCACTGCTGCTGAATCGCTATGCACCAACCTTCTTCCCTTTCATTCTGATCTGGCTGGGTGTTCGCATCTTGGCCGACAGCGGCTCCCTGGCCCTCCTGCGCCTGGGCTGAGCCAGCCCACCAGAGTCAGGTGGTCACGACTCAGGAAGACCGGGAATCCTTGCATCAGCAGGAATCAACAAATCGGAATCACCGATTGCGCGCAACAAGCCAAGGGTCTTGAAGCGATTGAGGTTCTTGGTCACGGTCACGCGCGTGAGACCGCAGAGATCGGCCAGATCACGATGGGTGAGATTCATCTCCTTCAATGAAAGACGGTGACCATGGCTATTGACCTGACCAAAGCGCACACTGATCCAACGCAACATGGCGAGCAGGCGCA
>JBBASH010000105.1:0-7646 GCA_040399305.1 Cyanobium sp.
GGCCAACGTGGAGGTCCCGCGGGATTGGGGCGGAGTTTACGCGGCTCGTTGCCCCAACTTCCGTGCCTCACGGGCCCTTACGCCGGCCCCAGAGATTCCGGGGCCGGGACCACCACCACGGCAGGAACGCGGTTAGGCGCCTGCGGTGGGGCTCAGGAGGGGCTCTCGATCGCCTCGATCACGCCATCGCGCACCAGCACGGCCGCCTGGAGTTTCTGCACCAGGTTGTCGCCGACGCTCACCTCGCAGAGGCTCTCGATCTGGCCCTGCTCCACCACCTGCTCAAACTCCAGGTCGCGCACCTGGCGCTGCTGCTCGAGGATCTGGCGCTTCTGCTCCTCGAACTCGGCGCGCTTGGCGGCCACCTGCTGCTGCACCGAGCCCACCTGCTCCTGCACGCGGGGATCGAGGGGGTTGGCGCTCTGGCGGCGGATCTCATCGATCACCTGCTGACCCTCCTGCTCCAGCTGGGCCAGCTGCTGGTCGAGGTTGGAGAGGGCAGCGCTGAGTTCGCGCTCGGCATCCTCCTTCCAGCGGGGCGTGACCACGGCCCTCACGGTGATGTTCCGCTTGATCGTGATGGAGCTGCCGTCGGCCATGGGAGAAGAAACGCAGCGCTCAGGCTGTCAGCCGGCCGCACAAGGGTCAACTGGCAGCCAGGGCGGATGGCCGTTCCTCCGAGCCTCTCTCAGGCGTCGCCATAGAGGGCGGCGATGGCGCCCTGATCCCGGGCCGTGATGCGGTCACGCCGCTGCTTGAGGGTTTGGGTGAGCAGCCCGTTCTCGATCGTGAACGGCGCCACCAGCGCCACCCCCGCCAGCCGCTCATCGGGCCGGGAACCCGGCCGGGCCGCCAGCACCCGGTTGCAGTCACGGGTGAGGGCCTTCAGCAGAGCCGGATCCACGCCAGCGCCCTCCGCCCCCAGGGGAAGAACAAGACCCTGCGCCTCGGCCCAGGCCTGCAGGGGCTCGGCCCGGGGCACCAGCAGGGCAGCGAGCTGCTTGCGGTCCTGCCCCACCAGCATCACCTGCTCCACCAGGGGGGAAGCCGCCAGGGCCTCCTCCAAGGGTCCCGGCTCGATGTTCTCGCCGCTGCTCAGCACGATCGTGTCCTTGGCGCGACCGGTGAGCACCAGGCTGCCGTCGGCCATCAGCAGGCCGAGATCGCCCGTGTCGAACCAGCCCTCGGCATCGATCGCTTTGGCGCTGGCCTCGGGCTTGCCGAAGTAGCCAGCCATCACCTGGGGGCCCCGGGCCAGCACCAGGCCCCGCTCCCCGAGCACCAGGGTGCGGCGGCTCTCGGGATCCACGATTTTCAGGGCGGTGTCCTCGAGCGGCCTGCCGGCACTGCCACGGCGGTTCGCCCAGGGCCGCCGGCAGGTAAGCACCGGAGCGGTCTCGGTGAGGCCGTAGCCCACCAGCAGCTCGATGCCCACGGCCTCGAAGAAGCCATCCACATGGATCGGCAGGGCACCCCCGCCGCTGATGGCCGTGCGCAGTTCCCCCCCCACCAGCTGCTGGCGCACCTTCGGCCAGAGCAAGGCACCGGCCAGGCCATGCAGCGGCCAGCGCAGGGCCGCCTCCGCCGCGGCCACCAGGCGTGAACCGGGGCCCTCCGGGGTGAGGGTGAGATCACGGGCCCGGCGGCGGCAGAGATGGAAGCGACCGCTGTTGGCCAGGCCCAGCTCCAGCAGGCGGCGCCGCGAGGCCGGCATGGCGGCCAGCGCATCCTCAAAGCCGGCGTAGATCGCCTCCCAGATGCGCGGCACGCTGATCATGTACTGGGGCCGCACCTTCTGAAGATCGGTGCGGAAGTGTTTGAGGCCGGTGTAGGTCTGGCAGGCGCCGCAGGCGAGGAGGAAATACTCGGCGCTGCGCTCGTAAGCGTGCCAGATCGGGAGGATGCTCAGCACCCGATCGCCGGCCCGAGGCGCCACCGCCACGCCAAGGTTCTGCACCTGGTGCAGCAGGTTGGCGTGGCTGAGGGGCACGCCCTTGGGCTCACCGGTGGTGCCGGAGGTGTAGAGGAGGGTGGCCAGGCGCTGAGGGCCGCCCTCGGGCCAGGGGGGCGGCGCTTGGGCGGAGCCCCGCTCCTGGAGCTGGTCCCAGCGGAGGCAAGGAAGGCGCCCGCCCGCCTCCGGATCGCCGGCGACGGGCCCATCGCCTGCGGCGCTGCCGGGATCAGCGGGCGTGGCCTGTCCCCAGCCTGCAGGCACCTCTCCCTCCAGCACCACCACGAACCGCAGGCGCCCGCGCTGGGCCGGATCGAGGGCCAGCCTCTCCAGCAGGCCCGCTGATTCCACCACCAGGGCGATGGCACCCGAGTCGGCCAGGATGTAGCGCAGCTCTTCCACCGGCGCCGCGCTGCCCCGCACCGCATCGGCCGCCCCGGCGCGCATCAGCCCCTGGTCGGCCAGCAGCCAGCGCGGACCGTTCTCGGCGAACAGGGCCACCACATCGCCGTTGGCCACCCCGAGGGAGGCGAAGCCGCTGGCGGCGGTTTCGATCCCCTGGCGCAGCTGGCGGAAGCTCAGGGTCACCGGGGGGTGCAGGTGCGGGGCCTCCAGGGCTGGATCGTTGCCGTGGCGGGCCTCCAGCTGGGGCCAGAGCTGCTCGAGGCCCTGCAGGTCGGACCAGTCGTGCCGCAGGGCCAGGGCACTGCGATCGGCCCCATCGGCGGCCCAATGGATCTCGGCGGCGGGCGTGGCGGCGGACGGCATGAAGGCGGCGGGCCAGACAGCGGCCCAAAGGGTGCCACGGATCTGCGCCGGCCGGCGAGGGCGCGGGCCGACGCGTGGAGATCGAGAGGCTTGGCCGCTCTGGCGGCGGAGCCTGCGGCGGCCGACGCTCAGGGCTCGGCGCTCAGGGCTCAGGGCTCAGGGCTCAGGAGCCAGGGTTCTCAGGAGCCACTGCCCCCTTAAGGCTTGGCGCCATCGGCTCCCGCTGAGACACCGCTGACTGCCCCATCCCCTCCAGCTCCTCGCCCCCCCGGGGCGGCCGCAGTCGCAGAGCAAACCGCCGCTCCAGCTGGCCCAGGAGCCCGGGCGCCACGTCGCTGCAGGTGAGAGCGGGCCTCCAGTCGGCCAGGCGGCCCACCGGACGATCGGCGATGCCGCAGGGCACGATCGCCGCGAACCCCTCCAGGGCGCAGTCCACATTGAGGGCCAGACCGTGCTGGCTGATCCAGCGGCGGGCGCCCACCCCGATCGCCGCCAGCTTGCGCCCCTCCAGCCAGACCCCGGTGCGCCCGGGGCAGCGCTCCCCCGGCAGCTCCAACTCGGCGAGCAGATCGAGCACCACCTGCTCAAGAGCCCGCAGGTAGGCATGGAGGTCGCCGCCATGGCGCTGCAGGTTCAAGACCGGATAAAGCACCAGCTGACCAGGGGCGTGGTGGGTCACCTCACCGCCGCGGTCGATGCGGTGAAGGGGCAGGGGCGGATCGGCCGGGTCGAAGCGCAGGTGGGCCGTGCTCGCGCCACGCCCCAGCGTGTAACAGGGTTCATGCTCCAGCAGCAGCACCGCCTCCGGAGCCTCGGG
Source organism: Cyanobium sp. (assembly GCA_040399305.1). Taxonomy (GTDB): domain Bacteria; phylum Cyanobacteriota; class Cyanobacteriia; order PCC-6307; family Cyanobiaceae; genus Cyanobium. The sequence goes on from JBBASH010000105.1 coordinate 3,537, forward strand.
ATCGGCCAGGAGCCGCTGCTGGAGCTGCCGCTGCCAGGCCCAGGCCCGAGCAAACGGCACCGGGCCCGGCGGTTCATAAAGGATTGCGGAGCGCTTGGTATCCATCGGGCACCGTTCCTAGCGTGGAACCAGCCAAGACCCCCGCGACTTCCGACGTTCCGCGGGGCGGTTGGCACTCCATGAAACTGCTGATCCATGGCCGCAATCTGGATGTCACTCCCGCCATCCGCGACTACACCGAAGCCAAATTGGGCCGCGCCATCAACCACTTCGAAGGAATGGTGAAGGAGGCCGATGTGCATCTCTCGGTGACCCGCAACCCGCGGGTCCCCCAGCAGACGGCGGAGGTCACGGTGTTTGCCAACGGCCTCGTGATCCGCGCCCAGGAACGCAGTGAGAACCTCTACGCCAGCATCGACATGGTGGCCTCGAAGCTGAGCCGCCAGCTGAATCGCTACAAGGACCGCATCCAGCACCGCACCCAGGGACCGGTGCACCGCTCCGCCGCCGCCGAGGAGGCCGGTGCCGCCACGCTGCCTCCCCCGGGCCAGAGCCTCACCGACGGCAAGGAGGCCGAACTCCCCAGCCGGGGCGTGCGGCGCAAGTACTTCGCCATGCCGCCGATGGAACTGGAGGAGGCCGTGCACCAACTGGAGCTGATCGACCACGACTTCTTCGTGTTCCGGGAAGCCGGCAGCGGCCAGGTGCAGGTGGTGTATCGCCGTAACCACGGGGGCTTCGGCGTGATTCAGCCGAAGGATCTGTGAGCCGGGATCTCCCGGATCTCGCCCCCCTGATCGACCACGCCCTGCTCGATCCCCACCGGGGCAGGGATGCGGTGCTGGCCTGCTGCGATGAGGCCCGCCACTTCGGGTTCGCCGGGGTGTGCGTGGCCTCTCGCTGGGTGGCCACGGCCCGCGAGCGCCTGCCGTCGGGCGAACCCGTGCGGCTGGTGAGCGTGGTGGGCTTTCCCTTCGGAGCGGTGCCGGCCGCGATCAAGCGGGCTGAGGCGGAGGCAGCAGCGGCCGCCGGCGCCGATGAACTCGATGTGGTGCCCGATTTCGGCGCCCTGGCCGATGGCGACAGCACCACCCTGCTGGCGGACCTGGCCCCGATCACGGCCTTGGGCCTACCGGTGAAGGTGATCCTGGAGATGGGCCGGCTCGAGCCGGAGGCCCTCGCCCTGCTGGTGGAGGTGAGCCTCGATGCCGGTGCCCGCTTCCTCAAGAGCGGCAGCGGCTTCGGGCCTGCGGTGTCGGCCGCGCAGGTGCGCCAGCTAGCCGCACTGGCCCGCGGCCGGGCCGGCATCAAGGCCTCGGGGGGCATCGCCTCCCTGGAGCAGGCCTTGGACCTGGTGGAGGCCGGCGCCGTGCGGCTGGGCACCAGCCGGGGGGTGGCCCTGATGCAGGCGCTGCGGCGGGGCGGACCAGCCGCCGGGCCCAGCGGCTGAGGAGGCACCTTGCCGGAGCAGCTGCTGGAGGGATTGGTGATGAGCTGCCGCCCGCTCGGCGAGAACGACCGGCTGCTCACCCTGCTCAGCGAGGCCGAGGGCATGGTGCGGCTGGCGGTGCCGGGGGCTCGGCGCCCCCGCAGCAGCCTGGCGGCGGCGGTGCCCCTCACCCTGCTGCGGCTCCAGGTCGGCGGCCGGGGCGATCTCAAACGGGTGCGGCAACTGCAGGTGCTCCACAGCCATGGAGCCCTCGGGGAGCGCCTTGAGACGCTCGCAGCGGCCCAGGGGTTGGTGGAGCTGGGCCTGGCCCTGGTGCCGGGTGAGGATCCCGTGCCAGGCGTGCTCCCCGACCTGCTGCTGCAGCTGGGACGGCTGGAAACGGTGGTGCGGGAGCGGCAGGACCGTGCCGAGGCCCTGGCGATCGCGGTGCAGGGGAGTGTGCATCTGCTGGCCCTGGGGGGCCTGGCCCTGCCGCTCCAGAGCTGCGCCCGCAGCGGTGAGGCGCTGCAGCCCCCTGTGGGGAACTGGGACTGGCGCTGCAGCCTGCTCCCCCAGGAGGGGCTGGTGATCGGCGCCATTCCGGGAGCGCGGCTTGTGCTCAATGCCTCGGAGCTGGCCCTGCTGCAGCGGCTGCCCCGGGCCGGCACGCCCCGCCGCCGGGACGGGGATCTGCTGGGGCCGGAGCGGGTGTGGCTGCATCTGCTCGAACTGATCGAGGCGTGGTGGGGCGAACACCTGGGCCGACGCCCCCGGGCCTTCAGACTGCTGCATGCCGGCTTCGAACCCGGGGAGCCCGCCCGTTGAACCGCCAACCGCCATGAGCCAGACAGGTGACGACCGCGGCCCGGCAACCGCTGCCTTCGAACCCGAACCGGATGCCCCGGCAGCACCGACGGCTACCCCGAGGGCGGCAAGTGGTGCACCAAGGGCGGCAACGGGCGGGGAGGGCGGTATCGGGGCCCTGCTCGCCAGCGGGGAGTTTCGCCGCCTCTGGCTGGGGCAGATCTTCTCCCAGCTGGCGGACAAGTTCTACATCGTGTTGATGGTGTTCCTGATCGCCCAGTACTGGGTGACGGACAACCCCGCCAATTCCGCCTTAGTGGATGCGGCGGCGGCAATCCGCATCGATCTGGAGACCCGGGCCCAGGTGATCACCCTGATGGCCACGGGCATCTACGTGGCCAACACGATTCCAGCGATCCTGCTGGGCACGGTGGCGGGGGTCTGGGCCGACCGCTGGCCGAAGCGCAAGGTGATGGTGGCCTCCAATGCCCTGCGGGCCGGTCTGCTGCTGCTGGCGCCCCTCTGCCTGCTGCCGGGGCCGGTGTGGCTGGGGCTGAGCTGGGGCTACTGGGCCCTGGTGGGCATGACCTTCCTCGAATCGGTGCTCACCCAGTTCTTCGCCCCCGCCGAGCAGGCCATGCTGCCCCTGCTGGTGCCCTCGGGCCAACTGCTGGCGGCCAACTCGGTGTATCAGGCCACCAGCATGGCCGCCACGATCGTGGGATTCGCAGTGGGGGATCCGGTGCTGCGCCTGCTGCAGAAGGGTCTGGCCCAGATCGGAATTCCGGGTGGTGAATTCGTGCTGCTGCCGCTCTGCTACGGGCTGGCGGCCGTGGCCATCGCCGGCATCGCCCTCGAGGAGCCAGCCCGGATCCCCCGCTCCATTTCCGTGTGGGAGGAGATCGGCGAGGGCGTGCAGGTGCTGCGCGAACGGCGCAGCGTGCGCGCCGCCATGATCCAGCTGGTGCTGCTCTACAGCCTCCTGGCCGCCCTCTACGTGCTGGCGATCAGCCTGGCCGCCACGATCGAGAGCCTCGGCCCCACGGGCTTCGGGATCCTCCTGGCCGCCAGCGGCGTCGGCCTGGCGCTGGGGGCCCTGGCGGTGGCCCAGATGGGGGACCGGTTCAACCGCCGCCTGCTCGGCACCAGCGGCCTCGGTGTTGTGGCCTGCTGCCTGGTGCTGCTGGGGCAAGCCCGGGGCCACCTGGTGCCCACCCTGGCGCTCTGCGCCCTGCTGGGGGTGGGGGCAGCGGTGCTGGCGATCCCGGCCCAGACCACCATCCAGGAGGACACCCCCGAGGACCAACGGGGCAAGGTGTTTGGCCTGCAGAACAACCTGATCAATATCGCCCTCAGCCTGCCGCTGGTGCTGGCCGGGGCGGTGGTGAGCCGCTACGGCCTGCTGCCCGTGCTCTGGGGCCTGGCGGCGATCGCCCTACTCACCGCCCTGCTCGAACAACCCTGGCGGCGCTGCTAGCTTTTCCCATCGACTGCGGGTGGATCGGTGGCTCAGATTGCCTGGTTGGGCAAGAAGTCACCCTTCTGCGGCAACGTGACCTATGGCCTGAGCACCACCGAATCGCTGCGCCGCCGCGGCCATGCGGTGCACTTCATCCACTTCGACACCCCGGCCGCACCCCTGGGAGCTCCCCTGGGCCGGGCGGATGGGGGCTCCCCCCAGGCGGTGGCCGTCCGGGCCGGGGGGGGCGAGCTGGAGCCGGAGGTCACCCTGCCCTACCTGGTGAAGTCGCAGGTGTACACCATCCCCTCCCCCGGGGCCCAGCGGGAGCTGCGGGAATCCCTGGAGCGGATCCGGCCCGACCTGGTGCACGCCAGCCTCACCCTCTCGCCCCTGGATTTCCGCCTACCGGACCTCT
>JBBASH010000106.1:0-7558 GCA_040399305.1 Cyanobium sp.
AATGCCGAGGTGGATCGGGGCGCCAGCTGCCGTCGCATCTCGCGGCTGGTGAACGGCCGCGATCCGGCCCATGTCTTGGAGGAACGCGAGAACTATTACGCCAGGGCCCTTGGCCTGTTCCCCGATCCCGGCGCCGCGGCGGCCGAGCCAACGGCCCGCCTGCTCAAGGTGCCCTATTTCTCCCAGCTGGACTCCAGCACCGAGGAGGCCCACCGCATGTGCTTCAGCTCCAGCTGTTCCATGCTCGTCGCTGCCCTCAAGCCCAAAGCCCTGCCTGGCACCGATGATCAATATCTGAAGATTGTGAATCAATTCGGCGACACCACCAGCAATGCCGCCCAGATCCAGGCCCTCGAAAGCCTGGGCATCAAGGCCCGCTTTGAAGCCAACGCCGATTTTTCCACCTTGGAAGAGCAAATTGATCGAGGTTTTCCCGTTGCCTGTGGCTTCATCCACAAGGGGCCTGTTGAAGCTCCATTTGGAAATGGTCACTGGCTGTGCGTAGTTGGTTACAATCCGAAATCGGTGATTGTTAATGATCCCAATGGCGATCTCGATCTGATTTCAGGGGTGTACGGCAGCCGCAATGGGGCAGGGTTGCAATACAGTCGCAAAAATTTTGGCCGCCGCTGGATGGTGGATGAGACGAACAACTACGCCTACGTGCCAGGCCGGGGCTGGGCAATCATTGTGGAGTCCGTCTTGGCCTGATGCCCCTGGTTGGATCCCTCACCCCGGATTGTTTGTCACTGGCTGCAGTAGCCCACCTCCCCCTTGAGGGGAGGTTTGCAGGGATAGCGGAGGGGAATCAGGATGCGATTGCCCGTGCCGAGATTGGTGAGCAAGGTGTTGCCTTGGACTAGCAATTCCCGGCGCCATAGCCCGCCATAGCGGTCTCCCCAGTAGCTCGGCAGCCCCGGGCGGGCAGGGGGCCTGCGCTCCAGTCGCGTGCGAACCCCATCCACCCAGACAATCCGCAGGACATCTGCCGTCTGTTCATCCCGGCAGCGGATCACGTCCTTGTTGTAGAGGCAATCTTTCCACTCATCGCGCGCGATTTGGGGAGCCGCCTCTGGGGGGATCTGGGCTTGGCTCAGTTCTCCCGGCAGCGCGGCGGGGGCTGCGGCGGCAAGCATCGTGGCAAGCGAGAGCGACAGGGAGAGAAGGGGCATCGAAGGACTGCTGGAGATATCCAGTGAGTGAGACACAGCTCTTGGCGTTTAGAACTGCCGTCAAGCATCACCTTATGTTAATGCCAGAGCACGGCAGCGACTCCAGCGCCTTGCTTCTCGCTATCCCCACAAGCAGCCGAATTCCCTCGAACCATCCTCCTGAGGGTCCGTATTCCGCTAGCCATGCCGCATGTCATTTGCTCTTCATTGATCTCCCCAGTTGGTGGTGTCTGCTTGATCCATCCCATCGGGTTCTAAGGCCTCCGACACAGGCTTCGACTCAGCGATGAGAGGCTGCCAGGCATATCATCTGGTCCACGGCAGTTTCCTCGCCGAGAGCGACGTCGACTAGCACAGGCTGGAAGCCGGCATGCGCGTTCGGCGAGTTGAGTGGTGCTCGGGAGACACAGGCAGCGATCGTGGCCTGAAGAAACTCTTGGCGCGTGCTGCCATCGACCAAGAGCGCTACGCGGGCTGCGGGCACCAGATCGATCAAAGCCTGGAGCTCGAAGATGCAGCCCTGGTTGTCCGGCCCGAAGTCGCGCAAGTCCATCACGACCAGGTCGCTTCGCGTCATCAGCCCCAGCACGGCTGGGCGCCACGCGTCGTTACCGCAGAAGATGTCGGTCACGCGCCAGCGCGCATCGAAATCGCAGCGATCGTCCACGGAAGCCAGGCGCTTGGGCACGTCTGCTGGATCGAGGATGAACTGCTCGCGCAGCCGGCCGGCAAGGAAATCAATGAACTCGTCCGGATCGATGGTGCTGCTGGCGAGGTCGGGGGCGCCGATCATCGCGATCGGCCCGATCGTGAGCCAGCGCGAACCCAGCACGTCGAACAGTCGCTCCGCGTCGGCGCGCCGGCTCTGCAGGCGGCCGCGCCGGTCGCGCCGGGTGAAGACCCGAAGCAGAAGGAGCTGGAACGGCGTACGCCGGCGAGCCGCACGCGCCGCCGGCGCCATGCCGGCGAGCGTGATCGCCTTGTGGAGCGCGAATGCACCTGCGCCCCACCAACCCGCCGCCGGACCGCCCGCCATCGAGAGCTGGAGGCTAAGCAGCACGGCCTGAAAGCCCCACAGCGCGTCGAGCATCAGGCTCTGGTTGCTCATCCACTTCGCGCTGTAGGCGGCACGCAGCCGCCGGCCGAGCCACCAGGAGAGCGGCGCCGCTGCCACCATGCCACCGAGCCAAGACAGGCCAATCGCGGCTCCTCCGGCCAGGCCCATTGCCCCGGCCACTGACACGACCACAGCCATCCCGACCGGAGTGCTCGCAGCCAACATCGCTGCCGTACCACCCAGCATCGCGACCACCATCATCACAAGCAGCACCGGGCCGATGCTGCGCACCGCGCGATTGAGGAACAGGAGCAGGAACGGTGAGAGCGACAGGCTGATCACCCAGAACACGAGTCCCTGGAAGAACGGAGGGATCGCTATGCCGAACATCGACATGGTCGAGGTGTTGCCTAGCGCACCGACGGTGCAGAGGAAGAACAGGACGGCGAAGTACACAGCCCAGGCGAGCCGGCTGCGTCGACGGTTGCCGTCCCACACCAGCCCAAGCGCCAGCACGGTCGGCCAGGCCCAGGTCCAGCTCATCAGCGCCAGGCGGATTGGTGTTGGCTCGATAGCGTTGGCCCGAAGAACCAGCCATGCGGCGGCGACGCCGAACGCGAGACCGGCCGCGATCTGCACGCCTACGGCGCGGCGCAGGACCGCCGCCGCCAGTGCGCCGGGGTCGATCGTCTCGGTGCGCGGCCGCGCCGGCATTGCGGCGGGCGGCGGCAGCACGTCGCCGGTGAGCGGCGGAGTGGCGGTCGAAGCGTGTGCCGAGGCCATCATGAGTTCGGCGATGCGGCGCCGGTAAAGCCGCAGCAGCACCCAGCCCACAATCAGTGTCAGCGCGCCTGCCATGCAGGCAGCCGTGAGCAGCATGCCCGGCCAGTTGCTGGGTCTCAGCATCGGCTTGAAGGGCGTTCGCATCAAGAGTTCCTGGTAGAGCGACCAGGCCTGCTGTTGGTAAGCCTTCGCGCTCCCCGAGGCGGACGGACCTGCGGCGTCGCGCAATAGGGCCAGCCGGCCGAGCGTGTCGACCATCGCGAGCTGCATCGGTGCGTCCTCGGCCCGTAGCGCGATGAGTTGCCGTTGCCTCGTCGCCACCTCCTGGAGTGCATCGAAGGCGGCGGCCTTCTGCCCGGTGTCTTCCAGCGTTACGGCGAGGGTGCTGCCGGTCTGAGCGACGTCGCGCAGCGCTTGCTGCACCGCCGGTTGTGCGAGGTTGTTACCTGCGCTGCGAAGGCGTTCGTCTGCGATCCGCATGGCTACCCGTGCGGCCTCCACAGCGTCGCTCCCGCGACCCTGCTGGCGCCTTAACCAAGCCAGTTGCTGGAAGGCAAAGATCTGCACGGGCGCGGCCTCGTCGCTGCTGGTCTTCTGCGCGATGGACAGGGCACGCTGAAGCGCGGGCTCGCCCTCGACGCCTGTGAGCCAAGCGAGCACCAGCGGGTGCCACGGATCCTCGGGCTCGAGCGCAATGAGGCGCTGGTAGTCCGCACGCGCCAACGTGCCAAGCGGCACGGACGTGCGCCCCAACCGGCCGATGGAGGTGGTGCCGCAGTCGCCCGGGGCGAGGCGTGTGTTCAGCGCGGCCGGAAGCTCACCAAGGCTCGCGGCGTGCCGCAGCCCGCTGGCGCCGCCGGGTGCCGTGTTCGCGAGGCGCCCATCGGCTTCGAGGGAGTAGCCGTCACGTCGGAGCCGATCCAGGAGCCGGCGCACGGTCCGCGCTTCGGCCGGTGAGCGTGCCGAGGTGATCAGTGCCTCGATCGCTTCAGCCTGTTGCCGCAGGAGGTACTCGCGTATCGGCGCTGGCTCGCTCCATCGCCGTAGGCACAGGAATGGCAGGTTCGATGCCGACGGCTCGATGCGCTCGGCCATCGTCGTTCGGGCAGCGCTGGCAAGGATGCGCAGCGAGGCTGCCTCATCCGCCATCGCCGAAGTCACAGACCCGATCCAGAGTGCGAGCACCACCAAGACTGCTGCGGTCCAGCGTCTACCCAGCAACCAGAGGTGATGCCGTGACCGCATGAGAACTTACTGCCTAGACGTATAGCCTACGACGATTGGACTCACGATCGACCCTTAGAGTGGGCACATGGGCGACACTAATCAACGCGGGGCAGGTCCCGCCAACCTCTGTCGCTCGCGTGGTGGCGAGCTGATCTGAAGCGATGAAGATTAAGGATGTCAAGGTGATGATCTTGGTTCATGATGCCCCGCGACGGGCATGACAGAGCCAGCCACCCATCTGATGCGACACCTCCCCCGACTCAGTCCCCTATTTCTCCTTCCGGCGGCCGTGGCGGCTCTGGCGGCCATGGCGACACCCACCCTCGGAACCCCGATTCCGGAGGCCAGCAGCAAGCTGTTATTCGCCAGCTTCGGAGACATGCCCTACAGGGTGCCGGCGGTTAACTACAGACAGAACGGTCATGAGGCGGACGACAGGCTGGTCTTGCGACGCCTGATCGAACCGACACTGAGACGGCGCCCCGATATCCCCTTTCTGATCCATTTGGGCGACATCGGCCGGGTCGAAGACGCCTGCACGCGTCCCTGGCAGGAGGCAACCCTGCTGGAGTGGATCCGGATTGGCAAACCCCTTGTGGTTATCCCAGGAGATAACGACTGGGTGGATTGCGGCATGGTTGGTGTGCAGCCCCTGGAACGGCTGAGGGAAATCCGGGAAACCTTTTACTCCGGCAAGCGGTTCACAACAGCCAACGGAACGACCCTCAGCACTTCTGTGCTCACGGGTGATCGCGGTCTCTGCACCAGCGGAATCCCCGGGCTCACCTGTGAATCCAAGCCCCCAGAGAGCACGCCCGAAATGGTGCGTTGGTCTTACAGGAATGTGGCCTTTGCGGCGATCCACTACACCTCCAGCAACAATGGCTGGGTGGACAACAATGCCAGCCGACAACGGGAAACTACAGGGCGCGTGCGGGCGATGAGAAAGGTGTTGGCAGAGTTGGAGCAGTCAGCAATCCAGCGTAAAAGAGAGGCGGTGGTGGTGGCCACACAAGTGGATCCGTTTACCCAGCAATGCAAAGGTCACTATGCGGATCTCTGCGACTCTGTCCGGACATTGGCACGGAATCTGCCAGTGCCGGTGCTGATGGTTCACGGCGACACCAATGGCTATTGCCTGGATCAACCCATCGCTGATGCCCCCAATCTCTGGAGGCTCAATGGCGTCGGCGACTGGAAAGTGATCGATGCGGACCTGGTCTCCTTTGACCCTACCAATCCCCGTAAACCCTTCACAGTGCGCGGGTTGCTGACAGGTCTGGAACCGCTCAGCCGCTGCAGCTACCGCAGCCATGAGCCGGACGACAACCTTCGCTTCAACCGCCTTGCGGCGCTCGTTCCCTTAGCCACAGCCGACTGTGACCATCGCACTGTGACCAATCAGATCACGTCTGCGACCGAAGACAACCTGGCGGGCTACGTGAGCTTGACGGAGACGGGAGAGCAGCTGGCAACGGTGAGGGTGGCGCTGACCCAAGCCAGGCCCCACACCCGCTACAAGCTGGAGCTGAGCTGTGGAGCTGGCCTAGGAACGATCTTGACGAACGGCGAAGGGATCGGAAACGGCACCTTTCTCCTGGACACCCAACGCCAACGGCAACCCTGGGCGTTTGTGCTCTCCTCCGACGCGGCTCCAGGCGCTTTGACCTATCGCAGTGAGCCGATCCAGTTTGATCCGATCGAATTTCCCGTGACCACGATCAAGGTTGCGCTGGCCATGGCGGATCAGGGCCTGCAGCGGGAAGGGCAGTTCAGCGGTGATTTGGAGTTGATTCTCCGAAAGGGCAACACCATTCACTACCGCACGCCGCTGCGAAACCAGTTCGCCAAGCTGATCACGCCAGGCGAGAGCTTCTCCAACGGTGCCCAAACGGAATGGACCTTGAAGGGCCTGAATCTGGACCCCGATTCTCTGGCCACCCTCACCCTCCGCTCCAGCACTCCTCTACCCCTCAAACAGATCACGCTGAGATTCAACAATCGCTTCCTCGTGCTCACTCAGGTCGGCACGCCGACGCTCGCACCCAAGCGCTCCTCTGGCTCTTGGCTTTGGGAGGCCTCACTCACCCCCATGGGCCTGGGGAAGGTGGCGCACCTGGGCTGGTTGGGTGCCAATGAGCTGCGCTGGAGTCCGGTGGAAGGAGCTGCGGACTATGCCGTGCGGGTGACCGATTCCCAAGGCCAGGTGCGCTTCCAGGACACCGTGAAGGGCACGAAAGTCGCGCTCCCTCCCACCATCCGCTGCGACGAGCCAGGCCTTTCGGTGTCGGTGTCGGCCCATTCGGACCGGAGGGTGCCCGGCCCTCCCACCTACAGTTCAAAGGGAAGCTGCCTGGGGTGGAAGTAGGGCGATTGCGGTGGGCCTCGCAGGAGCTCCCCCTCAGACCTGGCTGGCAGGTGCGATCCGTGCAGAACCCGGCCGCCTTTGCCGCTTTTTTCAAGGCGCACCAGGGAGCCCTGATTGGGGCAGACAAAGAAGGTGACGCGCCAGCGTACCCCGCCTTGGAGCACATCGTGGAGAACCTGGACTTGGGCCATAACGGCGAAGGACCGCCCCAGAGGCGGCGCCGCGTAAGGGCTGGCCAGGATCCATGACTCATCAACCCAATGGCTACCGAGTCCATGTGCAGGCCAGCTTGCGGAGCCCTCGCGCGAGTGCCGCAGCATGGCAGGGGCCGGCGAGGTCTTGATCAGCGACCACCAGACCATGTCAGCCAATTTTGATCTGAATCTCAGCGGTGTTGAGGCCGTACGTGAGGCGAAATCTTGTTCAGGATGGGTTGACCCGCCGGAAACGATGGCGTCGCTGGCAGCTACAGCCCTGGTTCGTGATCTTTGTGCTGTGGTGAGGGACCTCGGAGGGCGCCATCCAGAATCGCGCCCGATGGTGCTCACCCAGAGGTCAGCGTCGGGCTGAAGCCTGTACAGCACAGATCTACGGGGAGCGAAAAGCCTGAAGCGATGGCGTGATGGTGTCATGGCGGGCGCTGCAGAGCATCAGCTGCAGATCCCCCACCCCCTGCGGCCGGTGGTGGCCCCGATCAGTCGCTGGACCCGACCCATGCGTTGAGTTGCCCGTACCTCACCGATGCGCCAGCACCGCCCAGCCCGTGACCTCTCCTTCCACTATCCAGCGCCGAGAATCGTTCCGGCGCTTGATCGTCACAAAGATCCGTCGGTTGTTGTAAAGTTTTAACTCATTGCAGGCCGTTTGATCGATATCTCAGTCCATGACAACCAGCAGTTTGCTGCAGTGGGGATTGCTAATTTGGCATGCACCCTATCAGTAAGCTCCCAT
>JBBASH010000107.1:0-7214 GCA_040399305.1 Cyanobium sp.
GCTGCGCACCCAGCTCGGCCAGTTCGGCATGACGCCCGAAACAATGTTCCAGCAGATGCACCAGACCCTGGAGCGCATGAGGGGCCAGCTGGAGAAGGAGGGCTGAGGCCGGGGCCGACGAGCCACCTCTGCAGGGCCGAGGAGCCCCCGGCATGCCCTAAGTGAGTCCAGCCTTGGACTGGGAGGCCTCAGCCCTAAGCTTGCGTGAGGGCTTGCCATGGCTTTCACGGTTCACGGAATTGGACCTGGCTCACCGCTCCGCCCTGGCCATGGCGCCGATCTGCCCCCCACCCGTTGCGTTTCCCCTTGGACTCTGGGCCGCCTCCACCTCCCTGAGGGCCCGCAACAGCTCCGCAAGGTGGGGCCTGCCGTAGAGGTTGAGGCCGTCCTCGGTGACGGTGGCCTGTTGCCAGGCGGTTGTCTCCCTTCTCGCTCCGGGGCACCTGTTTACGATCCGGCGGCACAGCGCTCCAAGGCCCCCGGTCCTCCATGGTTGATCAGCAGCGATCCTCTGCCGCCGTCGCCTCGGACCGGGAGATCACCCTGCCCGCCTGGCTGAGCCGCGGCATGGCCGATCTGTTCCCGATGGGCATTTCCCTGGGGGCCAGAGCGGATTCGAATCCATCCAAGAACGTCGCCGATCAGCATCTCGCCTCCCGCCTGGCCGAGGCCGAACGCAACGGCCGCCCCCTGCGGGTGAAGCTCGGCATCGACCCCACCGGCTCTGACATTCACCTGGGTCACTCAATTTTGTTCCGCAAGCTGCGGGCCTTCCAGGATGCGGGCCACACGGCGGTGCTGATCATCGGCGACTTCACCGCCCGCATCGGCGATCCCACCGGCAAGAGCGCCACCCGGGTCCAACTGGGCGCTGCCGAGGTGGAGGCCAACGCCGAAACCTATCTGGTGCAGCTGGGGCTGGGCCAGGATCCGGCCCGGGCGCTGCTGGATTTCGAAACCCCAGGCCGGCTGGAGGTGCGGCGCAACAGTGAATGGCTGGCGGCGATGGACCTGCCTGCCGTGATCGACCTGCTCGGCACCAGCACGGTGGGTCAGATGCTGGCCAAGGAGGATTTTGCGAATCGCTATGGCTCCGGCACGCCGATCTCCCTGCACGAATTCCTCTATCCGCTGCTGCAGGGCTACGACTCGGTGGCGATCCAAGCCGATGTGGAACTGGGCGGCACCGACCAGAAGTTCAATGTGGCCATGGGCCGGGATCTGCAGCGCCACCACGGCATGCGCCCCCAGTTCGGCCTGCTGCTGCCGATCCTGCCGGGCCTCGATGGAGTGCAGAAGATGAGCAAGAGCCTGGGCAACACCGTGGGTCTGGCGGAGGATGCACTCTCGATGTATTCGAAGCTCGAGAAGGTGCCCGATGCGGTGGTGAACGACTACCTCACCCTGCTCACCGACCTCGATCTGGCGGCGTTGCCGGAGAACCCGCGCGAGCGCCAGAAGGCGATGGCCCTGGCGATCACGGCGGCCCGCCATGGCGTGGCGGCGGCCACCGCGGCCCAGGCCGATGCGGGCCACCTGGTGGCGGGCGCCGCCGGGGCGGGGGCGGCGGAGGCGGAGGTACCCGAGGCCTCGCTGGCAGCGGTGAACTTTCCGGCCAAGGCCTTCTATCTGCTGGCGGCGGTGGGCGTCTGCGCCAGCAGCAGCGAGGCGCGCCGCCAGATCCAGGGGGGAGGGGTGAAGCTCGATGGTGAGAAGCTCAGCGATCCCAACCAGGAATTCAGCGGCACGCAGGAGCTGGCCGGCAAGGTGCTGCAGCTCGGCAAGAAGACCTTCCGGCGCCTGGTGGAGTGAACGAAGGGCTGGCGGTGAAGAGTGATTGAGGCCACCGTCCGGCGGACCCACCCCACGGGCAAACTGGAAGAAATCCTTAAGGGAGAAAGGGATGCTTGGGCCCTGGTCAAGCAAGTGCAGCACCTGCGCCAACTACTCCGGTTCCCAGCGGGTCTGTGGTCTCTGCCGGGTGTGGGGAGCCGTGATCCCGCAGGATGCCCCGATCACCCGCCAGTGCCCCCACTGGACCAGCCGTGATGCCCTCAGGCTGGAGCTCACTTCTCCGGTGGGGTGATCGTCCATCTGGGCAATGGTTGGGTGGGGGTATCTGGTTCACTTCGGTCTTCCCCCCTGGTGCTCACGGTGGGCAACGGCTTGGCTGGGTTCATCGTTCTCTCCCCCGATGTCCCTCGTTCCCCGCTGGCGCTACATGACCGACGACGCCAAGGCGCTGACCCGGCGCAGCGCCGTGTCAGCCGCTGTGGTGCTGGTGGCGCTGCTGCTGTTCCGGGGGCTGTTGCCCTGGGTCGTTCTGGGCCTGGTGGGCTGGTGGATCTGGAAGGCGATCAGCCGCTGAGGGCTCAGGCCAGCAAGCCGGCCATAAAAAAGCGGACCCGTCCAGGAACCGCTCGATGACCAAAGCCAATCTATGAACTTCTGTTACGCCACCGTGGCTGCTGCCAGGGATTCTCTCGGCGAGGGCTTGGCCGAAATTATGGCAGCCTGCTCCAGGATTCCAGCGGCTTGAAGGACGCCGCGATCGTGTTACGCCCGTGCGCCGCCGTGCAGTCCGTGGCCAACCAGCCTTCAGGGCACCTGGCCATTGCGCTTGGCCTCGCTGATCGCCCGGTCGATCCCCTCACTAGTGGCCTTCGGAAGCTGGGGGGAATACACGAACGCCTGGGATTCTGGCCGCTGTCCATCCAGCACCAGCTGCAGGCGGCTGCGCTGTCGCAGGGGTACCTGCTCCCGCACATAGCGGAGCTGCTGTTCATCGGCGAGCACCGCATCCACCCGCTGGTTGAGCAGCAGGGCGGGCGCATCGCTGAGCTTCGGCAGCGGCACCACCGTGACCCTCCCCTGCAGCGGAGGTGAGCGCAGCAGCTTCTCGCTCACACTGCCGGGCCGGGCGGCCACGCGTCGACCCGCCAGGTCGTCGAGGGAGTCGGGGAGCGCATCGCTCATCGGCGCTTGGCGGAGAACGTCGAGGGTGATCGTGCTCACGATCAGCGAACCGAACACGATCCGCAGCAGATAGCTCAGCACCACCAGCCCTTGGCCCCGGGTGGTGGCCACGATCGTGTTGGTGCCCGGGCCCGTGGCCAGCACCTGGAACACCAGGGAATAGCGGCGCCACCAGTCGCGCTTTGGCCAGGGGCCCGCCGGCCCCGTTGCTGATCCCGCTTCCATGGCGCTTCCGGGGGGATAGCCCCCTTCGGTGCGCCACACCACCGCGCTCAACGCCCCGATCGCCAGCAGGTAGCCGGCCAGCAGCCCGAGCAGCCGCGCATCCAGCAACCCTTCCAGCACCGCCCGCAGCGTGGCCAGGCGGTTGGTGCCCATCAGTAGGGCCACGCCCGATTCCTGGAACGGCAGGCTGAAGCGGTAGGTGCCCACCCGCTCCGGCGTGATCGTGAGACACCCCACCCCCAGATCCACCGCACCCCGGCGGCTGGCCTCCAGCAGCGCCTTCGCGTTCGGGAAGGGCTCGAGGGTGTAGGCCAGCCGCTCCCGGGCGGCCACGAAGTGCCATAGATCCACAGCTCTGCCCTGCCAGCGCCCCGGCCCCCGCAGCTCCGAACAGGGAGGAGAGCCGTCGAGCACTCCCACCCTGAGGATCTCGGCTGACCGGACCGCCGGTGGTGGGGCCAGGGTCGCCAGCCCCAGGGCCAGCAAGGCGGGGCCAACGGCCAAGGCTCGGGGTCCAAGGGGAAGACGGAAGGATCCCAGGCATCTGCGGAGCACCCGGGTCAGGAATCGGCTTCGGCCGGCCCTCGGCGGGTAGGTCATGGCGCCGCGAGTCCTGCAGTTGGGATCGGCCCGCACGTTACCCAAGATCCACAGGCAGCCTTGCGCGGCCCGCCCCAGTGCCTCCGGCTGCTCCCGGCCTGACCTGCCGTCAGACCTCCCTGGTTCTTCCGGCTGCTCCAGGCTGGCTCTCCTGCGCAAGCCATTTTTCGTTCCTCCGGCAGCTCCCTGCTGGACCTGCCGCCTCAGCCTCCGGCGCCGCTAGCTCCTACGGTCCCCAGCGCCACTCCTGTCGCCCGCCGCCCATGCCCCCGGCGCCCGCCATCGATCCAAGCGAGCGGATCATCCTGGCCCTGGATCGGCCCGATGCGGCCGCCGCCCTTGCCCTGGCCGGCGCCATCCCCGAACTGCGCTGGGTGAAGGTGGGTCTGGAGCTCTTCAGTGCCTCCGGGCCCACCGTGGTGGCCCAGCTGCGGGAGCGGGGCCTGCAGGTGTTCCTCGATCTCAAGTTTCACGACATCCCCGCCACCATGGCCGCCGCTTGCCGCAGCGCCGCCCGCCTTGGCGCTGGCCTGATCACGGTGCATGGCTGCGCCGGCGGTGAGGCCCTGGCCGCCGCCCAGGCTGGCGCCCTCGAGGGGGCTGCCGCTGCGGGCCTGGAGGCCCCCACCCTGCTGGCCGTCACCGTGCTCACCAGCTGGCCGGCGGAGCGTTTCGCCCACGAACTGGCCATTGCCGAACCAATTCCCGCCTACGTGAACCGCCTCGCGGCCTTGGCCGCCGGTGCCGGCATCGGCGGCTGCGTGTGCTCCCCCCTGGAGGTGGCGGCCCTGAGGCAGGCCCATTCGGAGCCCTTCGTCCTGGTCACCCCAGGCATCCGACCGAGCGGCAGCGACACCGGCGACCAGGCCCGGGTGATGACCCCCGCCCAGGCGATCGCCGCCGGCTCCAGCCTGCTGGTGATCGGGCGTCCGATCAGCGCTGCGGCCGATCCGGCTGGGGCCTTCGCGGCCTGTTGCCGGGAGCTCCGCTGAACCGCCGTGGGATCGGGCTGTGACACCCGGATCCGTTGCCGCCTATGGGGTCAATGGATCCGGATCTGCAGCGCCCGGGCCTCGCTGCGATAGTGGTTTGAGGCAAGTTGTGGCCCTTGGACCCTTCTCCTGAGCATCTCCACGGAGCCAAGGGCTATGTGGATCGCTTCAAGACCATCAACGATTCCCTCGTTCACGCCGCCGGCGATGCCCTGCTGGTGGAGGTGGCCCGCCGCCTGCTCCAGCAGGGATGTGATGAGGTGCAGGGTTACCTGATGGGGCGTCCCATGCCCGATGGGGCCATCGCGTCCTTCCTGACCCGCCATGCCGCCGGGGGCGACGGGGCCGTGACCTCCTGGAGTCGCCATGGCTGAGGAGATCCAGCGGATCGATCACACCCTGTTCGAGCGTGTGGCTGCTGAGGCCCGCTCCTTGCCCCGGCAGCGGCGCAACCACAACCTCCATGCGGAGGCTGATCCGGTGCAGCGCTTCCTCAATGTGATGCAGCCCGGAACTTATGTGCGGCCCCACTGCCATCGGCGCGAGCGACCCGGGGCGGGCTTTGAGTGCTTCGTGGTGCTCCAGGGGGCCATCGGCCTCTTGCTGCTTGATCAGCACGGGGGGGTGCGGGGCCGCGAGCGCCTCGATGCAGCCGGTCCCCTGCGGGGGATCCAGCTGCCGGAGGGGATCATCCACACCCTGGTGGCCCTGGAGCCGGATTCCGTGATGCTGGAGATCAAGGAAGGACCCTATGTGCCCGCAGCTGATAAGGATTTCCTAGCCTCCTTCCCCCCTGAGGGCACCGCGGCCGCTGCGGAACTGGAGGCCAGCTGGCGGGCCCTGTTCAGCGCCGCCGATCCCTGAGCCGCGGTCGGCCCTTCGGGGCGACCGGACCCCTCGTTCCCCCCTGGGCTCTCTGGCCCCGGTGGCATGCCGTCAATTTGGGGCACGAAGGCTGGCCGTTCTTAGCATTGGCGCTGATGTTGTCGCCTGCGCTTCCGATGTCCGCCGCCTTAAGCCCAAGGCCCAAGGCCGCAACCGCTCGCCTGCGCCAGGCTCTCGGGGCCGTCCTGATGGCCGCACCCCTGGTGCTGGGCTCCCTTCCCCTGAAGGCGGCTAACCAGGCCGGCACCTTCAATTCCATGGTGCTCACCTTCCAGAACTACGGCTTCGAGGTGGTGGGCAATCACCCCCGCTGCGTTCAGGAACCCAATCTGTTTGGTCTCTATATCCGGGGGACCCGCCGCATCGTGGTCTGCCCCCGCGGCAACCAGCTCGACACCCTGATGCATGAGGGCTGGCATGCCGTGCAGGCCCGCTGCCGCAAGGGCAAGCCCCTGCTCACCGAGCAATTCCTGCGCGCCAACTTGAGCCGCGCCGACCTGCGCGACATCGACGCCCTCTACAGCGCCAAGAGCTGGCACCGCGAGGCCGAGGCCCGCGCCATGGCCGCCCAGCAGATCCCCCTCTACATGTCCCACCTGGAAAGTTCCTGTGGCGCCCCACCGGCTTCCGGCGGCATCGCCCAGCCTCCAGCGGGCACCCAACCAGCCACCCAACCCACCGGCCCAGCGGCAACGGCCCCCCAAGCGGCACCCCAACCAGCCCAACCAGCCCCTCAGGCGCCCCAAGCCACCCCCCTGACCAAGCCGACTCCACCAACTTCAACGATCACTTTGCCCGGCCTGCTTCAGCAGATGGGGCTTCCGTCGATCCCCTGATCGGCTAGGGCGTTGCGCCGGCAGAAGCCGCAGTGGCCCCAGAGCGCCATCTCGCCGGTGGGGGCCGGCCGTCCACAGGCGGGGCAGTCCGCCAGTCCATGCACATCGATTCGGCTGGGGTGGCGGGCCCACACCTCGGCTTCGACCTCCGATCCGTGGGACGGTGTGGCTTCTACGTGGTGTTGGCGGAAGCGCAGATCCCGCACGCTGAAGCCCGCCCCCCGCAGGGCCCCCAGCAGCTGATGGCGGTTGTACTGCAGGGCCTGGAGCCAGGGCCCCGGGGCCGCCCCCACCGTGAGCACGCCGCCCTGCAGGTTGAGGGGACGGCAGTGGGGGGCCAGCTGACTGCCGGCGATGCGCGGCCAGGCTTGCCAGAGGCCGGCCAACTGCCCCTCGCCCTCCCAGTGGCGGCGCAGGCTCTCCAGGCAAGCGCCTAGGGAGGTCGCCGGGGATGCCGCAGCACCTGGCACCAGAACGTTCACCCTGTTTTGAGGCCGCATGCCAAGGCTGTCGCCGGCGCCGCGGAGGTTGGAGCGGCGGGATCGTTCAGCCATAGAGGCCCACGATAGGCGGCTGGCGCTTGCCGTGTTGGCCGTTGCCGAGGCGAAAGATCGTTGCGAGTGTTGAGCGACGATTGAGGCAAGGTGAAAGGGTTTTTTTCAGGCTGTGAATCCAGCGTGACGTGTCTTGCCAGGTGGGG
>JBBASH010000108.1:0-6856 GCA_040399305.1 Cyanobium sp.
CTGCGCGCCCGCCAGCTCCAGGCGGCCGAGGCCTGCCGCGCCACCCTGGGTCTGGCGATCGGTCCGGTGGTGACCACCGAGGCGCCCCTCGGGGTGGGGCTGAGCCTGGGGCCGAGCGGCAGCAGCTGGGGCAGCCTGGAGCGGCCCGATGCGCTGCTGCGGGCCGGGGAGAAGCTGGTGGCAGCCGGCGCCACCGCCATCGCCGCCGTGGCCCGCTTCCCCGAGGACCCAGACAGCGAAGCTCTGGCCGCCTACCGCGCCGGCTCCGGTGTGGATGCGCTGGCCGGGGCCGAGGCGGTGATCAGCCATCTGCTCGTGCGCCATCTCGGCATCCCCTGCGCCCATGCGCCGGCCTTGGCGCCATTGCCCCTCGATCCCGATCTCGATCCGCGCGCGGCGGCCGAGGAGCTGGGGCACACCTTCCTGCCCTGCGTGCTGGTGGGTCTGAGTCGGGCACCGGATCTGGTGCCGCTGGCGCCTGAAGGAATCAAGGCCGGAGGTGTGCCGGGGCCGGCAGGGGCGCTGTTGCGAGCGGCATCCTTGGGCGCCGTGGTGGCCCCGGCCGGAGCCCTCGGTGGCGAAGCGGTGCTGGCCTGCGCCGCGCGGGGCGTGCCCCTGATCGCCGTGGCCGGCAATCCCTGCCTGCTGCAGGTGAGCGGCGAGGCCCTGGGCCTGGAGGTGATCAGCGCCAGTAGCTACGCCGAGGCCGCCGGGCTGGTGCTGGCGCTGCGGGAGGGTCTGGATCCGGCGATGCTGCGGCGGCCGCTGCGGCGCCTGGAGTAAGTGCGGCGAGCGCTGGTGGCAGTGGGAGCCCTACGGATCAGGCGGATCGAGCTGATCGAATCGGATTAGAAGACATCCTGGCCCAGCCGCAGCAGGCGCTGCTCGGAACGGGCGAACAGCCGCTCCGACGTCGAGGCATTCAGCGGACGGCCCAGCAGATAACCCTGGAGAAAATCACAACCCAGCCCACGGAGAATCGCCTGCTGATCTGCCGTTTCCACCCCTTCGGCCACCACCTGAATCCCCAGGGATGCGGCCATGCGAATGATGGTTTCCACGATAACATCATCATCGTGATTCAACCCGAGGCCAGACACAAAAGAACGATCAATCTTCAACATGCCAACCGAGAATTGGCGCAGATAGCGCAACGATGAATAGCCCGTACCAAAATCATCCACGGCAAGCTTCACGCCTAATTTCTTGAGATTCACAATATTTTGCTGGGCACGCTCCACGTCCCGCACCAGGGAGGTTTCGGTGACCTCAAGCAGAAGATTGCGTGCTTCAAATCCAGAAGCCGCCAGCGTGTCCGCCACGCGCTCGATCAAAACAGGATCCTGAAGGCTGGCGGCCGAAAGATTGATCGAGAGCCGTGGGGAAAACCCCTGCTGCACACACTGCCAGCCGGTGAGCCTGAAGCAGGCATCATGAAGAATGCGGGCATCGAGATCGCGCAGCAGACCCGCCTCCTCCGCCACCTCGATGAAATCCTCCGGAGCCAGCAGCCCCCGCCCTGGATGGAGCCAGCGAGCCAGCCCTTCGAAGCCCACCACACCACCGTGCGCGGCGGAAATGATCGGCTGAAAGAAGGAGATGACTTCGTCATGACGCAGGGCGCTGCGGATCTCCGTCTCCAGATCAGCCTTGCGGCGAGCTTGATCCAGCATGTAAGTCTGAAAGCAGGCATGGCGACCCGGCGCCTGCTGCTTGATGCTGTACATCGCCAGATCGGCCTTATCCAATAGATCCTGGGGGCGATCGCCGGGGTCAGCCAGAGCCACACCAATGGAAGCTGAATACTGCAGAACCCGCCCCCCGATCGTCCAGGGCTGGTCGAGACGCTTCAGGATCCTCTCCGCCAGATCGGTGAGGAGCCTGAGGTCAGTTCCATCAACAATCACGATGAATTCATCACCGGCCAACCGCCCCACGAAGGTGTCGTGATCACGAACATGGGCGAGAGCTGCCCCCACCGCCTGGAGATAGGCATCGCCAGTGCTGTGCCCATACACATCATTGATGTGCTTGAAGCGGTCGAGATCAATAAACAGCAGGCCCAGCTGCTCCCGCCCTTCAGAGCGAACGGCCAGCCGTGCCCCCAGATGGGCCAGCAGACAGCGACGGTTGGGAAGACCCGTGAGGGGATCGATCGTGGCCTCGCGGATGGCCAGATTCTTGGCCTCCTTCTCCGCCCCCAGCGCCTCCTGCTCCGCCTTCAACGCCGCCAACATCTGGGTACTGAGCTGGATGCTGCGGCCCATGGCCCGCAGCAGGGCCCGTTCCTCAAGGGTGTAGTCCTCCTTGAAGCGTCCCACCACCATCACGTCCCCGCCATCGAGGGGAGCCCAGTAGAGATGCAACAGCACTCCGCCGAGGCTGAGCACCGGCAGCCGTTCCGCCACCGCCGCCGCCAGCAAGCACTTCTCCTGATCCTCCAGACCGACGCACAGCTCGAAAGCGCCCTGCTGCCGCACGATGGCCGTGATCTCCGCATCCACGGCCTCCGCCACCCGGCTCACCACGTCCCGCAGGGCCGTGGGGCTCTGAACCGTGAAGGCCGCCAGAACCTCTGACAGCACATGCAGCGACCATGGTGCCGTGCTCATGCGAGCGCCAGGGCCACCACCGTCTGGTTATGCAAACCACCGGAACCCTCGGTTCGGGCGATTTCCCCATAGGTGTAGAAGCCCCCCACGGTGGCATCGGGGCCCACGCTGGGCAGCCGCAGACTCTCCTCCAGCAGGCCGGCTTTGCTCAGCAACGACTTGCGGGCCACACACTCGAGCAGCATGAACCCCTTGGCGGGCTGGCCGCCCAGGGCCTGCTCCGCCAGGGCGCAGACCTCGGAGGTGGCATGCAGCACCGAATCCGAATTGCCCTGCATCAGATAGGCCATGGCCCCCTGGGGAACCTCGGCGAAAATCGTGAGTGTGCGCTGCTCATAATCGGCGCCATACACATAGCGGATCTCAGTTCGATTGCGGCGGGCGATGCCAACCGGACGCGTGTGGGCGAAATCGAAGAAAGCGGCCGGATCGTTGCGAACCTCGGCAGGGGCGGCGTAGGTATCGAGATACACATCCAGGGCTGGCCGGTCATCAAGGGTTTCCAGCGTGGTTCCCCGACTGCCGGTCACCAGCATGGCCTCACTGAGGGGCTCCCAGCCGTGGGCGATGCCGATCGCCATCGGGGCATTGGAGGTGATGGCGGCAGCCACCACCGCATGGGTGAGCAGTTCACCGCTGTGGATCTGCTGGGTGGCCTGCAGGGCCATGTCATCACCGGCGCAGCCGCCCATCAGGGGCACGCCGGCGCCACTCACGTCGTAAGCGCCCCGCACCACCTCCATCTGGTCGCCGCAGAGGCCATCGGCCAGCAGGAACAGCAGGGTGTGCTCCTTCCGTTCCAGCTGCCTGAGGCACTGGGCCGCCGTGTTGGCCGCATCCCGCAGCCCCGTGGCCGGGTCACCGAGGCCCACGCCGGTGGTCACGGCGAAGCCGTTGCCACCCAGGGCCCAGATCAACAGCCCACCGGTCATCGGATTGTTCCGCAGCAACTCACCGGCGGTGGAACAGCCGATCACCTCCCCGGCGCCAACCGTGGCCTGAACGAGGCGGGAGATCTCCGCCAGGTTGTAGGCCGGTGAACAGAAAATGATCGTGAGCTTGGGGTCGGCCCGATCAACGATCGTGGCCAGCGCCTCACGGACCGCCAGCTCGGGCTCGGGATTGGTGGAGGAACCGACCACGATCCAGCGATCAGCCTCGCTTGCCACGGCATCGGGAGCTGGCTCGGTGAGGGTCATCGGGAAGGACGAGAACGATGGTTGGATCGTGGCGGAGGCGAGAGCAGGTTGTGCGATGCCTTGCAACATCGTCATCACTGCCCATCGTTGCGATGGCCCGAGACCGTTGGAGACGGACGCCACCAAGCCTCGAAGCGAAGGAGTTATGAACCCACCGACAAGCCAAAGCTCAATCTAGGGACACCGACAAGATGACGGCCATTGGCTCATGAGCACCCAAAAGAACCGCACAGCTCTACAATATCAGGCCTACAAAGTTTGCCCCTGGCGAAGCATCCCCACCGATTCCAACATCGCGGCCTGTGGGCCACACCGCTTCAAGTCAGGGCCTGGTGCACGGCGGCCAGACCGAAGAGGAGGAAGAGCCCACCGCTGAGTCGATAAAGCAGGCGCTCCTGCAGGTGGGAACCGATCCAGCGGCCCGCCCCCACCGCCAAGCCCGTCACCAGCCCATGGCCGAGCAGGCTGCCGGCCAGCAGGGCCAGAAAACTGAAAGCCGGCGCCGCGGCCAGAAAAATGGTGGTGAACTGAGTGCGGTCCCCCAGTTCGGCGATGAACACGAGCACGAAGGCCTCCCGAATCACGGCCCAGCCCTCGGCGATCGGATGAAGGTTCTCGGCGGCATTCACCGCCTCCGCCGCCGCCTCAGCCTCCTCCCGCGCCTGGTCGGCGCCCATCGCCTGGGCATCCAGAAGCAGCTTGACGCCGAAGCCCAGGAAGAGAGCGGCGGCCAACCAGGGCACCAGGCTCTGCGGCAGGAGCTCCCGCAACCCGAAGCCCAGGGCCAGGGAGATCACCGTGACGCAGGCCAAGGCCGCGAAGGCCCCGATGAACACCCAGCGGGGACGATGGCGCGCCGCCAGGATCAGGGCCATGAAGAAGGTCTTGTCACCCAACTCCGCCAGGGTGATGGCCGTGAAACTGGATCCGAAGGCCGCCAGGGCCGAATCGGTGGGGATAACTGCTGTCATCTACCGATCCTGATGCCTGAGCGGGCCCACCGCCTGCATCACCTGCATCACCTGCCTCGATGGAGGTGGTGCCGCGATCGCATGGCTTAAGATGACTAAAGACGAAGCTGCGGGCGACCGGTCGGGCCCCGTTGGGTGGGTCCCGTGGACTCGAGCAAGGGGAGGCGAGCACGATGAACCCCCAGCGCATTCGCTCCGAGAGGGTCCGGGTGCGGCGACGGCGCCCCCGATCGTTGTTGGGGCGAGCCATCGGCCGTCCCCTGCGCGAGATCCTGGCCGCCCTTACCGGCATCCCGACCGCGTTGCACCGCCAGCCCCTGCTTCTGCTCGGCCTCGGCGGCGGCGGACTCTGGCTGGCCTGGCCCTCGATCGTCCCCCTTCTCCCCCCCCTCCAAAGCGGCCGCACCGCCTCCTCCCCGCCACCGATGCAGGTGATCTCGGTGTTCGTGGAGGATCCCCAACGCACGGTGATGGCCCTGGCGCTCTGGAAGGACAGACCGGGCTCGCTGCTGGTTCTCCAGGGCCGACCCTCCAGTCAGGCGGTGAACATCCAGCAACTCATGCAGCGGGGGAAGTGGCCGAGCGACGAAGGCCGGATCATCCGCCTCGAACCGGGCTGTGACACGGTGGGCCAAGTGGATGCCCTCGCCCGCCTCCTGGAGCCGATGCACCGGCGGGGGAATCTCACCATGGTCACCAGCCCCGCTCACCTCGGGCGGACCCTCGCCATCGCCCGGATCGTGATCGGGCCAATGGGCTGGACGGTGTCGGGGGAGGCGGCGGTCACCGGCGACAACCGGCCCGAAAGCCGCTGGCGCACCTGGCGCGACCAGGCCCGGGCCCATCTGCTGCGCCTCACCGGCCTCACCGGCAGCCGGCCTGACAGCACCTGCGACTGAAGCCCACCGCCCCCGCTCAGGGCTGAGGTGACTCCACTCCAGGCTCCACCAAGGCGTGACGCCTTGGCAGGTTGCCGAAGTGCCGATGGGCGATGGCGAGCAATCCGGCCGGTCCGATTCCCCTGGCCTCCACGGTCTCCACCGCCGCGATCCGGGCGAGCAGGTCAGGGCGGTGGGTGTGCAGATAGTCGAGCAGCACTTGGCGCATGTCGCTCTCCCCGGTGCCATGGCCGAGCAGGAGAACCGCGTCGGCCGCCGCGATGGCGGCGGTGATCTCGGCCAGGTAGGTGGTGTCCCGCGGGGCGCGCTGACCGGCCACGTCCCGGTCGTGGCGGTGGGTGAGATGTTCGCCGCTGCCCCACACGCCGTGAGGCTGAAGCAGGCTGTGCTCCACCGCTTCGCCCCCCACTCCGGCCTCGAGCCGGAAGACTTCGGTGGCGTGGTGGCTGAGGTGCAGCACCAGGCGCAGACCGAGATCTCCCCGGGGGGTCGGCGGATCCGCCTGCGGATGCTCCGGCCGCACCCCGGCAGCCTCAAGCAGGTGACGCACGCGCAGGATGGCCTCCGCGTCCAGATCGGGATGGTGCACCCCTTCGCCGATCCGGATCCAGGTGTCCTGGCCGGCCGGCATGCGGATCCTGAGCCGGCGGTCGCCGGCCGGTTCCACCTCGGCCCCCAGGTCCCTGCAGAGGGCCTCCACCTCATGGGCTCTCAACCCATGGCGCAGGGGGTGGGCAAAGATCGCCTCCAGCGTGCGCTGGTGCTGGCGGTTCATGGCAAGCCAACAGGGTGCTCTACTGCGACCCTATTGAGCTCCGATCCCGATGAAGCAGGGCGAACCTGCTGCAGGCCTCACTCCACCTTCACCACATCGACGCTGCTGCCCAGCCGCTTGAGTTCGCTGGCGGCCCGCAGCGCCGCCTCGTGGGTGTGGAAGAGATAGGCCGACGCCACATCCGCCACATCTTTGAGACTCTGGTCTCCCTCATCGATGGCCAGGAACTGGCCCGAGCCCAGCCGCTGCAGCACATAGCGCTCGGGGTACGTGCAGTCCATCGGATGGGCGGGATCGATCTCAGGGGCCCAGAAATGCATCGCGCGTGGTACCACAAAGAACGGCTGGCGGTTGGGGACTAAATCCACTTCAGGGGAGATCGGAATCCAGGGGCCGGTGG
>JBBASH010000109.1:0-6115 GCA_040399305.1 Cyanobium sp.
AACGACGAACGGGAGCAGACCCTCAACCAGTTGCTCACCGAGATGGATGGCTTCGAGGAGAACTCAGGGGTGATCCTGCTGGCCGCCACCAATCGGTCCGATGTGCTGGATGCCGCCCTCTTGCGTCCCGGTCGTTTCGATCGCCGCATCACCGTCGACCTGCCTGACCGCAAGGGACGCGAGGACATCCTTTCGGTGCATGCGCGCAGCCGCCCGCTCGCCGACTCGGTGTCCCTCGCCGATTGGGCGGCCCGCACGCCCGGTTTCTCTGGCGCAGACCTCTCCAACCTCCTCAATGAGGCGGCCATCCTCACGGCCCGCCGCCAGCAGGACCGCATCGATGACGCCGCCATCGGCGATGCCCTTGAGCGCATCACCATGGGCCTCACGGCGGCCCCCCTCCAGGACAGCGCCAAGAAGCGCCTGATCGCTTACCACGAGGTGGGCCATGCCCTGCTCACCACCTTGCTGCCCAACGCCGACAAGCTCGACAAGGTGACCCTCCTGCCGCGGGCGGGCGGCGTCGGTGGCTTCGCCCGCACCATGCCCGATGAGGACATCCTCGATTCAGGCCTGATCAGCAAGGCCTATCTCCGCTCGCGCCTGGTGGTGGTGCTGGGCGGTCGGGCTGCGGAGATCGTGGTCTTTGGCCCGAGTGAAGTGACCCAGGGTGCCTCAGGCGATCTGCAGATGGTGAGCCGCATCTGCCGCGAGATGGTTACTCGCTATGGCTTCTCGAGCCTCGGCCCGGTGGCCCTGGAATCGGATGCCGGCCAGGTGTTCCTTGGCCGCGACTGGATCCGCCCCGAGGCTCCTCCCTATTCCAGCCGCACCGGCAGCCAGATCGATGCGCAGGTGCGGAAGCTGGCCGCGGCCGCTCTTGATCAGGCTCTCGCTGTTCTGCGGCCCCGTCGGGAGCTGCTGGATCGGCTCGTGGAGCATCTGATCGCTGAGGAAACCATCAACGGCGAAGCCTTCCGCGCCTTGGTGGCTCAGTGGGAGTCGGAGAATCCCCAGCTTTCCGAGGTGCCCGCCCAGCTCTCCTCACTCCTGACCCAGGAGGCCGCCGGCGAAGCGGATGTCGAGGCTGCGAAGGTAGGTGTGTAGGCCCGCATCCTGAATCGGCAGCAGCCGGGCGGCTCGGCCGCTTTCATTCACGTGGGCATGCCAGAGCCCGGGTGGGGTGATGAAGGCGCCGCCGCTCTGCCAGTCGATCCGCCGTGGATCACGGATCCGCCCTTCGCTGTCGCAGGAGCTGCCCACCAAGGTGTAGCAACCGGGGTCGCAGTCGAGGATCAGATCAAGCGCCACCGACTGGTGCCGGTGGGGCGACTGCATGGACCCCGCCGGCAGCACCCCCTGCATCGCCCACAGGGTGTGGGACACAGTGCGGGTGGCCGGCAGATCGGCGTGGCCCAGCAGCAGGCTGAGCCGGTTCGCCTTGCTGGCGGATGGGTCGTTGAGCAGGGTCTCCAGTTCCCGCTTCAGCCTGGCGGCTGGGTAGTGACAGGGACGGAAGCGGGGCAGGCTCGGCTCGACGCCCAAGTAGCGGAGCAGCGGGCCATCGTGAACCCAGTAGAGAACGCTTTCCTCCCGGGCCTCGAGGCGGGGCGCCTGCCCCGCCGGCAGGACGAACACATCGCCGCTCTCCCAGGCCAGGGTGAGGGGGCCGGTGTGGCTGTCGCCCGGGCGGGTCAGGGAACCGCCGCCCCGCAACACGGCGAAGAGGGAGGTGGTCGCCACGGCGGCGGCGCTGAGGGCTTCACCGGGAAGAATCCGCAGGAAGTGGGCGGCGAGGGCGGGACTGGTGGCCGGTCCCTGGCAACCCAGCTCCCGGCTGAGGTCCAGCGGCAGGATGGCCGTCGGTCCTTGGGCGTGAAGCTCGGGGTCCCACTGGTGCAGACCGATCGGTTCGGTTAGGCCGGGGCGCACCGGGTTGGCGGCTTCGCGGTAGTCGAACCACAGAGCTGGTGTTTCCCAGCCTTCGCCCGGCGCCAACCCTTGCTCGCCCGATAGCAGCCCGCTGGCTAGGGATGGCGAATCGATCGGCGCGCCCCCAGGATCCAGGGCGCTCTCCAGTTGGATCCTCGCGGGCGTCGAGCCTGTGGGGGTGGGGGTCGCAGCGTTGCCCATGAATTCCGAGCCTCCGAAACGACGACGGGCAAACACCCTATGGGCGAGAAGACGACGCTGGTGTCGGCAATGCTTCCAGATCGCTGATGGTCGCCATCAGCTGGGGTGGATCAGCCGCCCGCCACGGCGGGGACGATGCTCACTTCATCCCCATCGGCCAGGGCGGTGGCCTGGTGATCGAGGAAACGGATGTCCTCGCTGTTCACATACACGTTCAGGAAGCGCCGCAGCTTGCCGCCCTCATCGCAGAGGCGGCTGAGGATGCCGGGGAAGCGACCCTCCATCGCCTGGAGCAGTTCATCGACGCTCGTGGCCTCCAGATTGACACTGGCTTCGTCGTTGGTGAACTTCTGCAGGGGGGTGGGGATCAGAACCTGGACGGCCATGGTTGCGCGTTGGGCGGAGGGGAAGAGAAAGGGGGGAAGGTTGATCGTGCCTGCCGTGGAGGCCAGGCGCTGGTGGTGGATCAGCCCACGGTTTCCCAGGTGGCTCGATGCAACGACTGGGCCCGCTCCCAGGCACTGTTGAAGCTGGCCAGCTGGGCTTCGATCAGGAAGGGCTCGCCGATCGAGGAGGCAATGGCCTCGGTGGTCTTGAGGCCGTTGCCGGTGATGTAGGCCACGGTGCTTTCGCTGGGATCGATCTTGCCCTGCTCCACCAGCTTCTTGAGCACCGCGATCGTGGTGCCACCGGCGGTTTCGGTGAAGACGCCCTCAGTTTCGGCCAGCAGCTTGATGCCCTCGATGATCTCGGCATCACTCACTGCGGCGATGGTGCCGCCGGTGCGGTTGGCGATGTCGATGGCGTAGGGGCCGTCGGCCGGATTGCCGATGGCGATCGACTTGGCGATGGTGTTCGGCTTCACCGGGGTGATGAAGTCGCGGCCTTCGGCGAAGGCCTGGGCGATCGGGCTGCAGCCCTCGGCCTGGGCGCCGCTGAAGCGCACCGCCTTCTCTTCCACCAAGCCCACCTTGATGAATTCATCGAAGCCTTTGCGGATCTTGGTGAACAGGGAGCCGGAAGCCAGGGGGGCCACGATGTGGTCCGGCAGGCGCCAGCCGAGCTGTTCGATCACCTCGTAGCCGAGGGTTTTCGACCCTTCGGAGTAGTAAGGGCGGAGGTTGATGTTCACGAAGCCCCAGCCGTAGGTGTTGGCCACCTCCGAGCAGAGGCGGTTCACTTGGTCGTAGTTGCCCTTCACCGCCATCAGGGTGGGGTTGTAAATCAGGGTGCCGAGTACCTTGCCCAGCTCCAGGTCGCTGGGGATGAAGACGCAGCACTCCATTCCGGCGTGCGCGGCGATGGCGGCGGTGGAATTGGCCAGGTTTCCGGTGGAGGCGCAGCTCACGGTGGTGAAACCGAGTTCGCGGGCGCGGGTGAGGGCCACGGACACCACTCGGTCCTTGAAGGAGAGCGTCGGCATGTTCACGCCGTCGTTCTTGATGTAGAGCTCCTTGAGGCCGAGACGGCGGGCCAGGCGGTTGGCTTTGAGCAGGGGGGTGAAGCCGGTGCCCACATCGATCGGATCCCCTTCGATGGGGAGAAATTCGCGGTAGCGCCAGATTGAGGTGGGGCCGGCCTCAATCGTGGCGCGGCTCACCCGGCTGCGGATGGCGTCGTAGTCGTAGACGACCTCCAGGGGGCCAAAACACACGTCTTCGCAGACGTGGCGAGCGCCGGCTTCGTAGGGGTGACCGCACTCCTTGCAGCGCAGCCCGATGAAGGTGGAGCGGGAGAGGGTGGCCGTCACGGAAGAGATCGCGCAGCAATGAGAGGAGGCTAGCAGCGCCTTTCGGAAAGCCTGAAAATACCCGATGCCAGCGATCGGGATTTGTGGCGCTGTTGACGGCGGGGCTTGACCCACCACCAGCGCTTCCTAGCCTCGAGCGGTGAGATCAACCGCTTCCCTCCCGACCCGCCGGCTGCTGCTGCAGCGCCTTCTGCCCCTGGGCAGCCTGGTGGCGGGTCTGCTGGTGCTGCTCCCCCGCCTCGGGATCGAATGGCAGTGGTTCGCCCAGTTCGATGCCGAAGTGGTGCTTCTGCGGCGCTGGCTACTGCAGGTGCTCGCCTTTGCCTTGGTCCTCGGCTTGGGGATTCCGCTGCAGCTCCAGCAGCTGCAGCGCAGCTGGCGGCTGCGTCAGGCACCCGGCCCCAAGCCTCTGCCGGCCTCACCGCTGCTCCGCCTCGGCCCCCAGCTGCTGGTGCTGCTGGTAGCCGCCCTGCTGCTGCTGCTGGCTGGCGGCCTCACCTACCTCCTGGTCCAGGCCCGCGATCTGATCGCCGAGCCCTTCAGTGGCCGCGTGATCACCGGCATCCCCGTGCTGGCCGACCTTCCCCCCTTGCTCTTCCTGGGCCTGGCGGCCGGCCTGCTGCTGCCGTTGCTGCTCTGGCCCCGTACCACCCTGCAGATCACCCTGGGGGCGGCGCTGCTCGCCTCGGCCACCGCCCTGGCCCGGGGCTGGAGCCTCTGGCTGCCGGCGCTGTTGGCCGCGCCCTTCGGCCAGCGCGATCCGGTGGTGGGCCTCGATCTGGCCTTCACCGTCCTGCAGCTGCCGGCCTTGCATCTGCTGGTCAGCGTGATCATCGCCCAGGTGGCGGTGGGTCTGGCGGGCTGCCTCTGGCTCACCCTCAGCGAGGGCACCACCCTCAGCGATCTCCGCTTCCCCGGTCTGAGCCGGGCTCAGCAGCGGGTGCTTCAACCCCAACTGGCGGTGCTGGCGGCGACGGCTGCCCTGAGCAATGCCTTCGCTCCCTTCGATCTGATGGTGCGCGGCAGCGGCGTGGCGGCCGGTGCCGGCTTCGTGGATCTGCATGTGCGCCTGCCGCTGCGGCTGCTGCTGGCGGTGCTGCTGCTGCTCACCGCCCTCGGCCTGCTGGTTCCGTTGCCGCGGGGCTGGCTGCGGCGCGGCGCCCTGATTCCCCTGGCCTCCACCGCGTTGATGGTGCCGATCGCCGAGTGGATCGTGGCACCGCTGGTGCAGCGCCTCCTGGTCCAACCCCGCGAGCTGGCGATCGAAACGCCCTACCTGGATCGCTCGATTCGCGCCACCCGCCGGGCCTTCGGCCTGGAGGCGGTTCAGCAGCTTGCCCTCGAACCCCGCCAGGAGCTCACCGCCGAGGACCTTGACCAGGCGCCCGGCACCCTGGCCAACATCCGCCTCTGGGACAGCCGGCCCCTGCTGGCCACCAACCGACAGCTGCAGCAGTTACGCCTCTATTACCGCTTCTTCTCGGCGGCGGTCGACCGCTATCCACTGGCCAGCGATGCGGCACGGCTGGGATCGCAGCAGGTGCTGATCGCCGCCCGGGAACTGGACACCGGCAGCCTGGCGAAGGATTCACGCACCTGGCTGAATCGCCACATGGTGTTCACCCACGGCTACGGCTTCACCGTGTCGCCGGTGAACGCCTTCGGGCCGGACGGCCTGCCGCTCTTCTTCGTGAAGGATCTCGGCCGTAGCGGCCGGGTGCAGGGCATCCCCGCCCTGGGGATCAGCGATGCCCGCGCGCGCGAGGCCCTGCCGGTGGGCCGGCCTCGCCTCTACTTCGGATCGGGCCCTTCGCCCTACATCATTGCTCCCTCGCAGGTGCGGGAATTCGATTTCCCCGAGGGGGAACTCAACATCTATTCCCACTACAGCGGCAGCGGCGGCCTGCCGATCCACAGTCCGCTACAGCGGCTGATGGCGGCCTCTTACCTTCCTGAGCCGCGTCTGCTGTTCTCCGGATCCCTGACGCCCGCATCCCGTCTGCATCTGCGCCGGCGGGTGAACGAACGCATGCGGGCGCTGGCGCCCTTTCTGCGTTTCGAGAGCCAGCCGTACCTGGTCACGGCGCGGGTGGCGAACACCCCCGGCTTCGAAGCGGATCAGCATCAGTACTGGCTGCTCGATGGCTTCACCACCAGCGACAGTTATCCCTACTCCGAGGCTAATCCGAGCGGTATTCGCTATTTCCGCAACCCGGTCAAGGCGGTGGTCGA
>JBBASH010000110.1:0-5429 GCA_040399305.1 Cyanobium sp.
CACACCAGGCCGTGGGGATCCCGAAAAGCCGGAGGACAGGGTCATGGCGGTGGGGATGAGACCCCAGAGTGGAGAAGCTCAGAGAGCCTGGCAGAGGCCTGCTCCTGCCAGGAGAAGGCCTGCGGCCAAGGCGGCACCGAGGCGCAGGCGTCGCATCACCGGATCCACCTGAAAGCGGGCCACCAGCAGATCCTGCTGGCGCCAGGCGATCGGTTTCTCCCACACCTGACCGTCGTACCAGCCCGATTCCTCGTATTCCACGGTTTCAGCAACGAGGCGCTTTCTCACGTAGGCCCAGCCCAGCCACTGGCGAGAGAGCAACAGAAGCGGCAGCAATCCGGCGGCGGTGGCGGCCGCCATGGCGAGCCGCAGGGGCTCGTGGCGGAGCGTGAAGCTGCCGCCGGCCACCAGCAGGGCCACAGGCAGCACCAGCAGCCAGCTCAGCACGAGGGAGCGGACCAGGGGCAAGGAACCGCCCGCGGGCCAGGCGAAGAACCAGGAGCTCAGCATCTGGCCGTATTCCTCGAGGGGCCGCTGCTCGGGGGGCACGGGACAGGGAGTGTCCTGCACGGGCAGGCGGAAACCGGGATCGGCCATGGACGGGGATCAGCCTCCCGGCGCCTGGGTCTGGGGAGCCAACGGACTCACGTAGCGCTCCTGGTCGCCATGGCCCCAGAACGATTCGAGGTCGTAGTAGGCGCGCTCCTGAGGTGTGAGCACATGCACGATCAGCTCGCCGTAATCGAGCACCACCCAACGCCCTTCACTCTGGCCCTCCTGGCGTAGGGGAAGCCGGCCGGCCTCCTGCTCAAGGTTGTCCTCCACCGAGCGGGCGATGGCGCGAACCTGCACATCGGTGAGGCCGTTGCAGATCACGAACCAGTCTGCCAGGGAAGAGATCTCCTCCACCCGGATCAGGCGGATGTCCACGGCCTTGCGGTCATCACAGGCTTCAGCGGCGAGACGGGCCAGGGCTTGGCTGTCGGTGCCACTGGCCCGAAGGGCTGGGCTGATGTCCGGCGCCCTGGCCGGCGAAGGGGCAGGTTCAGCCATAAACGTTCTCACTGGTGACGGACTGACGTGATCCCTGCTGCTCGGCCATCTCGGCACGGGCCTTGCCGGCACTCTTGCGCAGGGCCTCGAGGCGGTCCTCATAGAAGGAGCGCCGCTTCTTCTTGCGGGTCTGCTCCACGAGCTCCTTGAGGGCCCCGCCAAGGCTCTTGTAGGCGTTGGGCAGGCTGTAGCCGAAACGGCAGGCCAGGTCGATGGCCCGCTCATCGGCCATCACCGCATCCTGAAGGCGTTTCTCGGAGTTGTTCTTCAGATAAAGGCGGTATCCGGCGAAGCCGGACAAGCCCAGAGCCATGAACAGGAGCATGGCGTCCTGCACCCACAGTTCACCGATCGCCCCACCGAGGCCGATCGCCAGGGCCGCCATCTCCCAGCCGTCCCGGGGAACGGCGTCGTTCTGGATCCGCCCCACCTCATGCCAAAACAGCAGGTTGCGGTGATCAAGGGCCAGGGCATCCCACTTCTCGAGGTCTACCTGGATCTCCACCTCATCCCGGCCGATCTCCTCGATGGTGATCAGGGGGGGATCCACGGAGGCGGAGGCTTCCACGAACACCCAGCTCTGCATCTCCGGGGGCAACAGCCCCTTCAGGCGCTGGAGTTCGCTCATCGGCGGCAAAGGCTGCAATCGCCTCAGATTAGCGATCGTTGCGGGAACACAGGGATCTGGCGCTGGTGGGATGCCCGACCCGGGGGGCGCCCATGAGAGGCTGTGCATGTTTGGCCAGATCACACCCATGCCCCGCCGCACGGATCTCAGGCGCATCCTGCTGCTGGGTTCGGGGCCGATCGTGATCGGCCAGGCCTGCGAATTCGATTATTCCGGCACCCAGGCCTGCAAGGCGCTGCGGGCCGAGGGCTACGAGGTGGTGCTGGTCAACAGCAATCCGGCCTCGATCATGACCGATCCAGACCTGGCCGACCGCACCTACATCGAGCCCCTCACCCCCGAGGTGGTGGCGCGGGTGATTGAGATCGAGCGGCCCGATGCCCTGCTGCCCACCATGGGGGGCCAGACGGCCCTCAACCTGGCGGTGGCCTTGGCCGAGAACGGCACCCTGGAGCGCTTCGGGGTGGAACTGATCGGGGCCAACCTCGAAGCGATCCGCAAGGCGGAGGATCGCTTGCTCTTCAAGGAGGCCATGGCCCGCATCGGCGTGGCGGTGTGCCCCTCCGGCATTGCCAACAACCTTGAAGAAGCCGAGCAGGTGGGCGAGGTGATCGGCAGCTACCCGCGCATCATTCGCCCCGCCTTCACCCTGGGGGGCAGTGGCGGTGGCATCGCCTACAACCCGGAGGAATTCCGGGCGATCTGCAAGAGCGGCCTGGAGGCCAGTCCAGTCAGCCAGATCCTGGTGGAACAGTCACTGCTGGGCTGGAAGGAGTTCGAGCTGGAGGTGATGCGTGACACCGCCGACAACGTGGTGATCGTGTGCAGCATTGAAAACCTCGATCCGATGGGGGTGCACACGGGCGATTCGATCACCGTGGCACCGGCCCAGACCCTCACCGATCGCGAATACCAGCGACTGCGGGATCAATCAATCGCGATCATCCGCGAGATCGGCGTCGATACCGGCGGCTCGAACATCCAGTTCGCTATCAATCCCGTCAATGGGGATGTGGTGGTGATCGAGATGAACCCCCGCGTCTCGCGGTCCTCCGCCCTGGCCTCAAAGGCCACCGGCTTTCCGATTGCCAAGATCGCCGCCCGCCTGGCGGTGGGCTACAGCCTCGACGAAATCATCAACGACATCACCGGCGCCACGCCGGCCTGCTTCGAACCCACGATCGATTACGTGGTCACCAAGATCCCGCGCTTCGCCTTTGAGAAGTTCCGCGGCAGCCCACCGGTGCTCACCACCTCGATGAAATCGGTGGGCGAGGCGATGGCGATTGGCCGCTGCTTTGAGGAATCCTTCCAGAAGGCCCTGCGTTCGCTGGAAACCGGCCTGGCGGGCTGGGGCTGCGACCGGCCCGATCCCGCCTGTGATGCTCCTGAGGAGCGCAGCGAGCTGGAGCGCGCCGTGCGCACCCCTTCCCCCGATCGGATCCTGGCGGTGCGCACCGCCATGGTGCGGGACTATTCCGATGCCGAACTGCACCGCCTCAGCGCCATCGACCCCTGGTTCCTGGCCAAGCTGCGGGGCCTGATCGAGGCGGAGCGGCGCCTGCTCACGGGCCGGCGTCTCGAGGATCTTGGGGCGGGGGAGCTGCTGGAGCTCAAGCAACTGGGCTTCTCCGACCGCCAGATCGGCTGGGCCACCGGCCGCGGTGAACTGGAGGTGCGCTCCCATCGCCAAGGGCTCGGCATCAACGTGGTGTTCAAGACCGTGGACACCTGCGCGGCAGAATTCGCCTCCAGCACGCCCTACCACTACTCAACCTATGAACGGCCCCTGGAGCGCCTCGGTGCCGATGGGCAGCTACAGATCCAGCCGCCTGCCGATGAGGTTCAGGTCGAAAGTCGCCGCAAGGTGATGATTCTGGGCGGCGGCCCCAACCGGATCGGCCAGGGCATCGAATTCGACTACTGCTGCTGCCACGCCTCCTTTGCCCTACGGGATGCGGGCTTCGCCACGGTGATGGTGAACAGCAACCCCGAAACCGTGTCGACCGACTACGACACCAGCGATCGCCTCTACTTCGAGCCGCTCACGCTTGAAGACGTGCTCAATGTGATCGAGGCCGAGCGGCCCGAAGGGGTGATCGTGCAGTTCGGTGGCCAGACCCCCCTCAAGTTGGCGATTCCATTGCTGCGCTGGCTCGCCACCCCGGCCGGGCTGGCCACGGGCACCCGCCTGTGGGGCACCTCCCCGGAATCGATCGACCGGGCCGAGGACCGGGAGCAGTTCGAGGCGATCCTGCGTCGCCTGGAGATCCGCCAGCCCCGCAACGGCCTGGCCCGCACCGATTCCGAAGCCAGGGCCGTGGCCGCCACTGTTGGCTATCCCGTGGTGGTGCGCCCCAGTTACGTGCTCGGCGGCCGCGCCATGGAGGTGGTGTTCGACCAGGAGGAGCTCAACCGCTACATGGTGGAGGCCGTGCAGGTGGAACCCGATCACCCGGTGCTGATCGATCAATACCTGGAAAACGCCATCGAGGTGGATGTGGATGCCCTCGCCGATGGCAGCGGCGCCGTGCTGATCGGTGGGTTGATGGAGCACATCGAACCGGCCGGCATTCACTCCGGAGATTCGGCCTGTGCCCTGCCCTCGGTGTCGTTGAGCCCCGAGGTGCTGGCCACGATCAAGGGCTGGAGCCGGGATCTGGCCCTGGCCTTGGAGGTGCGGGGCCTGATCAACCTGCAGTTCGCCATCCAGCGCGACGCGGCCGGCGTGGACAAAGTGTTCATCATCGAGGCCAACCCCCGGGCCTCCCGCACGGTGCCGTTCGTAGCCAAGGCCACGGGCGTGCCGTTGGCCAAAATCGCCAGCCAGCTGATGGCCGGCCGCACCCTGGCTGAGCTGGGCCTCACCAGCGAACCGGTGCCGCCGCTGCAGACCGTGAAGGAGGCGGTGCTGCCCTTCAAGCGCTTCCCGGGCGCCGACACGCTGCTGGGCCCGGAGATGCGCTCTACCGGCGAGGTGATGGGCATTGCCTCAAGCTTCGGCCTGGCCTACGCCAAGGCGGAACTGGCCGCCGGCGAGGCCCTTCCCACCGCGGGCACGGTGTTCCTCTCCACCCACGACCGCGATAAACCCGCCCTGGTGCCGGTGGCCCGCCGGCTGGTGGAGGAGGGCTTTGCCCTCACCGCCTCGGCGGGCACCGCCCGGACCCTGGCGGAGGCGGGCCTGGCCGTGGAGCCGGTGCTGAAGGTGCATGAAGGCCGGCCCAACATCGAAGACGCCATCCGCTCCGGCCAAATCCAGCTGGTGATCAACACGCCGATCGGCCGCCAGGCCGCCCACGACGACCGCTACCTGCGCCGCGCCGCCCTTGATTACGCAGTGCCCACCGTTACCACGCTGGCCGGTGCCCGCGCCGCCGTGGAGGCGATCGCGGCCCTGCGCCGCCAACCGGAGTTGGAGGTGGTGGCCCTGCAGGACATCCACCGGCCCTGGGGGAGTTGATTGGCATTGCCAATCTGATTCTCTACCGCCTAAAAACTGATCATTTTGCTGGCTCAACCCAGACCAATTTATTGATCTATATCTACTCCAACGCCGATAACTCAAACACCTGCTTAGACTTAACTCAAGTTTATGATCGCAATAGTGGGCTGCGCTCGGCTGCGATCCTCTCAGGTTAGAATCAAAAACAACCAGTTCTTCTCATCGTGAGCAGCAGCACCCTCTCCAACGCCTCGATCGCGCCGGGAACGGACATCACCGCCACCTTCAGGGCTGCTTATGAAA
>JBBASH010000111.1:0-5406 GCA_040399305.1 Cyanobium sp.
TGCAATCGATCAAGACGCGGCATTCGGGGGAACCGGGTTCGTAGGGCATGGCGTGGATGGGCGCGAAGTCAGTTCAATCCAGCCTTGATCTCCAAACTGTCGCTTTCACTGCCATTCGGCAGGGTCGCAGCGGGTTGCCGCAAAAGCGATCAGCGGGAGCGGGGGCGGCGGCCCGGGGTCCGCTGGGGCTGCCCGGGGCCGTCACGGCGACGGCCGCGGCCGCCGCTGAGGTCAAGGGGTGGAGCGGAGAGCACGGTGGGCTCGAAGCCGGGCACCTCCTGCCGGGGCAGGGGTGAACCGACCAGCCGCTCGATGGCGCGCAGGAGCTCGTGCTCCTCAGCCGCCACCAGGGAGATGGCGTGGCCATTCTGGCCGGCCCGGCCAGTGCGGCCGATGCGGTGCACGTAGTCCTCCGCCACGTTGGGCAGGTCGAGGTTCACCACATGGGGCAGCTGGTGGATATCGATGCCGCGGGCGGCGATGTCGGTGGCCACCAGCACACGCACCTCACCGCTCTTGAAGCCGGCCAGGGCGCGGGTGCGGGCTCCCTGGCTCTTGTTGCCGTGGATCGCGGCGGCGGAGAGGCCCTCCTTCTCGAGCCGTTCGGCCACCTTGTTGGCGCCGTGCTTGGTGCGGGAGAACACCAGCACCTGCTGCCAGTCATTGCTGCGGATCAGGTGGCTGAGCAGATCCGGCTTGCGGGCCATGTCGCAGGGATGGAGCACCTGCTCCACCAGGGGCGCCGCCTGGTTCTCCGGGGTGGCCTGCAACAGCACCGGATTGTGGAGCAGACCCTGGGCAAGCCTGCGGATCTCGGAGGAGAAGGTGGCGGAGAAGAGCAGGTTCTGACGCTTGGCTGGCATCAGGCTGATGATCCGGCGGATGTCGCGGATGAAGCCCATGTCGAGCATCCGGTCGGCCTCATCCAGCACCAGGATCTCCACCTGATCAAGGCGGAGGGCACGCTGCTGATGGAGATCCATCAGGCGCCCAGGGGTGGCCACCAGCACATCGGTGCCATGGCGCAGGCGGTTGATCTGGGGGTTGGGACTGACGCCGCCGAACACCACATCGGAGCGCAGATCGAGATAGCGGCCGTAAGCCACCACGCTCTCGGCCACCTGGGCAGCCAGTTCGCGGGTGGGGGTGAGCACCAGGGCCCTCACCTGGCCTGCACGAGCCTTGGGTCCATGCCGGAGTCGCTCCAGCATCGGCAGGGTAAAGCCGGCTGTCTTACCGGTGCCGGTCTGGGCCGCCGCCATCACATCGTGGCCCTCAAGCACCGCCGGGATGCAGGTGAGCTGGATCGGGGAGGGGTTGCGGTAGCCCTTGGCCGCCACGGCCTTCAGCAAGGGTTCGGAAAGGCCGAGCTGCTCGAACTCCACGGCGAGGGAGGCCACTGGAGCAGTGAGGTTGGTGGGCGCATCGGGGGCTCCGCTCCTCGCTTGGGGTCCTGCACCGGATCCGGAGCGGCTCTGGGCGACGGCGGCCAGTGCCACTCCAGGGGCGCCGGGATCGAGTGTCGCGCCTGCGCTGCGCGGTGCGGCTCGCCGGCGGCGAACGGATTCGGAAGAGGAGGAAGTGATCGGGATGCGGCATCAGAATCTCCACCCTAGGCAGGGGCCGCGACAGGCCTCGCCGCCCCTGCTACCCAGGGCCTAACCCGGCGGCGCCGGGATCAGAGGCGCGGAGCGGCGAAAAGGCCTCAACGGGGTTGGTGGGATCCGCAGCGCTCACAGGGACCTTCCGGAAGCACGGCGCAGCGCAGCAGGGGGGAGAGGGCATTGAAGCGGCAGGAGGGATCGCCGATCACCCAGCCCCCCTTCCACGGTC
This sequence comes from Cyanobium sp., assembly GCA_040399305.1. Taxonomy (GTDB): domain Bacteria; phylum Cyanobacteriota; class Cyanobacteriia; order PCC-6307; family Cyanobiaceae; genus Cyanobium. Next base: position 1,834 of record JBBASH010000111.1, read on the forward strand.
GGGCATCGGCGGGCCGCTGCTGGGGCTTCACGTCGAGGGCCACGGCAACGAGCTCATAGCGGCCATCCCGGAGGCGATAGCGGTGCGATCGCTGCAGCACGAGGAAGCTGCGCCCCCCATGCTCAAGCCAGCGGCCGGGCTGAGGGGCGTCGGCCAGATCATCAAGATCGAGTTCCTCGAGCAGAACCCGGCTGTGGGGATCGCGCAGCTGAACCCGCATCAATCAGCCTGGGACACTTCAGCCACAGCGCCAGTACCTGGCAGGGGGGCTCCCTGAGCAGGCACCGTCGGGGTGACGGATGAGCCAGCCAACGGCGCCGCAGGCGGCGGTTGAACGTTGCGGGCGGAGAACCCCCAGGCAAAGATCACGGCAACGCTGAGCAGCACAGCCCACTCCGGCAGCACCAGATCCGGATTGATCACTCGCACCAGCAGGCGGATGCCCACCAAGGCCACAGCCAAATAACCCGAGGTTTCCAGGTAGCGAAACTCCTCCAGCCAGCGGATGAACAGTTCGGCGGTGAGGCGCAGGGCCACCACCCCGATCACCCCGCCGGCCATCACCAGAGCCAGCCGGTCAGTGACGGCCACCGCGGCCGCCACGCTGTCGAGCGAGAAGGCCAGATCGGTGAGCCCGAGGGTGACCACCACCCCCACCAGCCTGCGGATCTGGCCGCTGGCATCAGGCACCACCGCCGGGAGCGGAGCCTGGCCATCAGCGACCCCGGTGGCCGGGGAGTCACCGGTCGCCGACTCGGTCCCAGGAGCCCCATCCCCGCCCAGCAAGTGGGAGCCGCTCAGCCAAAGCAGATAGGCGGCGGCCATCAACTGGAGGGGCCAAAAGCGCAGCACCCAGCGGGCCGCGATGATCAGCAGAATTCGGAAGCCCAGGGCCAGCAGCAGGCCGAAATTCAGGGCCTGGCGTTGTTTCTGCGGGTCGTGCAGCCGCCTGGAGATCGCCGCCAGCGCAATCGCGTTGTCGGCCGAGAGCACCACCTCCAGCACCACCAGAAGCGGAAGCACCACCAGCACCTCCCCCCACTGGTCGACGCCTTGGAGGAGGGTTGTAAGGGAAGGCAGCGTCTCCGCTTCCATGGGCACCGTTGCTGGGGGGTAGGGGCCTCGGCGCGACCAGGCCGGGGGCGAAGGGTCGGCCCTCCGCACCATCCGCGAACCCGATAGCTGGAATCGGGAGTCGCGGACGGGACAATGGAATGAACCTAGGAAAGCCGGATCACTGCCTGTGTTCCCACCGATCCAGTTCCAGGTGCGCCTTGTCCACGCCGAGTCGGGCAACCGGGTGGTGGAGGTCAGGGCGCTACGGGGAAGCACCCCCCTCGGCAGCGCCCTTGGGGAGGCCGCCAACGCCGAGGAGGCTGAGCAACGCGCCCTGGATCGGTTGCTGAGCCGGCTGGGGCCCCTCGAGGAGCCGCCGGCCGCCAACACCCCGATCCCGGCCCCGATCCCGGCGGGCGCGGATCCGCCCTTGCCTCTGCCCGCGCATCCGCCGGCGCATCGGCCAGTGCCAGCTCCAATGCCGACACCAGTGACCCCGCCAGTGACGCCACCTGCGGCCGAGGCCCCAGCCAGCGAGCCGGTTCCCAAGCTGCCGCCCGCCCCCGTTCCGAGGCCGCCCGCCAGCGTCCCGGCCCGGCCCGGCTCCGCCGCCCATGCACCGGCAGCCGCTCCGACCGCGGCGGCCGAACCCCCCGCAGATCCGGAGGACTGGAGCAGCGAGCTAGCGCGCCTGGATCTGGAACTGCGCCGGCTGGGCTGGTCCCGCGAGCAGGAGGGGGAGTATCTGCAACGGGCCTTCGGCCACCCGAGCCGCAGCCGGCTCACCAACTACGCCGATTTGAAGGCCTATCTCGGTGCCCTGGAGGGTCTGTCCGCCGGGGCCGAGCCGACCAGCAGCCCCGTGCCGCTGCGGCGACGGGATCTGCTGGCCCAATCCGATCAGCTGCTGGTGGCCCTGGGCTGGAAGGGTGAGCAGGCCCGCCAGTTCCTGGAGCAGCAGCTGGGGGCCACCAGCCGTCAGCAGCTGGCGGACAGCCAGTTGCTGCACTTCAACATGCTCCTGGAAGGTGAGCTCCTGGCAAGGGACCCCGCCGGTGGAAGAATGGGCGACCCTCCCGCACCTCCCCCATGACGATCAGGGTCGGCATCAATGGATTCGGCCGCATCGGCCGCCTCGTTTTCCGCCGCGCCGTGAGCCAGGAGGGCATCGAGGTGGTGGCGATCAACGATCTGATCGATGTCGATTACATCGCCTACATGCTGCGCCACGATTCCACCCACGGCCGCTTTCAGGGCACGGTGGAGGTGAATAACGGCGCCTTGGTGGTGAATGGCAAGCCGATCCGGATCAGCGCCCAACGCAGTCCGGCCGATCTGCGCTGGGATGAGGTGGGGGTGGACACGGTGCTCGAATCCACCGGCTTCTTCCTCACCGACGACACCGCCCGCCAGCACCTCCAGGCAGGAGCCCGCAAGGTGGTGATCTCGGCCCCCTCCAAGGACGACACGCCGATGTTCGTGATGGGGGTGAACCACAGCAGCTACGCCGGCCAGGAGATCGTTTCGAACGCCTCCTGCACCACCAACTGCCTGGCCCCGATGGCGAAGGTGCTGCATGACAACTTCGGCATCGCCAGTGGCCTGATGACCACCGTGCATGCCACCACCGCCACCCAAAAGACGGTGGACGGCCCCTCGGTGAAGGACTGGCGCGGCGGCCGCGGCGCGGCCCAGAACATCATTCCCTCCTCCACCGGCGCCGCCAAGGCCGTGGGCAAGGTGATCCCAGCCCTCAACGGCAAGCTCACCGGCATGGCCTTCCGGGTGCCCACCCCCGATGTGTCGGTGGTGGACCTCACCGTGAACCTGGAAAAGGCAACCAGCTATGAGGCTGTGAAGGCCGCGATGAAGGCCGCCTCCGAAGGTCCGATGCGGGGCATCCTCGGCTACACAGAAGACGAAGTGGTGTCCACCGATTTCCTCGGAGAATCCTGCACCTCGATCTTCGATGCGGGGGCCGGCATCGCCCTCACCGACACCTTCATGAAGCTGGTGGCCTGGTACGACAACGAGTGGGGCTACTCCTGCAAGTGCGTGGATCTGATCCGCCACATCAACGGCGCCGCCTGAGACGGCGCCCCCCGGCCTTAGCTCCGCAGGGGGCAATGGCGGCCCACCAGCGCCGATCCGACCCCCAGCCGGTTCTGGTTGGCGTAGGCCTCAGCCTCCAGGGCCCGCTCCGACTCTGAGGCCTCCGCATAGGTGGGCTGGTTGAGCTGGGCGGCCAGCTCCGGGGTGAGCTGATCGTCGATGCCGAGGCGTTTCGGGGCGGCCCGCAGGCCACCGCCGAAACAGCTCTGGGCCACGTGGATGGCCTCGTGGTTGAGCACGCGGGCAAAGTCGAGGGTGCCGTGGCCCACCACGGAGGGATCGATCCTGAGGGTGCGGGAGGCGCCATCCCATTCCGCCGCCGCCGCCCGTTTGCGGGGCTTGGTGAGATCTAGCTGCACTCCCACATCCGCCAGGCTGCGTAACAGCCCCACCACCGCCCCCCGC
>JBBASH010000112.1:0-5322 GCA_040399305.1 Cyanobium sp.
GGTGCTACGCCGCAGCCGCCGGCTGAAGGGCAACAGAGCAGCAAGGACGGCAATCGGAAGTGGCCCTGGCACTGCCGAGACCGCAGAGGGAGCAAAGGAGTTCAGTCTCCCGTATTGAGGTTGATCCAATAGTGTGTAGATGTCGAACCCCACGACACCGTATAACGCATTCATGGCATTGGCGCCGTTGAGATCACGCTTGAGCCCAAAGCTGCAGACACCTTGGTAGGGCGCCGTGCATGTCGTACCCCATCCTTTCTGACCGATCAGTTGGTTTGTGAAATCAAAGCTGACGGTTCCAGCATCATTGTTCCAATCAAGACCAATGTAATCAGCTTTCGTGAATTTGCCGGTTCCTGGACCTGGGCCGGGGATATCGATGCTCAGCGCAATCAGCCAGGGAGGTAGAGCGGTAGTGTTGACATAGGGAAGGTCGGTGGCCAAACCATCCAGATCTAAAACGATTTTCCCAAAGATAGGTCCGCCTGATGTGTAGAGATCCCAGCGCAGATCGAAACTTTGGATGTTGATCGCTTTTGCGGGCTGGCTGGAAGCCGAAGCGAGAACTACCAGCAAACCGAATGCCAGGGTTCTTCGAGCCGATCGCAGCATGGGGAGAGCATCTCGTTGCCTTGAGGCCAATCCGGATGATCCTGTCGGACCAGCAGGTCCGGAGCGCTGCACTTCGAAGCTCAGCATGGCCTATGACTATCTACTGGAAATCAGCATAAGTGAGCCCCGATGAGCAGTAAAGCTCATCGCAAACAGTCGTCGCCTGATGAGATGGGCGACCCCATCCACCGATGCGAGACCAGTCAGAGCTCGGATCGGCCCTGGATCGCGATCATCAGGGCCGCGCCCTTGGCTGCCTGCCGCGATAGCCCTGGATCCAGGCTGCCAGCGGCCTTCGCAGGGGATGACACGGCAGGGGAGGCATGCTTCGCCGCCAAAGCTGGAGGGACTGAGGGTGAGGAGCGCCTACTCAGTCCGTACCGCAGTTAGCCGTTCAGGACCAGCTGAACTCACACCAGCGCCGGCAGCGCTCCGCTGAGGCTGGAAGCCACCGCCGGGCGGAAGGCCAGCCGCTCGTTTTCCACCGCCACGGCGATCGTGGAGCCGGCCGGGAAGGTGCCCGCCAGGATCGCCTTGGCGATCGGCGTTTCCAGCTCGCGCTGGATGGCGCGCTTGAGCGGCCGAGCGCCGTACACCGGGTCGTAGCCGACGCCGGCCAGCCAGTCGAGGGCTTCGCCATCCACCTGGAGCCCCAGCTTCTTGTCCTCGAGCCTGCGGGCGAGCCGCTTCACTTGCAGATCCACGATCTGGCGCAGCTCCTCGGCCTTGAGGCTGTGGAAGATGATTGATTCATCGAGGCGGTTGAGGAACTCGGGCCGGAAGTGCCCTCGCAGGGCCTCATTCACCCGCTGCTCCATCTCGCTATGGCGGGCGGGATCGCCGGCCAGATCGAGGATCGAGGCGCTGCCGATGTTGCTGGTGAGGATCAGGATCGTGTTGGTGAAATCCACCGTGCGGCCCTGGCCATCGGTGACGCGGCCGTCATCGAGGATCTGCAGCATCACGTTGAACACATCGGGGTGGGCCTTTTCCACCTCGTCGAACAACACCACCGCATAGGGGCGGCGCCGCACGGCCTCGGTGAGCTGGCCGCCCTCCTCGTAGCCCACGTAGCCCGGAGGCGCGCCGATCAGGCGACTCACGGCGTGCTTCTCCATGTATTCGCTCATGTCGATCCGCACCATCGCCTCCTCGGAATCGAAGAGCTGGGCTGCCAGGGCCTTGGAGAGCTCGGTTTTTCCCACGCCCGTGGGGCCGAGAAACAGGAAGCTGGCGATCGGTCGATTCGGATCAGAGAGGCCGGCCCGGGAGCGCTGGATGGCATCGGCCACCGCGGTCACGGCCTGTTGCTGGCCGATCACGCGGGTGTGGAGTTCGTCTTCGAGGTGCAGCAGTTTCTGCATCTCGCTTTGCACGAGCTTGCTCACGGGGATGCCGGTCCACTTGGCGATCACTTCGGCGATGTCGTCTTCGGTGACCTCCTCGCGCAGCAGCGTTTTGCCGGCGTGGCCGCTGGTGAGCTCGGCCTCCTTAGCGGCCAGCTTGCGGTTGAGTTCGCCCAGGGTGCCGTATTCGAGCTCGGCGGCCTTGTTGAGGTCGTAGCTGCGCTTGGCCTGCTCGATCTGCAGCTGCACCTGCTCGATCTCTTCCTTGATGGCACTGAGCTCATCGATCGAGCCCTTTTCCTTCTGCCACTGGGCATTGAGGGTGCTCTGCTGCTCGCTTAGATCGGCGAGTTCCTTCTCCAGCCGCTCCAGCCGGTCGCGGCTGGCGGTGTCGGATTCACGGCCGAGCGAGAGCTTCTCCATCTCCAGCTGCAGGATGCGGCGATCGAGTTCATCGATCTCCTCGGGCTTGGAGGTGATCTCCATTTTCAGGCGCGCCGCCGATTCATCCATCAGATCGATCGCTTTGTCGGGCAGGAAGCGATCGGCGATGTAACGGCTACTCAGAACGGCGGCGGCCACCAGGGCGTTGTCGGCGATGCGCACGCCGTGGTGCACCTCGTAGCGCTCCTTGAGGCCGCGCAGGATCGAGATGGTGTCCTCCACGGTGGGCTGGTCCACGAACACCTGCTGGAAGCGGCGCTCCAGGGCCGGGTCTTTTTCGATGTGTTGGCGGTGCTCATCGAGGGTGGTGGCGCCGATGCAGCGCAGTTCGCCCCTGGCCAGCATCGGCTTGAGCAGGTTGCTGGCATCCATGGCGCCGCCGGTGGCGCCGGCCCCCACCACGGTGTGGATTTCATCGATGAACAGCACGATCTGGCCCTCGCTGGAGGTCACCTCCTTGAGCACCGCCTTGAGCCGCTCCTCGAATTCGCCGCGATACTTCGCCCCAGCGATCAGGGCCCCCATGTCGAGGGAGATCAGCTGGCGGTTCTGCAGGGCCGAGGGCACATCGCCATTCACGATGCGCTGGGCCAGGCCCTCCACGATCGCGGTCTTGCCCACGCCGGGCTCGCCGATCAGCACCGGGTTGTTCTTGGTGCGGCGGCTGAGGATCTGAATCGTGCGGCGGATCTCCTCATCGCGGCCGATCACCGGATCGAGCTTGCCGGCCTTGGCGGCCTCGGTGAGGTCGCGGCCGTATTTCTCCAGGGATTCGTAGGTGCCCTCAGGGTTCTGATCCGTCACCTTCTGGGTGCCGCGCACCGCCAGCACCGCCTCTTTCAGCTTCGCGGCCGTGGTGCCGGCCTGGGAGAGCAGCTGACGGCCGCAGCGCTGGTCTTCGGCTAGGGCGAGCAGCAGGTGCTCGATGGCGATGTAGCTGTCGTCGAATTCCTTCTTGAGGGCATCGGCCCGATCCAGCACGGCATTGAGACCCTTGCCCAGATAGATGTTGTCCGGCGGGGCCGAGAGGCTGGGCTGGCTGGCCGTGTAGGCCTCCACCTTCTGGCTGAGGGTGCCTACATCCACGCCGGCCTTCTCGAGGATGCGGGTGGCCAGGCCGGGCTGGGCGAGCAGGGATCCGAGCAGGTGCTCGCTCTCCATCTGCTGCTGGCGCTTCTGCTGGGCGAGCTGCTGGGCCGCCACGACGGCGCCCCAGGCCTTTTCGGTGAACAGTTCGGCGGTGGGATGCATGAACGAAACCTCCTGGGATTCGGCGCACAGGTGGGAATGACGGCACCGTATGGGATCCGGATGCACCCGGGTGGGCCGGTGCTCCGAACTGCGGGGTTCGGGCCCCCCTACCCAGGATGGGCAGGCCGAACCGGTTTGGGGTGGGAACCGGCCATGGGGATGGGCTGAGGGCTCGGGTCGGGCTGAGGGCTCTGGCCGGGCTCAGGGCCCACCCGGGGGCAAGGAGATCTGGTTGCCTTTGGAGGTGCCGCACAGCCGCTTCGGACAGCCATCCGGGCCGTACACCGCATCCGCGGGTGAAAGACAGCCAAAGCTGTTCTTCAGGGGCACCTGGGCAGGGTGCAGGTGGAGCGGCTGCAGGGGCGCCTCCCGCACCGGCACCACCAGGCGGCAGGGTGGGACTGGCGGCCGGGGCCCATTGATCGCCTGGGGCTGGCTGCTTTTGGCGGGATTGAAGCGCTGCCCGTTGGCGGGCAGTAGGTAGCTGGGCGGATCGGCGCCGGGCAGATAGGGACCGTTGGGATCGAAGGCCCAGGCTGGGTTCAGGGGCGGGGCCAGCGGCAGTGGTTCTGCCCTCAGCGGTGCCGTCGCGGCCGGCGCCAACGCCAGCAGCAGCGCGGCTGTTGTCCGCAGCCCGGCCAGGGCCGGCGGAAATCGGCACGGGGTCATGCGGCCTGGGCCTTGTGGAGGTGCATCCAGTCTGCCGGTTGCGCCAGGATCCTTCCCTCCACTCCTGCGTTGTGATGGCCGCCCAGTACGTCGACCCCCCGGCCGCCGATGGTTCGTCGGTGCCCTCGGATCCGTTGCCCTCCGTTTCGGAGCCTCTGGAGGGCGACCGATCGGCCGATTCCCTGGTGATCACCCTGGCCGAGGCGTCGCGGCAGTTCGATGACACGGGCGCCGATCCGGAACGCAACTGCTGGATGGCGGTGCATCAGCACGTGCATGGCGTGCTGCCCTCCGAATACGACATCCGCGAGATTGACGAGGATTTGTATTTGGCGGTCTTGGCCTATCGTCGCGGCCAAAATCTAGGTTAGCCAAAATGCAGGCTATTTTGGCGATCTGAGCGACCATCGCCGCTGTCTTGGCTGACAGGTGGAGTCTGAGAATCCGTCCCTACGCTCCAGATCAGCGGCGGGCAGCTGCCCTATGCATGGATCACAAACCTATTTCGCCCGCTGTATCTTGATGTTAGACGGCCCAACGATCAAGCCCCGAGCCCGTTGCATTCAATACAGCTCTTTAAGTTTGGCGCCGCAGAGAACGCAGGAACAATGTATGAAAAGACATTGGCTTCTTCGCTCAAGTCCTTGAAAATGTCTTCCAGGTCTCGCTCTTCTCCTTTGCTTGCTTTGGAAGGCCCTCCAACGCCTCAACCCAGGCATCGCCTCCACCGCCATCGAGTCGGCGCTGCTGCAACTGTCGAATCCCAACGTGCCAGGGCTGCTGGCCGCCAACCGGTAGATGCACCGCTGGCTCACCCAGGGCCTGCCGATCACGGTGATGGAGGGGGGCGAGCAACTCGGCATCCGTCTCAAGCTCATCGATTTCGACGACCCCAGGGCCAACGACTGGCTGGTGGTGAACTAGCTGGCCGTGCAGGGAAGCAAGTTCAACCGTCGCCCCGATGTGGTGGTCTATGGGAATGGCCTGCCGCTGGCGGTGC
>JBBASH010000113.1:0-5162 GCA_040399305.1 Cyanobium sp.
CGATCAGTCAGACCGACATGACCACCCTGGGCGGCCTGACAGAAACCGGCAACGCTTACACCATCACGGTGACTGATGCCTCTGTAGATGCAGCGGCTCTCAACACGCTCGATGGCAAAACGACGGTGGCGGTGACCGCCACTGCCGTAGGAACCCTCACCGGCACCGCAGCGGCGATCGACACGGCAATCAACGCCAGCACGATTGATACCGGCGCTGCTGTTCTCGTGAACGTGAACAGCGGCAGCGCCACGGTGGCCCAAGCCAACAGCATCGATGCCCAAACCACCGGTGTGGTCACCGCCACGATCAGCCAGGGCGATCTCACCACCCTGGCAACCCTCACGGGCACTGGCAATGCCTACACGGTCACGCTGAGCGACACCACCGCAGCCGCCAGTGCGCTGACCACCCTCGATGGCAAGACCACCGTGGCGGTGAATGCCGGCTCCGTGACGACCCTCTCCGGTACGGCGGCGGAAGTGAATGCCGCCTATACCGCCAACACCGCCGGCAGCATCAGCGGTTTGGGTGATGAAGCGGTCACGCTCACTGACACCACCCTGGCGGCAACGGCGCTGAACGCGGTGAACAGCAACACCACCGGAGTGGTGAATGCCACTTCGGTAACCACGCTGACTGGCTTGCTGGCCGATGTGAATACGGCCTACGCCGCCAATGCTGCCAACACCATCAGTGGCCTGGGCGATGAAGCGGTGACGATCACCAACGGCACCGGCACCCTGCTGGCGACCGATCTTTCAACGGCAGGCAATGCCACCACCGGAACGGTGACCGTGTCCAACACGCAGACGGTCTCGGGCACCGTGGCCGAGGTCACCGCAGCGTTGGTGACGGCGAGCACCAAGGTGGTGATGGGTACCGCTTCGACTGCCTCCATCAGCGATGTGGCCACCGCAGCCCAGGGCGCACCGATTGCCACCACCTCCAACGTCACGGCTAATTTCAACCTCGGCATTGTCGATTCTCTCTCTAATCTCGCCAGTGGCGGCAGCATCAATTCGAATCTGGCCAGCATCACGGCCGATCAGCCGAATGTGGTGATCACCATCTCGAATTCCGCCGGCGGAACGGTGCAGGCCGCTGATCTCAGCGCCGTCGGTAATGCCTCAACCGGTACCGTTACCGTCACCAACGCCCAGACGGTCAATGGCACAGCCGATGAGGTGATTGCCACTGTTGTCACCACGGCCTCCAAGGTGAATCTGAATACAGGTTCCACCATTAATGCTTCGTCGTACAACACCCAGGATCTTTCCGGTGTCGATGCGGCCTTCACCCTCAACGTCACCACCATCAACGGCGCCGTTCTCGATGCCACCAAGCTGGCAACGGCCGATTCCGTCACCCTGGTGGGCACCAATACAGCCACCGGAGCCCATGCCGACACGCTCGGCTCTCGCCTCGGTGGCACGGCCATCCTCAACATCACCACCGATCCGATCACGGCCAACACCGATCTGAGTGATCTCGGTTCGGGGCTGAGCCTGCAATTCGGCGGTGACACCACGGCTGTGGTGACCGGCGCCACGCTCACCGTTCGCCAGGACCAGGTGAGTGGCTACGCCATCAGTGGCACCGGCACGGTGGTAGCCGCTGGCTCCGCGAACAGTGACACCTTTGATGCCTCCAGCATCACCGCCACCACCAATTTCACCAGCCTGGGCGGCAATGACAGCGTATCGATAGCCCCTTCGGCACTGGGCAGTGTCGATTCCATCGATGGCGGCAGCGGATCCGACACCCTGTCCTTCTCAGCGGCTGGCACGGTGGTGGATGGGGCCTTCACCAACGTCTCCAGCGTTGAGCTTCTGCAACTGGCCGCCGGCACCAACTCCGTCAGCCTGGGCGTTGAAGCCGAACAGGCCGGCATCAGCACCGTGACGGGCAACACCGGAGCCGACACCCTTAACCTCCTCTACGGCACCACCGCCCTCACCTTCCATGCCGGCTCGGGCTCCGACACCCTGAGCTACAGCGCCGATAGCACCGCCCAGTCGATCACGCTCAGCGGGATCAGCTCTGGAACAGCCAGCGGCTCGGTCTCGAATGGCGGCACCGACACCTTCACCGGTCTCGAATCGATCGTGGGGGGTTCGGGAACCGCCGATAGCATCACCTCCACCAGCTCAGCTGAAGCCTTGATCGTGACCGGCGCGAATGCCGGCACGATCGATGGCTTTGGGTTCAGTGGTTTCGAGTCAGTGGATCTTGGCGCTGGCAACGACACCGGCACCATCAATACGGGTGGTTCGCTGAGCGGAAGCCTCAGCTTTGGTAATGACACCGACACGTTGAGCTACGCCGGCTACGGCAGCAATGTCAGCGCCACCTTGAGCGGCGCCAACACGCTCACCTCTGTCACCGCCATCAGCGGTGGTGTCACTGGAGTTGAGAACATCACCCTGAGCAGCAATAACGACACCTTCACGGTGGGCAATGGCGGCACGCTGGGCGGCAATCTCGATCTGGGCAGCGGCAGCGACACGCTGAGCTACTCGGGCTACAGCAGTGCCGTCACGGTGAGCCTCAATAGCGCTACGTCCACGGGAGCGAACGGAACCACCGGCATCAGCGGCACGGTGAGCGGCTTCGAGTCGCTGATTGGCGGCAGTGGCAGCGACACCCTCAACGCCAACGCTGGTCCCAACACCTTGAGCGTGGCCGCCGATGGCACCACCGCCCTCGACACCAGCCTGACGGTGAGCGGTTTCGAGACGATCAATCTCGGCGCTAATCCCGATGCCAGCGCTGATACGGCCACGATCTCCGGTGCCTTCAGCGGCACGATCGATCTGGGCGCTGGCAACGACACCGCCACGATCAATAGCGGCGGCAGTGTCACCACCCTGGCGGGTGGCGACGGCACTGACACCCTCAATCTCGATGGTACCGATCAGACCATCACGGTGACCGGAACCGGGAACGGCACCAGCTCGGTGAGCAGCGGCACCGCCACCACCTTCTCGGGCTTTGAAACGGTGAATGGCCTTGATGGCACCGATGCCTTCACGGTCAACAGCGCCTCCTCCACCACGATCAGCCTCGATGGCGGCAACGGCACCGATTCGTTGAGCGTGGGCTCTGATACCGCCGCCAACACTCTCACGATCAGCGGCGCCGGCAGCGGTACTTTGGGCAATGTGACGTTCTCCGGGATGGAGAGAATTGTCCTGGGCAGTGGCGGCGACACGGCGACGGTGACGACAGGGTCGTTGAGTGGCAATCTCAACCTCGGCGATGGCAGCAACAGCCTGACGATCAGTGGCAGCAGCTCCTCGATTGGCTCGTATACCGGCGGAACGGGCACTGACAGCGTCACCCTCAGTGGTGGAGATGTCACAGGTCCCATCGATCTTGGGGCCGGCACCAACACTCTGCTGATCAGCAGCACTGGCTCAACGGTTGGTGGCGCGGTGACATTCGGGAGTGGCACTGCTGACACTCTCAGCTACGCCGGCTATGGCTCTGCGGTGTCGGTGAGATTGAGCGATATCAGCAGTACTGCCGGCACCAGCACCAGTCCCCTTACCACCGGCTTCAGCACCACGATCAGTGGCTTCGAATCGGTGGTGGGCAGCAGCAACACCGACAGCCTGCTGGTCTCTACCGCTGACAACACCTTGATCCTCGCCGGTGCCAATCAGGGCACTGTCGATGGTTTCAGCTTTAGTTCGTTTGAAAAAGTCGATCTCAACGCTGGCAACGACACCGTCCAGTTCACCATCGGCGATTCCCTCTCCGGTCTCCTAAACGGTAACGCCGGTACTGACACCCTCGATTACAGCGCCTACGGTAGTGCGGTCACGGTAGACCTGAACTCGACAGTCAATACGGCTACGGGAACTGGCTCTATTTCTGGTTTTGAAATTGTGCTCGGTAGCTCTGCTGCCGATACATTCACCGCCCACGACACACGTGTTGCAAATTTGCAGGGCAACGCCGGTGATGACACCTTCAATATCTCCGCGTCTGGACTCGACAGCGCCGACACGATTGTTGGTGGTGCTGATGCGGACACCCTGGTGTTTACCAGTGCCGGCACCATCGCCGACAGCCAATTCACCAATGTCACCAACCTGGAAACGGTGAACCTCACCGGTGCCACCACGATCAGCGCCGGCAGTGAGACCAGCCAGGCTGGTGTTGCCACGATCAATACGGGCACAGGTGCCACAACGGTGAACAGCACCGCTGACGGTTACGACCTCACCGTGAACGCAGCCAATCTTGCTGATAACGCGAGTCTCACCCTTAGCGGCAGCGCCAGCACCAACGACTTCACTGTCACCAATCTCACCGGATCGGTGTTGGCCGGTAACACCAGCGGCACCCTCTCGGTCACAACCGGCGATGCCATCGACAACGCCATCAGCGTGACCACCGGCAGTGGTGCCACCACGATCACCGCCAGCGCCAGCAGCGACACAGTGACCACCGATGCCACCAAGCTCGGGCAGAACACCCTGCTGAGCTTGTTTGGTGCCGCCAGGCAGGTGGTGACCAATTTGATCGGCAACATCACCGGCACGAGCCTGACCGGAACCTTGGATGTCACGGCCACGAACGCCGATGATGACGGCATCGCGATCAGCACCGGCAGCAACGACACCACCATCACCGCCAGTGGCACCGGCGACATCATCACGGTGGATGCCGACGTGATGGCCGACAACAAGACGCTCGATCTCAATGGCAGTGCCACCTACACGGTGAGCAATCTGGAAGCCAACACCGATGCGGCCGGTAGCAATGGCACGGTGAGCCTCGCCTACACCGATGTGAGCGATAACGCCGCCTCGATCATCACCGGCACGGGCGCCACCACGGTGAGCGGCACCACCAGTGGCGACACGCTCACAATCAACGCCTCCGCCCTAACCCAGAACACCACCCTCACCGAGAGCGGCTCGGCGCAGCAAGTGGTGACCAACCTCGTGGGCAACATCAACGCCAGTGGGCTCAGTGGAACGCTGACGGTGACCACGGCGAATGCCAGCGACAACGGCATCAGCATCACCACAGGCAGCAACGACACCACGATCACCTCCAGTGTCGCCGGCGACACGATCTCGGTCGATGCCGACGTGATGGTCGACAACAAAACCCTCGATCTCAATGGCAGTGCCACCTACACGGTG
>JBBASH010000114.1:0-5133 GCA_040399305.1 Cyanobium sp.
AGAGCGCGGGTGGGCGGATGCGGGGCCACAGCAGCGTCCTGGGCCTGCGGGTGGATCTGGGCGGCCAGTGGGTGGGTGCCACCCACCACCGGCTGCTGGGTCTGCTGGAGGAGTTCGGCCTGCGCCGCTTCCCCACCCACTACGACGGCGAGGGGGTGTTCCACTGGAATGGCGCGGCGCACAGAGCCGGCGTGGAGCACGACTTCTGCTCGAGCCTGCTGTTCTTTCGCCCCGGGGAGCTGGGCCTGCCTCCCGCTGAGGTGGCCGCCACGCTGGAGCTGCAGCGGCGCTTTCAGGAGCTGGTGGCCCGGGTGCCGCCCCGGGCGCCTTGGACCGCCCCGGATGCCGAGGAGCTGGATCGGCTGAGCATCGCGGGCTGGCTGGAGCGGCAGGGGGCGGGGGAACTGGCCCGTTACCCCTTCGCCTGGCTCACGCGCATGGGCGGCTCCGGTGGCTTCGAGCCCCATGAGAGCTCCCTGCTTCACCTGGCCTGGACCCAGGCCGTGGCCCCCCAGCACGAGACCCCCGAGGCCTGGCTGGTGGAGGGGGGGGCCGCCCAGCTGGCGGAGCGGCTGGCCGCCGACCTGGGGGAGGCGCTGCGGCTGAGCGCCCCGGTGCGGGCCATCGAGCAGCGCGGCAATGGTGTTTGTGTCACCCACGGAGCCACCGGGGTGGTGCGGGCGGCGGCGGCGGTGGTGGCCATCCCCCCGCCTTTGCGCTTGGGCATCCATTTCGATCCGTGTCTGCCGCCGGAGTGGCTGGGGCTGCTGCAGCGCTCGCCGATGGGCTCGATGGTGAAGGTGCTGGCGCTCTATCCGCGACCGTTCTGGCGGGAACGGGGGCTCAATGGCCTAGGCATTGGCAACCTGCCCACCCTGGAGCTCACCGTTGACAGCTCCCCACCTGGTGGGCCAGGCATTTTGGCCGGCTTCATCGCCGGGGAGCGAGCCGTGCGCTGGCAGCGCCTGGACGAGGCGGAGCGCCGCAGGGCCGTTCTGCAGGACCTGGTCAGCTGGTGGGGAGCCGAGGCGGCCGAGCCCGCCGATCTGGTGCTTCACAACTGGAATGCCGAGGGCTGGAGTGGCGGTGCCTTCACCTCTTTCCTGACCCCCGGTGCCTGGACCACCTACGGCTCCATCGCTCAGGAGCCCCATGGCCGGGTGGTGTGGGCCGGCACCGAGGCCGCCAGCCGCTGGCCCGGCTACTTCGAGGGGGCGATCGAGGCGGGCCTGGCTGCCGCCGACCGCGCTCGGGGGCTTCTCGGGGATGCCGGCGCCGAGGAGAGTCTCGCGGGCCTGTAGCGCTGTGGGGCTGCGGGAGTCTGGCGGCGGTCCGGGTGTTGGTCAGGCCCTGCGGGCCCGCTCCAGAACCTCCTCATCGGAGAGTTCGTCGCCCATCCACACGTCGCAGCTTCTGGCGCAGGTGGCGGCAAGATCCCGCAGGACGCGATCCTCCACCTGACTGAGACCGCCGCTGATGATCTCGAGGGGATGAAGCAGCAAGAAGCCAGGAGGGGATTGGAACAGGCCCGGCTGCTGCAGTTCCTTCACGGCCTTCATGAGGGTGGCCTCCGCCTCGGTGAAGTTGCCGATCAGGAGGCGTTCGGTGCTGAAGCCCTGGAGGCTGCGGGCGATCGTGCGTTGATCGGTGGCCGGGTTGCGGATGTCGAATTGATCCTTGCGGATGCGTACATACAGCGTGATGGTCTGAAACAAGCCAGGCATGGGCGGTTGCTGGTGATGGAGCTGTGGCGAAGAGGGGGCGAAGAGGGTGGTGAGTTGGAGGTAGCGAAGGCTGGTTCCGAAGGGTGGCCTGGAACTAGTCGATTGACGCGGCAAGATTAGCGAATTGCTGCCAATCATCGGCGCCTTGGCAAGGGTGTGCCAAGGCCAATCGGCAAGCTGAGAGAGGGCGAATCCATGGTGTTGCAGCCCTTCGCTTCCCCAGGCCGTTCCCTCCCATTGGCATCTCTGCTCGACATGGGAGCTGGGCGTGAGGGGCCGCCCCTCCCAGCCGCTCAGGGCAAGCCCCGGTGTCGGAAGCCGCTCCAGAACCAGGTACGAGAACAGACGCTGCACCGTCCGGCGGGGGCTCTGAGCCGAGAGTTCACCGTTGAATCTCAGGCGGATCGACCAGCCCGGCTCCTCCAGCACCAGCGTTGTCTGCTTTCCCTTCCACTAGGGGCTGGTGTTCTGAAGGGCCAGGAAGCCGTGCCCCGCCCCATCCCCGCCACCGGGTCGGGCCCGGGCACCCGGTGCTGCAGCACTAGGCCATTCGGGCCGAGGGTGTGGAGCCACTGTGAGGCTTGGACGTATGGGGTGACCTGTGCGGTGAGTTGCGGCATTCCCCCCCAGGAGGGCAGTCAAGAAGGCCCACGCCCTCTTCTGAAGAAGGCCTTGATCTTTTCCCACACCTCTCTGCCCAAGAGGGCGACTCCAAGATAGAAAGCCACCTCGCTGGTGATGATGAGTCCAACCGTAAGGGCAGCGGTCACGCCAACTGAAATCTGGAAGATAGGCAAGGCAAGAATTGCACCCCAAGCAAGGAATGACAGTGCCAGGAGGGTGTAACCAGACGCTTTTCTCATGGTTGTTGGTCTACGGCAATGTAGCCGCACCTGGTAACAGGCAGCCTAATTTCATTCTGGTTTCAGTTGCTGATGCTGCCGGTGCGCCAGTCATGAGACTTCTGGGCTTCTGCGTTAATCGGTATAATATTGATTATATAAGAGCCTGGCAAGCGTCCTGGTCCTGTCTTCTTCGTGCCGGACCTTCTGTGCTTGGTCCTCTTGCCGCTGCGCCAACTCTGCCTGACGCACTCGGGCAAGTGCAGGCAATTGCCCTGTCAGTGAATTGAAGCGGGGCGAATGCCTGTCGCGCCCCAGGGCATGAGGCCAGCTGTGGCACCAGGAATCGAGGTTGGATCCTGCCACGACGTTTGGCATCAAGCCGCACTGAGCAAATGCGAGGTTGGACGACAACTGATCGCGCCGTGAATACGCAGCACCAACTGGAACCATCGCTCCATCGCGGCACTGACCTGGGGCTCATGATGGCGCCGCAAGCAACGACCCGTGGAGCTAGAAGTATCTATTGGTGGCGGCTCAGGAGAATGGCATTGTTAGATTTCAAAATTCAGACAGCACTGGCTGCAGATATCTCCTCTATTTCCATAACTACGCTACGATCGCTAAGACCGTACTTGTCCATTACACTTTTTAGCACTGCTCTTTCGTCCCTGCGATCAACATCAGCGTCGACGATCCAGGCGAGATCATCTAGTTCTAATTGACAGGGATTGATCTTGCCCTCGGCCAAAACAATAGCAAGCCGGCACTTGTCGACTTGCTTGTGTAGTTGCGAAAGAGGATTAGTGCACAGCCATATATCATGCTCTGTGGAGACGATGGCGGCATCAACGATGTGGTGGTATTTATAGAAGATGCTGTGCCGAAAGAAATAGCAGGGCTTCGCATCACCTCCATCCGCCCAGTCCGCAATATACACTGATCCATATAAAAGATTCTTGAATCGCTCAGCATCCACGTTTGCCTGCGGCCCAACGCAATGTAGCCAAGGTATTCTAAAGGTGGTTTTGCTGTGCGCTGACATGGAAGCCAGTTGCTTTGTTGCTTTTGTTAGAATGGATCGGTAGGCCGCAGTCGGCGCCAGCCCTAAAGCGTCTGTAAAGACTTTCTCTGATTTGAAATAGCCCAAGCGAAGAGTTGTCCTTTCTGGCGATTCAAACTTCGTCTTTAGCTCAATGAAGTACGACTGAGTGCTATCAGACACTAAAAAGTCTGCTCTCTTGTCAGATGCCTCCTCAATTCTATTGCAATCAAATCCCCATGCTTGGATGATCGAGGCAATAAAGTCTTCCGAAGTCGTTGGCATTTTATTGGGATGGATGATACGGCAGTGAAACATCAATTAATAAGCTGCTTGTTGATGTCAGGAACTCCATAGGCTTCGCAGAAGGGTGCGATTTGATTTGATGATAGACCAGCGCCAAAGTGATAGTCAGCATCTTGTGTAAGCTTGCTTGCGTTGAATTCTTTCCATGCATTGGGATCACTTGAATTAAAGGCCCTATTGTAAGGAGGCGCTTTATAGACTCGACTCAGAAGCTCTCGAATATACTCTTCCTTGTATCCAATGTGAACCATGATTGGTATCATGCTCTCTTGGCGCTCCCTTGTTGCTTGATCCCATTTATCCAAATGGTATTTAACATCCTTCTCTAGAGCATTGATTTGCTTGGAGTTCCCAGAAAGCCGGGCTTTATCAAGCCTTTCCTCAAACAGCCGGTAGACCCTGAAAGCTCCTTCCTCATGGAAGCGCTTCGAGTTGTAAACTGCGCATTGAAGCTTGATCCTCTCGGTCAAGGACTGAGCCAGTGATGGATATTGCAGAGCAATGCAGACTGCGATGATATGTACGGTGCCCAGCATCAGGATAGAGGTAGGGAAGGGTCTGCGTCTGTGCATATTTAATCTGACTGATTCTGCACGAAACAAAAGAAGAAAGTCAACCATTGCTGCTCCTAGCATCCTCCATGGAACTTGACCAGTGGGATAAGTCTCATTCTAATTGGGAAGTAGATATATCTGGAACTCCCAGGGAAGAAACATAAACTGGCAACGGCGTAGGTCCCGATTTGTCAAGGGTTTGTATGCAGGTTTGATTCCCTCCCTGCAAATCTAACGCTCGCCATCACCTGGCCGCAAGGTTTGCTCGGCCAAGAAGACAGCCAGGCGGGGGCGGCTCAGGTGCATGGCGGTGTTAGCTGACCAGAGCCTTTGCCTGGGGCGCTGGTGCACCTCGAAGCAGGCCTTCCACACTTAAATCCTCATCGACATCTGGCCAGTGGATTCCGTAGCCAGCCCCTGCAATCTCCCAGTTGTCACGCTCTTGGGAGGTTGCATGTAGAAGCCTTGGGAACCAAGCCAGCGGAACCGAGATTGAACGACCGTCAGCCAGGTCGACGATCAGCCTGTCTTCTGTCAAAGCAACGTCAGTGACCTGCTCACCAGGGTTAGCCATGAAACTCCTCCCACGCTTTCAGCAGGATAGCTCTGTTCAAGCTGACCAGCCGTTCAATCTCACGAAGCTCTCTGGCGCTGAAACCAAGGCT
>JBBASH010000115.1:0-5089 GCA_040399305.1 Cyanobium sp.
GGTCGGCGCCGCGAGCGCGGCCGCTGGGCCCTGGTGATGGGGGATGTGATGGGCAAGGGAGTGCCCGCCGGCCTGCTGATGACCCTGCTGCGGGGCATGCTGCGGGCTGAGGTGCTCAGCGGTCTGCCCCCGGACCGGATTCTCCATGATCTCAACCAGCTGGCCCAGGAGGATCTGGCCCATTCGCACCGGTTCGTGACCCTCTTCTATTCCGATTACGACCCCCGCAGCCGCCTGCTCCGCTACGCCAATGCCGCCCACAATCCTCCCCTGATCTGGCGGCGTCAGGCTGGTTCGGTGGAGCGGCTCGATGCACCGGGGCTGCTGATCGGCCTCCAGAGTGAGGCTGAATACGGCAGCGGCCAGACGGTGCTGGAGCCCGGTGATGCCCTCCTTTATTACACCGATGGTGTGACCGAGGCCACCGGCCTTGGCGGGGAGCGCTTCGATGAGGAGCGGCTGGTGGGGGCCTTCCAGGCCGCCGCCCGCGCGGGCCTAGCCGCCCAGGGGATTCTGGATCAGCTCTTCGCCCGGCTGGATCGCTTCGTGGGCACGAATCGCCAGCTGGAGGACGACGCCTCGATGGTGGTGCTCAAGGTGCGGGAGGAGGTGATGCTGCCGCCCCTGTCGATCGGCTGAGCGCTGGCGGAGATCCAGGTCCCCCCTGGGCCCCGGTGGCAAGCTGAGGTCTGCCTGTGTCCCTCTCCATGGCTGCTGAATCCCCCGCCTCCCCGGGCCCCGCTGACGGCGGCAGTGCCGGTGTGACCGGTGGCTCGGCGGCCGGCTGGAGCGACCGCTTCGATCAGGGGCTCCATCCGGCGATCGAGCGGTTCAATGCCTCGATCGGTTTCGATATTGCCCTGCTGCAGCAGGATCTCGATGGCTCCATCGCCCATGCCCGCATGCTCGGGGTCTGCGGCGTGATCAGCCTTGAGGAGGCCGTCCGCCTGGAGGAGGGCCTTGAGCAGGTGCGTTCTGAGGCGGCCGCCGGTGAGTTCCAGCCTGGCATCGAGGCTGAGGACGTGCACTTCGCCGTGGAGCGGCGCCTGATCGAGCTGCTGGGTGCCCTGGGCAAGAAGCTGCACACCGGCCGCAGTCGCAATGACCAGGTGGGCACCGATGTGCGCCTCTGGCTGCGGGATCGGATCGATGCCATCGATGGGGCCCTGCTGCGCTTCGAGCGCGCCCTGCTGGCCCAGGCCGAGGCCCACCCCGACACCCTGATTCCCGGCTACACCCATCTGCAGCGGGCCCAGCCCCTGGCGCTGGCCCACCACCTGCTCGCCTATATCGAGATGGCCGAACGGGATCGCCAGCGCCTCGCCGATGTGCGCCGTCGCGTGAACATCTCGCCGCTCGGGGCGGCCGCCCTGGCTGGCACGCCGGTGCCGATCGACCGCCGCCACACCGCCTCCACTCTCGGGTTCGACGCCATCTACGCCAACAGCCTCGATGCCGTGTCCGACCGGGATTTCGCGGTGGAATTCATGGCCGCCGCCAGTCTGGTGATGGTGCACCTCAGCCGCCTCAGTGAGGAGGTGATCCTCTGGGCCAGCGAGGAATTCGGCTTTGTTTCCCTCACCGACCGCTGCGCCACCGGCAGCAGCCTGATGCCCCAGAAGAAGAACCCCGATGTGCCCGAACTGGTGCGGGGTAAGAGCGGCCGGGTGTTTGGCCACCTGATCGGACTGCTCACGATGATCAAGGGCCTGCCCCTGGCCTACAACAAGGATTTCCAGGAGGACAAGGAGGCCCTGTTCGACGGCGTGGCCACCTGTCTGGATTGCCTGGAGGCGATGGCGATCCTGTTCGAGGAGGGTCTGGAGTTCCGTCCCGCTCGGTTGGAGGAGGCGGTGGGCCGCGATTACTCCAATGCCACCGATGTGGCTGACTACCTGGTGGCCCGGGGCGTGCCTTTCCGGGAGGCCTATCAGCTGGTCGGGTCGCTGGTGAAGACCTGCCTGCGGGAGGGGATGCTGCTGCGGGAGCTGCCGCTGGAGCGTTGGCAGGCGCTCCACCCGGCCTTCGCGGCCGACATCCACGGCGCCATCGAGCCCCGCCAAGTGGTGGCTGCCCGCCGCAGTGAGGGGGGCACCGCCTTCGAGCAGGTGCACCTCCAGCTTGAGCGGGCTCACCAGCGTCTTGAGGCCCCGGAGGTGGGTTTGGCCTGAGGCCCACCCGCCGAGCATGACGACGCTCTACAGAAGGATCGAGGCCTGGATTCCCGGGTCTAATCTGGGGAGGTCATTGGCGCGTCTGCGCCCTCCGGTCCCCCCTGGACGTTCCGTGAGCATCTTTGTCGGCAATCTTCCCTTCCGCGCTGAGCAGGAAGACGTGATCGAGCTCTTCGCCTCCTATGGCGAAGTGGCCAACTGTTCCCTACCCCTCGAGCGGGATACGGGTCGCAAGCGTGGTTTCGCCTTCGTGGAGATGGCCGACCCCGAATTGGAAACCAAGGCCATCGATGCCCTGCAGGGTGCCGAGCTGATGGGGCGCCCCCTCCGCATCAACAAGGCTGAGCCCCGCAGTGGCGGTGGTGGAGGCGGCGGCGGTGGCGGTCCCCGCCGCGGTGGTTACGGCGGTGGTGGTGGTGGCTATGGCGGCGGCGGTGGCGGCTACTCCCGTTCCGGCGGCGAAGGCGGCGGCTATGGCTCCGGGGCCCGCGGCTGGGAAGACCGCAGTGGTGGTGACCGATCGAGCGACGGTTTCGATGCTGGCCGTGCCCGTCGTCGCCGCAGTGGCGGCGGCGATTCCGGTGGCTATGGCGGTGGTGGCGACTACGGCGGCTACGGCGGCGCCGAAGTCTGAGGTCCCATGGTGCTGAGCCGCGCAGTCCTGCGCGGCGGGATCACCAGGATCAGAGGCCCCGCTCCTCCAGTTGCAGGGCCGCGGCCTCCAGCACCTCCGGCCCGGCTTCGCGTTGACCGGCAGCCTGGGTGAGCTCGTTGCGCCAGTGGCGCGCCCCGGGCACGCCTTCCACCACATGCACCAGGTGGCGGGCGATCGCCCACAGCCTGCCGCCACCGGCTCGCCAGCGCTCGGCGTGGGGGATCAGGCCGCGCACCACGCTGGAGGCCCGTGCCGGTTCCTGACTGGTGTCATGGAAGATCGAGGCATCCACCCCCGCCCACAACAGGGGATGGGCATAGGCGGCCCGGCCCACCATCACCCCATCCACATGGGCCAGCTGGGCCTGGCAGGTGGCCGGATCCTCGAGGCCGCCATTGAGCTCGATCAGCAGCTGGGGGCGTTCCGCTTTGAGCCGATGCACGAGGTCCCAGCGCAGCGGCGGGATGGTGCGGTTCTGTTTTGGATCCAGCCCCTCCAGCCAGGCCTTTCGGGCATGCACCGCGAAGCGGCGAGCGCC
Organism: Cyanobium sp.; assembly: GCA_040399305.1. Taxonomy (GTDB): domain Bacteria; phylum Cyanobacteriota; class Cyanobacteriia; order PCC-6307; family Cyanobiaceae; genus Cyanobium. Next base: position 3,368 of record JBBASH010000115.1, read on the forward strand.
GCCGGCGGCCACCGTGTCCACGAAGCGGAGGAGATGGTCATAGGAATCGAGCTGGTCGATGCCGATGCGGTGCTTCACCGTCACCGGCAGGGAGGTGGCCGCTGCCATGGCCTCCACGCAGCGGGCCACCCGCTCCGGTTCGGCCATCAGGCAGGCGCCGAAACGGCCCTGCTGCACCTTCTCGCTCGGACAGCCCACGTTGAGGTTGATCTCGTCGTAGCCCCAGTCGGCCCCCAGCTGGGCCGCCTCCGCCAGCAGAGCGGGGTCATCCCCGCCCAGCTGCAGGGCCAGGGGATGCTCCTGGGGATCGAAGCCCAGTAGCCGTTCCAGCCGAGCCTGGGCCTCCGCCGCCCGGGTTGAACTCAGGTCGGCGCGGATGTGGTGCAGGGCCCGGGCCACCACCATCTCACTGGTGAGCAGGCAGCGCCGACTCACCAGCCGCATCAGCAGCCGGAAGTGGCGGTCGGTGCAGTCCAGCATCGGCGCCACACTGAAGCGGTAGGCGTGCTCCATCCCCCCATGCTGCCCAGCCGAGCGTCCGTGGTGGTGGCCGGTGGTGGGCCGGCCGGTTACATGGCCGCCATCGCGGCGGCCGAAGCCGGTGCCACCGACCTGTTGATTCTCGAAGCCACCCCCGAGCCCCTCCATAAGGTGCGGATCAGCGGCGGCGGTCGCTGCAACGTGACCCATGCCTGCTGGGATCCCCGCGCCCTGGTGGGTCATTACCCTCGCGGTGGCAAGGCCCTGCGGGGCCCCTTCTCACGCTTCGCCACCGGCGATTCGGTGGCCTGGTTCGCCGAGCACGGCCTAGAACTGATGGAGGAGGCCGATGGACGCCTGTTCCCCCGCTCCAATCGCTCCAGCTCCGTGGTGGACACCCTGCGGCGGGCAGCCCGACAGGCCGGCGTTTTCACCGTGGAGGGCCAGGCCCTGCAGGCTGCCGAACCCCTGGCAGGCGGCGGCTTCCGCCTGCGCCTGCGGGGCGGTGCTCCATTGGAGGCCGATCGCCTAGTGCTCGCCACCGGCAGCCATCCCAGCGGCTTGCGGATCGCGGAGGCGCTGGGCCATGGCCGGGTGCCGCCGGTGCCCTCCTTGTTCACTCTGGCTCTGGAGCCCCATCCCCTGGCCTCCCTGGCCGGGGTGGTGGCCGATCCGGTGGTGCTGGAGCTGGAGGAGCCCCAGGCCGTCGCCGAGGCATCCGAGGGGCGCCGGCGGGGCGAGCGGCATCGCCAGCGGGGTCCGCTGCTGATCACCCACTGGGGCTTCAGCGGTCCAGCCACGCTGCGCCTCACCGCCTTCGCCGCCCGTGACCTGCGCCAGTGGGGCTATCGCGCCCAGCTCCGGATCGACTGGACCGGAGGTCTCGATCCGGCGGAGCTGGAGGCGCGCTTCCGTGCCGTCCGGCTGGAGCAGGCCCGCCGGCAGCTGAGCACGGCCCGTCCCTGGGCTTCGCTGGGACGGCGCCTCTGGCTCCATCTGCTTGAGGCCTGCGGGGTCGATGGAGCCCAACGCTGGGCCGATCTGGGGCGGAATCAGCAGCGCGACCTGATGGCGGCCCTGCGGGAGAGCCGGTACGCGATCACGGGTCGCGGACCCTTCGGCGAGGAGTTCGTCACGGCTGGCGGCATCCCCCTGGGAGAGGTGAACCTGGCCACGATGGAGAGTCGCCGGCAGGAGGGCTTGTTTCTGGCCGGCGAGATTCTCGATGTGGATGGGGTGACC
>JBBASH010000116.1:0-5000 GCA_040399305.1 Cyanobium sp.
GCCGCCCCATCCAAAACCAGCGCATCCCAGCCCACCTCCACCGTTGCGAAGGCCACGCCGAAGTCCACCGGCAGCAGCCCATCCTCCAGCGCGCCCCGTCGCGCCGCCCGTCGCGCCAAGCCCACCTCGGTAGCCACCCCAACCTCCGAGGCTGCCGCCATCCCCGCCTCGGCACCGGCGGCCACACCCAGCAAAAACCGCCGCAAGGCCGCTTCCACCACAACTCCCGCCGCCCGCACCCGCTCGGCTCGCGTTTCGGCGGCCAGCCGCATGGCGAAGGCCGCCGGCCGTCTTGGGGCCACAAGCAACCCAGCGCCGGTGGCGGAGCCCCCTCTGGTGCCCCTGAGCGTCAGCGACAATGGCAGCAGCCCCTCGCCGGCGGAGCTGACCTGACTCGTCAGATCTGGTCTAAGACAAGGCGGCCACAGGGTGCACCCTTCAGAACAGGCTGCACTGACCCTGTTGCCGCAACAGGTGGTCCGCCAGCACCAGGGCCACCATCGCCTCCACCATCGGCACGGCCCGCGGCAGCACGCAGGGATCGTGCCGACCCTTGGCCGCCAGGGTGGTGGCCTCGCCGGCGGCGTTGATCGTTTGCTGCTCCTTGCGGATCGTGGCGGTGGGCTTGAAGGCCACCCTCAGGGTGATCGGCTCGCCGTTGCTGATGCCGCCCTGGATGCCTCCCGAGTTGTTGGTGGCTGTGCGCAGGCGGCCCTCCTCGCTGGGCAGAAAGGCATCGTTGTGTTCACTACCGAGCAGCAGGGTGCCACCGAACCCCGAGCCAATTTCGAAGCCCTTGGTGGCCGGCAGCGACATCACCGCCTTGGCCAGATCGGCCTCCAGCTTGTCGAATACGGGCATGCCGAGCCCCACCGGTGGCCGCCGCACCAGGCACTCAATCACGCCACCGCAGGAATCGCCTTCGCGGCCGATCGCCTCGATCCGCTCGATCATCCGCTCGGCCGTGGCGCCATCGGGGCAGCGCACGATGTTGGCCTCCACCGCCTCCAAGCTCACCGTGGCCGGATCGATGCTGGCCTCGATCGTGTGGATGCGCCGCACCCAGGCGATCACCTCGGTGCCGGCCACATGGGCGAGCAGCTGCTTGGCGATGGCGCCGGCTGCCACCCGTCCGATCGTTTCCCTTGCTGAGGCCCGGCCGCCGCCACTGCGGGCCTGGATGCCGTATTTCGCCTGATAGGTGGCATCGGCATGGGAGGGGCGGAAGGCCACCTCCATCTCGCGGTAATCCTGGGGGCGCTGATCCTTGTTGCGCACCACCATCGCGATCGGCGTGCCCAGGCTGAGACCATCGAGCAGGCCGCTGAGGATCTCAACCCGGTCGTCTTCCTTGCGGGGGGTGGTGATGCGGCTCTGACCCGGTTTACGGCGGTCGAGCTCGGCCTGGATGGCCTCCAGATCCAGGGGCAATCGGGGCGGACAGCCATCCACGATCACCCCCACCCCGCCGCCGTGGGATTCACCGAATGTGCTGATGCGGAAGAGCTGGCCGAAGCTGCTGCCCATGGGAAAAGCCTTCGTGGCTGGAGCCTACAGGCGGGCTCCAGCCCGGATCAGCAGCCGTGCTGCGAGGCCTCGCTGAGCATCTCGCGGAGCAGGGAGGGGAGCTCAGCCTCGGGCTTGGGCCGGGCAAACAAATAGCCCTGGCCGCGGATGTAACCGAGCTCGGTGAGAATGCGGCGCTGCTCCTCGGTCTCCACCCCCTCGGCCGTGACCTGAAGCCGGCAGGCCTTGCCCATCTCGAGCATCGCCCGGCAGAGGGCCGAGGCTTCCTGGGATTGCCCCAGGCCCTGCACGAAGGAGCGGTCCACCTTCACGTGGTTGAAGGGGAAGGCCCGCAGCAGCACCAGGGAGGCATAGCCGGTGCCGAAGTCGTCGAGGGCCAACAGGAATCCCCGATCCAGCAGCCGGGTGAGCACCCGGCGCGATGGCCCATCGGTATCCAGCCAGTGGCTCTCGGTGATCTCCAGGCAGATCCGGTTGGCGGCCACGCCCTCGGCCTCGATCAGGGCGGTGGCCTGCTCCACCAGTTGCTCCCGCATCAGCTGGTGCACCGAGAGGTTCACGTTCACCACCATCTGGCTGTTGGCCACGCGGGGATCGCGCAGCAGGGTGCAGGCCGATCGCAGCATGCGCAACCCGATCGGGTCGATCAGGCCCGTTTCCTCGGCCACAAGGATGCACCGCTGCGGACTCACCCCCTCCAGCACCCCCTCACTCGGGCGGAACAGCATCTCCACGCCGATCGGGGCACCGGTGCGCAGATCCACGATCGGTTGGCCGTGGGGATTGATCAGCTCATAGCGGGTGGCATCCTCGAGTTGCTGCGCCACCCGAAGGCGATCCTGCACCTCGTCGAGTTGGGCCTCATCCACCAGCACGGTGCGGTTGCGGCCGGTCTCCTTGGCTCGCCGGGCCGCCGCGTCGGCCTGCACGATCGCCCGGGCCAGATCCCAGTCCACGAGCGCGCAATCCACCAGACCGCTCGAGAGGCTGAGCCGGGCCGAGGCCTGCTCCACCTCCAGAGGCTGGGCCGCCAGTTTCCGAGAGAGGGTCTCGAGGCGTTCGGCCGCCTCGGCGGGTGTCGCCTTGATGAGGGCTACGAACTCATCGCCGCCAAAACGGGTCAGCAGCTCAAAGGGCTGCAGATCCTCCTGGAGCTTGCGACTCACCAGCTGGAGCAGTTTGTCGCCGAGGTGGTGGCCGAAGCTGTCGTTGAACAGCTTGAAGTGGTCGAGGTCGAGGAAGGCCAGGCAGAGGGGGGAGCCTTCCTGGCGGCACTGTTCAAGGATGCCGCCGGCCCTGGCTTGGAGTTGGTGGCGATTGCCCAGGCCGGTGAGCGCATCTTCCCAGGCCTGGCGGCGGCGTTCTTCATCGCGGCGGTGGCGCTCGGTGGCAAGGCTGGCCAGGTGGGTGAAATGGTCCACCAGTTCGAGGTCCGCAGCCGAGGGAAGGCGGGAATCGGGGTAATACATCCCGAAAACGCCAAGCAGGCTGCCATCGGTGGGCGACATCAGCGGCGTGGACCAGGCCGAGCGGATGCCATACATGCGGCAGAACTCGTGGAAGTCCTCCCAAAGGGGATCGGTGAACACGTCCTCGCTGATCACCCTCGAACCCCGAAAGGCGCAGGTGCCGCAGCTGCCGCTTTTGGGTCCGGGCACCAGCCCATCCACCGCCTGCTGGAAGGTCTGGGGCAACCGCCCGTAGCCGCCGCGCCGCAGGCAGCGATCGGCGGGGTTGTAGTAGAGGATCGAGGCGAGCATCTCCGGCAGACAGCTCTCGGAGAACTCGGCGATGGCCCTCAGGCTCTGGTCGAGGGGTTTGCCGCTGGCCACCATCTCCAGCACCGCCTGCTGACCCTGCAGCAGCTGTTCGGGGGGAAGGTTGCGGCGATGCGAGGGATGGGCGGTGGACCCGATTTCCCCCTGGGTCAGGGCGCACATGGACATCGGATCCGCTGATCCTGATTAAAATAATCGTTTTGGAACGAAAAATGGTTAGTTGGGTCAGCCTCAAACCTGAAAGACCACCGCCGCGGCTGCCCTCTGCCTAGCTTCAGCACTTGTGAACCCTGCATCCAGCCTTGCGAAAACAGGAGCGGGCCGCCCTGATCCTGCAGCGGCTGGAGCAGCGCTATCCCGAAACCCCAATCCCCCTCGACCACAGCGATCCCTTCACCCTGCTACTGGCGGTGCTGCTCAGCGCTCAGTGCACCGATAAGAAGGTGAACGAGGTCACCCCGGCCCTGTTCGCGGCCGGGCCCGATCCGGCGGCGATGGCCGTCTTGCCTGAGGCCACGATCCTGGGCTACATCCGCCAGCTGGGGCTGGCCCGCACCAAGGCCCGCAATGTGAAGCGCCTCGCCGAGCTCCTGCTCGAGCGTCATGGCGGGGAGGTGCCGACCAGCTTCGAAGCCCTTGAGGCCCTGCCCGGCGTGGGGCACAAGACCGCCAGCGTGGTGATGGCCCAGGCCTTTGGCGTGCCGGCCTTCCCGGTGGATACCCATATCCATCGCCTCGCCCAGCGCTGGGGCCTGAGCAGCGGCGAGAGCGTCGCGCGCACCGAAACCGATCTCAAGCGTCTGTTCCCGCGCGACTCCTGGAACAGGCTGCATCTGCAGATCATTTTCTATGGCCGCGAGCACTGCACCGCCCGTGGCTGCGATGGCACCGTCTGCCCGCTGTGCCGTGAGCTGTATCCCAACCGGCGGCGCCCGATCGTCACGAGCAAGGCTTGAACCAGCAACACCTCGGCCAGCTGTTGCAATGCGCCGAGCACCTAGCGGCTTCATTCCAGCAGGGACAAGCCATCGAACAGGCGGCGGCCGGGGGCGGTGGGGGAGGGATCGAACCAGTACTGCTCCACCAGGGTGAGGAACGCCTGGCGCGGTAAGTGGCTGGGGGGCAGGCCCAGGTCGTCCAACATCGCGTCGAGGTTGGCGGCGATGCCCGCCACCGGATGGCCATAGGCGGCGGCGAAGGCCTCCAGGTCTGCGAGCTGAAGAACACCGTCGCCATCGAGGTCCAGGAGGTCAAAGAAGCCTCCGGCCGCCCGCTCGATGAACAGCCGCCCCTGCTCTGGAAGCGATCGGAAGGCGGCCACGACAGGGCGATGGGAGTCGATGAACTCCTGCAGATCCACGCTGCCGCTGGAATCGGCATCCCGACGAGCGTTCTCGTGGGTGTAGGTGTCGAGCAGCACCTGCAGCAGCTGGGGCACGGGGGTAGGCCGCTCCCCCCAGCGCGCCTGGATGCTGTGGGCCACCGGGATGAAGTCGCCGGCCAGGGAATGCACCCCGTCACCGTCGCGGTCGTAGAAGCGAAACAGCCGGCGGTAGCGGGCGGACAAGACACTTGGCAGCTGCATCGGGAGGAGGTGGTTCAGGAGAAGAAAACGATCAGCCGCAAGTATCCCGCCAGCAACAAAAAAGCCCCCGCCGAAGCAGGGGCCTTGACCAGATCGAAACACTGGAATCC
>JBBASH010000117.1:0-4956 GCA_040399305.1 Cyanobium sp.
CACGGATCCGAACGGACGGCCGAGGGGCTGCAATGTGTACGTGGGTGGGGGCATGGGCCGGACCCACAACAAGGAGGAGACCTTCGCCCGCACCGCCGACCCGCTGGGTTACGTGGCTGCAGACGACGTGCTGGATCTGATCCAGGCGATCCTGGCCTTGCAGCGCGACCACGGAGATCGCCAGCAGCGGCGTCACGCGCGCATGAAGTACCTGATCCATGACCGGGGCATCGGTTGGTTTAAGCAGGAACTGACTCGGTACTTCACCCAGCCGATCCGCCCCCTAAGGGACGAACCAAAACGCAAGCTCCACGACTACCTGGGCTGGCACCGCCAGGGCGATGGCCTCTGGTTCGTGGGGCTGCCCCTGCTGTGTGGTCGGCTGGAGGGGGAAACCAAGGTGACCCTGCGGCGGCTGGTGGAGACTTACCAGCTGGAGGTGCGGCTGACCCCGAACCAGGATTTGCTGCTGTGCAACATTGGTGCCCCGCAGCGCAGTTCCCTGAAGCGGGAATTGGCGGCCATCGGCTTCGCGACCCCCGAGGACACCACACCCCTGGCCCGCCATGCCATCGCCTGTCCGGCCCTGCCCACCTGCGGGCTGGCGATCACCGAAGCCGAGCGGATCTTGCCGATGGTGGTGGCTCGACTGGAGAGCCAGTTGGCACAGCTCGGTATCGAGCGGCCGGTGCTGCTGCGGATGACGGGCTGCCCGAACGGCTGCGCCCGCCCCTACATGGCCGAAATCGGCCTGGTGGGAAGCGGGGTGAACGAATACCAACTCTGGCTGGGAGGTACCCCGGGCCTGACCCAGCTGGCCAGGCCCTTCCTGCAGCGGCTGCCGCTTGAGCAGCTGGAAAACACCCTGGAGCCGCTGCTCCTGGCCTGGCGGGATCAGGGGGGCCGCAAAAGTTTCGGGGCCTTTGTGGGGCAGATCGGCGATGCCAGGGTGGCGGAGCTGCTGGCCGACGCCGGCTGAGCCGCAGGCTGGACGGATGTTCCACCACGCCTCGGCATCCGCCTGATGTGGTGCCTCGGGATTTCGCCGGGATGCCGCTCAGGCGGCCGCCCGGCCGTAGTGGGCCTTGGTCTCACCCCGGCTCCAGGCCCAGAGCTGGTCGCCATGGCTGAAATGCCACCACTCGTTGGGATGGCGGGCAAAACCGGCGGCCGCCATCACCGCCGCAAGGCGATCCCGGCGGTGATGCCAGTGGGCCGCCTCGCTAGCAGGATCGGCCGCTGCCGCCGCGGCGAAATGATCGGGTTCAGAGACCGGGCCTATGGCGTCGATGGCACCCCCCATGGCCAGGGGCCGCCCGGTGGCGTCGGCCAGGGTGAGATCCACGGCGCCGCCGGTGCTGTGGGGGGGCGGTGTGGCTGGATCGAGGCTGGGCTCGGCCCAAAAGCGGGCCACGGCCTCTACCACCGCCTGCCGGGCCGCTGCATCGGCGTGGTTCGGATCCAGGCCCCGGACCCGGCATTCCTCGCTGATGCTGTGGTCCGCCATGAACCGCTGCACCGCCACGGGTCGCCAGGCATCGAAGATCGCCAGACGCCAGCCCTCCGCTCCCGCGGCCAGGGCGGCATCGGCCGCTAGCAACCGCGCGATCACGCCGCTCCTGAGCCGGAAGGGGCTGGCCCCGGGCCCGTAGGGAGCGCCCAGGCTCACGTAGGGGTGGGGCTCCAGCCGCCACAGGCTGGTGGGCAGCGGCTCCAGGGATTCGCCGCTGTCCTGGATCGGGATCGGGCTCCAGGGTCGGGTCGCGGCCATAGCGGGATGGAAGGGTCTTGAAGCCAGCCTGCTATGGCGACCCTCCAAGCCGACGATGGGTGGATCGGCGGGTGAGGCAGCCAGCGCTTGGCGGTCGCTTTCGATGCCGCACACCACGGACTGCCTCCCCGGTGCGGAGAAGACCTGGGCAACGGCACGCTCCTGAAAGCCCTACCGGTTCAGGGGTATCCCTTCGCATCCGCACACCATTCAATTAAAACGGGTTAATTGAGCCGGGCCGCCTCCAGCTGCCGCTGGCGCTGATCGAGCAGGGCCTGTTGCAGGCCGGGATGGGCCTCCAGCTCCGGATCGGCGACAACCAGCTCCTGGGCCACCGCACGGGCCTGCTCCAGGAGGTCCCCATCGTCAGTGAGGCTGGCCAAGGCCAGATCCGGCAAGCCCGACTGGCGGGTTCCCAGCACCTGCCCTGGGCCCCGCAGGCGCAGGTCCATCTCGGCGATCTCAAAGCCATCGGTGCTGCGCACCAGCACCTCCAACCGCTGGCGGGCATCGGCGTTGTTGCCCCCATGCAGAAGCAAACAGTGGGAAGCCGCCGCGCCCCGGCCCACCCGGCCCCGCAGCTGGTGCAACTGGGCCAGGCCAAAGCGCTCGGCATGCTCAATCACCATCACGCTCGCCTCCGGCACATCGACACCCACCTCCACCACCGTGGTGCTTACCAGCACCTGGCTCTCACCGCGGGCAAAGGCGCCGATCGCCGCCTGCTTTGCTTCGCTCGAAAGGCGGCCGTGCAACAGACCCACCCGCAGATCGGCGAACACTTCCTCGGCCAAGTGGCGGTGTTCCTCCACCGCCGAGCGCAGATCGAGCTTCTCGCTGTCCTCCACCAGCGGTAGTACCACGTAGGCCCGCTGGCCCAGGGCCACCTGCTCGCGCACCAGCTCCCAGGCCTCCTCCCGCTCGCCGGAGCGGAGCAGGCGGGTGCGGATCGGTGTACGGCCGGGGGGGAGCTCATCGATCTGGCTCACATCCAGATCGCCGTGGATCGAGAGGGCCAGGGTGCGGGGGATGGGTGTGGCGGTCATGGTGAGCAGGTGGGGCTGCAACCCCTTGGCCATCAGACGGTTGCGCTGCCGCACGCCGAAGCGGTGCTGCTCATCCACCACCACCAGCCCCAACCGGGCGAACTGCACCGGATCCTCCAGGAGGGCATGGGTGCCCACCAGGATCTGGAGTTGGCCGTTGATCAGGTCTTGCAGCAGTTCTCGCCTCCTTCGGGCCGGGGTGGAGCCGGTGAGCAGGGCACAGCTCACATGCAATTGGGGCAGCCAGTGGGCGAGCTTGGCGAGGTGCTGCTCGGCCAGCACCTCGGTGGGAGCCATCAGGGCGCCCTGGCAGCCGGCCTCGATGGCGCAGAGCAGGGCAGCCAGGGCCACCACGGTCTTGCCGCTGCCCACATCCCCCTGGAGCAGCCGTGCCATCGGCTGGGGACGGGCCAGGTCATGGCGGATCTCGGCCAGCACGCGATCCTGGGCGCCGGTGAGGGGAAATGGCAGGATCGTTCGCAGCTGGCCCACCAGATCGGCCCCCCCGGGGGGGGGATCCAGGGCAAGGGCGGGGCGTTTTCGGAGCTTCTGGCGGCGCTGGGCCAAACCCAGCTGCAGCAGGAGGAACTCATCGAAGACCAGGCGCCGCCGGCTGGCCTGCAGATCCGCCTGGTCGGTGGGCTGGTGGATGCCCCGCAGGGCCCGCTGACGGGGCAGTAGGGCGAGCCGCTGCTGCAAGGCCTCCGGCAGGGGATCGCTCCAGCGCTCGAGGTGGGGCAGCACCGCCTGCACGGCCTTGCGCAGGGTTTCGGCACGGAGCCCCTCCGTGAGGGCATAAACCGGTACCAGCCGGCCGATCAGGGGGGAGCGGACCGGCGCCCCCGCAGTCTCTAGCACCTCAAGCAGGGGATCGGAAAAAGCCGGTCCGTAGGCCGTTTCCTTCACCAAGCCGCTCACCGCCACCGTGGTGCCTGGAGGGAACTGGCGCTGCTGGCTCTTCAGCCAGCCCGGGCTGCTGAAGCGACGGCCGGCTAAGAAACGGCTGACCCGGAGACGACCCGTGCTGTCCTGCAGATGGAGCTCGAGAATCGAGAGATTGGGGTTGCGCGGACTGCTGAAGGCATGGCAGCGCCGCACCGTGGCCACCACCGTGGCGGTCCGACCGGGAACCAAGGCCACGATGCGCACCAGGTTGGCGTAATCCAGGTAGTCGCGCGGGTAATGGGCGATCAGATCCCCCACCACCAGCAGACCGAGGCCGGCCAGCTGGGTGGCGGTGCGTGGACCGATGCCGGGCACCTCGGCCAGGGGTGTGCCGGCCAGGAGGGAGCGGCTAGAACGCTCTGTCGGGCCAGGTGATCCCGATGAATTGGCACTGGCATAGGGACTTGACGGCGGCAGGCTGGAGCCGCTTGCCCGCGCCTGGGGAGTGTCACCGCTTTCGGGCCCGCCGGGGGTGTTCAGCAGTCGCAGGCGAGGTGGAGCCGCCGGTAGCGCCGGTCGACTCTGGACCCTGACCTGATGGAGCCCCTGGCGCAGCTGGCGGAGCAAATGCTGACGGCGGGCCAGATCCTCCAGCCGGTATCGGCTGAAGGCAGCGGCAAGAGGCGCGAGGGAACGCACCGCATCCGGGGTGAGATCCGATGGAGGTGCCTCGAGATTGCGGGCCACGAAACTGGAGAAGGTTTCTTGGCGGCCCATCAGATCCCCGAAGCCACGCTCGGCCTCGAGCCTGCAGGCCTGCTGCAGGGAGGCGAACCACGATTCCAGGGAACCGGGAGTGGTGACAGACGGCTGAGCATCGCCGGAACCGGGCCGTAGCGACACCTTCGGTGGTGGCAGCGGTGCAGGCGAAGCCCCCCGCAGGGGGTTCAGGAGGGGTGGTCCGGACCCGGGCGCATCGAGCGGATGTCCTGCAACCACAATGCTTCGGCCTCGTGCGCCTGGATCCGCCGTTGAAGGCGGTGGTACAACTGGGCCATTCTGCGTCCCTCCTGGCGAAGCTGCTGCAGCCGGCTCCGCACCGTGCGCAACCGGGGTTGCTCCAGCTCGAGATCGGCGCGGCGCAGAAGGATGGACTGGGCCCTGAGAATCCGGCCAGAGCGGCCGCTGGGAAGGGGCAGGGGCAGCTGCAGGAGATTCGGGTGGCTGGACTGGACCTCGATCTGCCCTCTGAGA
>JBBASH010000118.1:0-4917 GCA_040399305.1 Cyanobium sp.
CTGCTGCTTGCTCTCTGCTAGCACGTTAGTCAGATTGGGGCGTTGTGCTTGGGGGCCCCGTTTCACCTGGCTCCATGAAGCTGAGCCCTTGGGCGTTCTTCCCTTCGCGCCAGTCTTTCGCGGTGCGACCCAGCAGGGCCCAGGCCGCACGGCAACTCCTGCAGGACGAACGACTAGGCCAGAGCTGTGCTGCAGGGAGAGATCGGCCGAGCTAGGCCCGGCCGGATTCTGTTGTGCTCAGCCACCGTTCTCGCCAGTCTCCGGCGGGAACTCACCGCTGATCAAGGCGAGGAAGGCCCGCAATCGGGCTCGGTTGATGGCGGAGGGGTCGAGCTGGACTCGGGCGGAAAGCACAGCCGCTGTATGGAGGCGTTCAAGGCGTTCCACCTGGCGCTTTCGGCTTCGAGCTGCGCGATCTCGATCTCGGTCTGCTTCGTACGCTGCTCGATCAGCCTTGTCTGCCGCTCGATCTCGCGTACGGGTCGCCAGTTCAGCATCGACAAAAATTGTCGCCACCGAGGCAGCGATGAACAGGATTCCCCATTGCTGCTGGAGCGGGAGGTTGCGGCCGGCGATGTTGACGTGGTCATAGGAGGAGAACAGGGCGATCAGGCCGAGGAGCAGGCCACCGATGGCCTGGATGAGGCCGAGCCGATCGAGGCCGGGCCAGGGACGCTGAGAATTCATCGATTCTGGCGGAGTCGCACGCTCCTGGCTGACAGGACCCTCGGGATCGGGCATGGGCTTGGACGCTGCAGCAAAGGCGTGGGCGCGAACCGGACAGGCATTGCCCACCCCTTCTCCAGTGCCACCATCGCGGCGGTCTGTCTCAGCCGCTCTTCGGTCCAGCCGTTGGCAGCGCAGGGCCAGCACCGCCCCCAGCCAAGGCACCTAAGCTGTTGTACGAACCGTTGCACGAACGGCGCCATGGTGATCGGTGTGCGAATGGAGCCCGAGCTGGAGCGCAGGCTCGACCTGTTGGCACATCAACTGGGTAAGAGCCGCAGTGCCTGCATCCGCGAGGCCATCAGCCAGTACCTGCTCCGACACGGTGACGATGGGGAAGCCCGCCGCCAGTCGCAACTCCTGGCTGAGCTGGAGGCCCCGAACTGGAGCGAGCGGGTGCCGGACTGGAGCGACTGGACCGCATGACAGAAGCTGCGGCAGCGCTGGTAGCGGGCCTGCGCCGAGGAACGGTGGTGACCGTCGCCAGTGCTGGGGTGTATTCCGGCAAGCCACGGCCAGCGGTGGTGGTGCAGGCCGAGCGCTGGCTGCAGGCCCATCCCAGCGTCACGCTGTGTCCTGTCACCAGCTCAGTGGTCGAGGCCCCGCTGGTGCGGATTGCGGTGACTCCCTCGCCACGCAATGGCCTGCAGAAACCGTCGCAGTTGATGGTGGACAAGCTGTTCAGCGTGTCGATCCAGGCGCTGGGGACGGTGGTGGGGCAGCTGGAGCCCCAGCTGCTGATCGAGCTGGATCTGGCCCTGAGGGGCTGGCTGGACTTGTCCTGATCGACCCTCAGTCGCTCAGCCGAACCCTCCGTATCCACGACGGGGTGCTGCTCATGCAGCCACGGCCTCGGGCACCAAGCCACGCACATCGATCTGGCCGGTAAACTGACAAAATGACCAATATCAGTCCGCAGGAAATGGCAAACGATCCAGCCGCGCTGCTGGATCGAGTGGAAGCTGGCGAACGGGTTCTGGTTGTGCGCGGGGGCCGTGCAGTCGCTGAACTGCGACCCATCCCGCAGCCTCAATCCTCCTTACGTCCCTTCGGCCTGGCGGCTGGAGCGTTCAGCGTCCCAGACGACTTTGATACTCCACTTCCTGACAGCCTGCTGCAGGATTTTGAGGTGTGATGAGGCTACTGCTGGATACGGACGTCTTTCTTTGGTACATCACTGCCGACCCCAAGCTGCCCGAATCATTTCGGGCGGCCACCCAGGATGCATCGAATGATGTCTTTCTGAGTTCAATCTCTGTCTGGGAAGCGGTGATTAAGCACGGCCTCGGCAAACTCTCCCTCTCTACTCTACCGGCAACCTATCTTCCGCAACAGCGAACAGCCCATGGAATCGCGGCGCTGCCAGTTGACGAGGGGGCAATGGTTCATTTGGCTGAGCTTCACCGATTCACCGTGATCCGTTTGATCGTCTGTTGATTGCGCAGGCGAAACAGCATGAGCTCACATTGATGACTGTTGATCAACTCTTCTCCGCTTATCCGGTGCAGCTTCTGCAAAATTCTTGAGCAGAGAGCCTATCTGTCTCTTGCCTGAGTTCACCGCTGGGCAGGACATCTGGATCGTCTTGAGGGGCTGCTCATGCAGCCTCAGCCTCAAGGACTAGCCCGCGCACATCGATCTGGCCGGTGACGGCGGCGGAAATCAGGGCGGAGCGGCGTTCTTGGAGAAGATCGATTGCCTTGAAAGCCTCTGTAGAAAGACCAGCCAAAGACTCACTCTGATCGCTGAGAAAACCTGCCAGTCTTCTCTGTTCCTCAAAGGGTGCGTAAATGGTTCTTACATTGCCAATTAACTCGACTGAAAGACCTGGCTGAGCCGCAGAAACGGAATATTGATTCAGATTCATCGTGCGCATCATCTCCACAAGCCAAGTAACTTCAACAGACTTGTGGGCTGTTGCAACAACTGCATGCTCGGAAGCAAAGAATCTGCCGGTTGCGTAATTTATGTTTCCGCACAAAGCCCCTTGTCTACCGATAAGAACGAACTCTCCGCTATGCGTAAAGGACGATGTGTAGCCACGAAGCCCGTTTCCGCCATAAACTGGATATGCGCCTGCAGGCTCAATCGTCTCGGCTGTGATTGAATTTCCGCTTTGCATTTCGACAATTCTCTTGAGTGGCATTACCTCCCAATGCTCCGGCACCTCCCCCAGCCACTCCACCCCCGAATTCTTCATCGGTGCGTCCGGATTCAGCCCCTTGGTCACGGCATGGGAGATCACGGCCTGGCGCTTCTCCTGGAGCAGCTCGATCAGGCGCTGCTGCTCGGCGATCAGGGCGTCGATCTTGGCGGTTTCGTGGTCGAGGAAGGTGGCGATTGCAAGCTGCTCGGATGAACCTGGCAGGTTGAGTGATATTTTGGCTACATCAGAAGCATTTATCGCTGGGTAGCTGACCCCTGTTGATCTTGAGATCACCTGTTGAATAAAGTGCTCCTCTTGCAGTGCATATTTCAGGAATCCAGGTTCAAGCCCGTGACGAGGTCTGACTACTGCAAACCCCGTAGAGGCCACCAGATTTGATGGCGGGTTTACAACCGGGGCAATCGCCTTGAGATAAGTCCTGACCGTTGAGACTAGTACATCTCCATCTCTTGGGATTCTGCGAGCCCTGGAAGGGGCGTCGCTGAAGGGCATCGTTTCTGTCTTCTCAATCCCATTAGCCAGACTCACTGAGCCAATGTCTACATACTCAATCTCATAGTCCGGGCTTAGAGAATCAGATAGCACCTCGTCGTTGATGCTGGTAATCGTTTTGAGAGGTTTCTCTTGCCAATGCTCCGGCACCTCTCCCAGCCACTCCACGCCGCTGGGCTTGTAGGCCGGGTAATGGGGGAAGCTCATGGTTGATTCTCTCGGCCTGTGCTGCGCTGCTCCGCCATCCGCGCCGCATCCTCCAGGGCAGCCATGGCATCCACCGCGCCATGCTCTTCTGCCGCGAGCTGGCGGCGCTCGTTGAATTGCTCATAAGCGGCCAAGGCCCGCTGCTCGGCTGAATCACGGGAGACGCTGCCGAGCCCCGGCAGCACATCGCGATCGTTGAAGGAAAGAAAAGCATCCAGGCGCTCAGGCCAATCGTTCAGGAACACCTGCTTGCGGCGACGCGCCTGGTCCTCGGCAAAGTCGAGAAACATCCCCACAATCCGATTCAATTCCTTAATCTCAGCTTCATTGAGATAATTCTTGGCCACCTTCACATCTTTTTTGATAACCCGTGCTCCACTCCAGCTGGTGAGGCCCATGTTGGGTAGCTCGGGGTTGACGCGCTGAGCGATGATCTCGGGAGCCGTCAGGCCGGTCACGGCAAAGTGCAGCTTGTTCTGGACGGTCTTGAACATCGTCTGTGTTTGCAAGTCCGAAGGCTGGTAGTCCGCAGCCAGGGCCAGAATGTCCTTCACGCGTAAATACAAGCGCTGTTCACTGGCACGGATGTCACGAATCCGCTCCAGCAGTTCATCAAAGTAGTCTGGCAATCCAGATGTCACGGGCTGGCGCAGGCGTTCATCATCCATGGCGAAGCCCTTGACCAGGTACTCGCTCAGACGCTCATTCGCCCATTGACGAAACTGCGTGCCTCGCTGGCTGCGTACGCGAAACCCAACAGCCAAAATAATGGGCAGGCTGTAATGGGTCAGTGTGCGCTTGACTTGCCGTCCTCCTTCGGATCGAACTTGTAAGAGCGGCTTACAAGTTGAATCTTCGCTAAGCTCTCCCTCCTCGTAAATCGCCTTGATATGTTGAGTGATGTTTTGTGGTGTGGTCTGGAAGAGATCCGCTATCTGGGCCTGCGTGAGCCAGAGACTTTCATCCTCAAAGCGGCACTGGATGCGGGTTTTGCCATCCTCTGTCTGATACAGAATCAGATCCGAGGCTGGAGATGGTTCCGTGTTTTCGCTCATGCCGATAGCCCCCGTTCATCCTCAGGTTCACTCGCTCAGGCTGAAATTGGCTTGGGCCCCCAAGCTGCGGCGCCTTTCGGCCTTGATCGCCTTCGGGTTCCAGACCTCAGCTTCTCCGCTTGCCAGCCCGTCCTGGATGTCGCGACGCAACTGCTCAAACTGCCACAGCCTCAGCTGATCCTGCCGCTCCATCAGCCGCAGTGCTTCGCGAACCACCTCGCTGGCGGAGGTGTAGCGGCCGGAAGCCACCTTGGCCTTCACCATCGCCTC
>JBBASH010000119.1:0-4758 GCA_040399305.1 Cyanobium sp.
GTGCCGCCACCGCCTCCAACGTGAGCGGTGCCAGCACGGCGGCCGCTGGTCTGGGCGCAGACGTGACCGGCGCCTTTGGCAACGAAACCGCTGCCACCGACATCGTGGTGGGCAACGATCTGGTGGGCGGCGCGATCTTCGATGCCCGCAGCACCCTCGGTGCTACGGCCTCCAGCGTCGGTGCCAACGCCACCGCCGACGCCGGTAATAGCGCCACCAGTGTGACCGGCATCGACGGCGTCGACCTGACGGTGGGCGACAACGCCGGCACGATCTTCGGTCAGGCCACCTCCACGGTGACCGCCGCTGCCTCTACCAGCGGCAGCCTTACACCCGCAGCAACCGTCGCCACCGCCAATGCGCTGCAAGTGGCAACCGGCGTGCTGGACACCACCACCACGATCGGTGGCGACGGCAACCTCACCGCCCTCTCCACCCTCAGTGGCACGGCAACGGCCACCAACGTGGGTGACACCACGGCCGGAGACGACAACGCCGCTGCCGCGCTGACCCTCACCGGCACCGGCATCGACAACGGCACCGGTGACGCCACGGTGATCGGCGGCAGCGGCAACGTGCTGGGTCAGGCGCTCACCAATGGTGGTGCCACCGCCCAGACCGTGAACGGCAATGCCACCGGTACCGCCGCGGTCACCACCACCGGTCTCGACCTCAACAACGCTGCTTCCGATATCACCATCGGCCGCAGCGGCAACGTCACCGGCCTTGCGGTGACCGGTGCCCTCACCGGCTCCACCCTCACCGACCAGGTGGACGTGGTGGCCACCACCACCGGCTCAGTCGGCAGCACCAACGGAACGGCAGACGCCTTCGGTAGCTTCGATACCGTTGGTATCCTCGGCGCCTCCGGCGCCAACTCCACCGCCGGCACCGCGATCACGGCGGGTCCGAATGACGGCGACGTCTTCGGTAGTGCCTATGGCGGTGCCAGGGTGATCGCCAGCAGCATCGGTGGTAACGCCACCACCGGGATCGGCAACAACACTGCCGGCATCGGAACCACCGACATCGTTGGTATCCAGAACGTCGACATCATCGGCGGCCAGGTGGGCACGAACAACATCGTGGGCACCGGCTTCGGCAAGTTCGACAGTGCCGCCACCTCGGTGGATGGTGCCGCCAATGGCACCAGCTCCGTCAACGTGAACGGCATCCTCGGTGGTGGCCCCACCGTTGACTCCATCGTGACCTCCGGCAACGTGAACGCCCAGGCCACCCTGAGCAACACGGTGACCGCGAGCACGGTGGCTGGTGCCGCTACGGCCACCGCCGTGAGCAACGCTGTGGGCCTCTCCGGCTACAACGTGCAGATCATTGGCAGCGGCAACCTGATTGCCGGTGCCAACTCCACCACGCTCACCACCGCCAGCTCCGCCGGCGGCAGCGCCAGCGCCTGATCACCGACGGTTACGGGAAACGGTCTTATGGCCGTTTCCCTTCCTTTCTATTCCCCGTCGTTTTCCACCTCATGGCCGATCAGCCCGTTTCCACCGCACTCTCAAGGGCCATTGCCCTTCGGTTTGACCCCAACTCGATTGTGGTCGGTGGTACGGGCCTGCAGCTGCAGGTCAATCCCGCAGCGATCGCCACCGCCCGCACCATTGAAGGTGTGGGCCCGGTTCTCGCCAGCGCTCTGGCCCAAGGCCTGGGCGCTGGCTATTCCCGTTATTACGAGAGCGTCCCAGGCTCCGAGCTGTTTGATTCCACCAACCTCTTCATCCGCTCGGGTGGGGGTCTGGTGCAGGGCGTGGCGGAAGCCTCAGCCCGGGCCGAGAGCCGTGGCGACCAGACCGCCACCGCCGAGGCCACCAACATTGGCCTGGCCAATCTCAGTTATCTCGACCGCGTTGGCGGCGCCCTGCTGATTGGCACCGCGGCCAAACGTTTTGGTGCGGCGGCCACCGCCACCAATCTTTCCGCCCTCGGTCCCACCGATGGCGACATCCCCACCAGCAACCTCACCGCCAACGCCGTGGTGCGTGGTGTGGAGGGCGGCGGGGCCGGCTCCTCCCCCAGCACTTCCATCCTTGGTCAGCCCCTGGCCACGGTCGGTGCCGATGCCACCCTCAATCTCCGAGCCCCCGAATTCAGCCTCAACGCCAGCGCCAAAGCCGATGCGGTGGGCCTGGAGCGTTCGCTGATCAAGGCGGTTCCCAGGGGGAGCGGCAACAACAGCGCCCAGATCGGCGGTGATGCCACCGCCTCCCTGCATCTGGAGGGGGGGTCTACCGCGCCGTTGCAGCAGCTGGATCTTTACGCCAGCGCCATCGGTGTGGATCGCTCCCTGATCTACGGCGCCCCCAGCCTCAACAGCACGGTGAGCGGCAGTGGCCTGGCCACGATCCGTGGTGAGGCCGTGCAGGGCCTGATGCAGGATCCCGCAACCGCAGCGCTGCGCAGCCTGCAGGGTATCGGTATATCTGGCAGCCAGATCTTCAGCGGCCGGGGCGATGATTCGATCCTGGCCTCCGGTGGTTTCGCCAATAGCCAGGGCTATGCGATGGCGAACGCGGCCCAGCCCGATGCGGCCGGCCTTGATCGCACATGGGTGGCCACCGGCATGGGCAACGACCTGCTGTTCGGCACGGTGCTCAATGAGGTGGAGGCCAATGAGGATGCCAATGGCGATGGCGTGCTGGATGCCGGCGTGTTCCTCGATCGCTCCGCCCGTGATGGCACCTATCCGGCCGGCTTCGATGGCATCCGCAACAGCTCCTTCGATGGTGGCCTCGGCAACGACAGCGTGCGCGGCTCCAGCAATGGCAGCGCCTTTGAGGGGGCGATGGGCAACGATTCGATCGATCTCGATCGGGCCCGCAACTCCTCCCTCTGGGGCGGCATGGACAACGACCTGCTGAGGGTGAATGGTGCCTCTGAGGACGTGAGCTACTGGGGCTCCCTCGGCAACGACAACCTCAAGGCCGGTAACGGCACTGGTAACCAACTTGATGGCGGCCTCGGGATCGACATGTCTGAAGGCGGCAGCGGCAGAGATTCCTTCCTGCTCAGCGAAGGCGCCGCCGCCCTCACCGCCACCACCGACGACCAGACCAACAGCACCCTGCAGAGCAGCAACTACTGGCAGAGCCTCTCGGAGGCCCAGAAGCAGGCGGTGTGGTCGAGCGGCGAGGTGCGCAATGCCAGCGGCACGCTGATCGGTGGTGTGGACACGATCAACAACTTCCAGGCCGGTGCCGGCGGCGATGTGGTGCAGATCAATAGTGCCCTGGCGGCGATGACCGATCAGCTTTGGCGCACGCAGGGGGCCATCTTCGGTGTGGACAACACCGGTGCCCTCTCGGTGCAGGAGGGTTCGGCCGGTTCGAACCGGATCGGCGTGGTGGTGGGCTCGCTGGCCGACATCCAGAAGATGGGCATCGGCTCCCCCAACATCGCCTACGCCACCGACACCCACCAGCTCCTCTACGACGCCGACGGCGATTGGCGCCGCGGCACGATCACGATGGGCACGATCAATATCGCTGGCAACGGCAGCCTCAGCAAGGACAACATCGCGTTTGGTGGCACCACCGGTGGTTGGGTTGGTACGCCTTCTTCGGCGGTGAGGGGATCATGATTCCGCCTCTGGTTCGCCCAACGTCCCCATATCACTCGGCTCAGCACATGTCTTGCATCACTCCACTCTTGATCGGTGACCCTCGGGTGGCTCGGGTGGTGTCGGCTTGTCTGCTTCCCGGTGCTCGATCGCGATGGCGTTATCGGAGCCATCAGCTGATGGTTGATGGCTGCAGTAACTGGGGCCAGGGAGACAGCAGCCTCTTCACCTTTGGCTCCACCACCGGCAGTGGGTTGGGCCGAGCGTCGACGGCGCAAGGAGGGCTGGGCTGATGGCGAGTTACTTTTTTGGCTCACCGACATCTGGGGATGGCGATGGTTCTGCCGGCAACCCATGGAATCAGGCGGGTTTTGATGCCGCGACATTCACAGCAAGCACTGATACGTTGAGTGTTGCTTCAGGCTTTACAGCCACAATCACTGCTGCCAGAGCTAACGGCACATCGATTACTGGCGCCGGCAATGTAGCCGTCACAGCGATCTCGTCCACCCTGAGTGCTGATTTAAGCGGCATTACGGTATCGGGAACCAAAACTGGCGCTTTCGACAGTTCTGGTGTATTTACTGGCAATCTTGGTCTTCTTGATATTACGATATCAAGTGGTGCTGTGTTGTCTGCGACTGATTTTAGGCTGCTTGGCAGCGCTTCAGTAGGTCCGAGTTTTACAGGAAACCTTGCTGTAACGAATTCTTCATCAGCTGCCGGAACATTAAGGACTATTGCTTCTAGAACTAGTGGTTCTATCGATGTTTCGGCTGTCACTTCGATGACAGGTGCGCTAACTAATTTCAACTGGGTCTATGGTTCGTCAGAGTTTACTGGTCTCGGTAATGAGGCTCTCACTCTCAATGACACCAGCGTTGTAGCTTCGGATCTCAATACCCTTGATGGCAAGACGAGCGTAGCCATTAATGCCAACTCTGTCACAAGTATTTCAGGTACGGCAGCTGATCTTGCCACTGCCTTAAGTGTCAGTGGCATCACGACTGTCCCCGGTGTAGCCGTGACGGTTTCTGCCGGAACGGCTGCAGCAACAGATCTGAACACCATTGATGTCAATACCACGGCGGTTGTGGATGCGACAGCCGTGACGACACTCACCGGACTGGTGGCGGATGTCAAAACAGCAATCGCCTCGGCCGGGATCAGCACGGCCACCA
>JBBASH010000120.1:0-4584 GCA_040399305.1 Cyanobium sp.
TGGCCGCCGATTTCCTGATGGCGGAGAACGAGGCCCTGGCCGGGGCTGAGGCGCCTGCGACCGCGACCGCGACCTCGGCTGAACCGTGGTGGCGCTGATGCGCCGCGGTGAGGTGTGGGTGGCACGCCTCAACCCCAACCAGGGCGCTGAAGTAGGCAAGGTGCGGCCGGTGGTGGTGATCCAGGCCGATGCGCTCACCGAAGCGGGCCTCGCCACCTTGCTGGTGGTGCCCCTCACCAGCCAGCGACGCCACGGCGCCGAAGCTCTGCGGGTGCTGATCCCCGCCCGCGACCGCTTGCTGCGCGAGTGCTGGGCCATGGCGGAGCAACCCCGGGCCCTGGATCGCAACCGCATCGGCGAAGGCCCCCTCACCCGGCTCAGCGAGGATGAAATGGCCGCTCTGGAGCAGGCGCTAAGGGCCGCTTTGGGATTGGCGGGCGGCTGATGCCTCGTGTGTATCGGCATGGATCTTGTTGGCGGTTGCGAGCAACGGAATCCCGAGTCCACCGGTCTGCACCACGCCAGTAACAGCTCGCTTGCCCTGCCATCGATGGGCGCCGCTGCTTGGCGCATCAGGCCAGTCGGGACGAAGAACTCCTGACCACTCTGTGGAATCGCAATACTGCTGATTGGGAGAGCCAGTCTCTAGGGCATGGATGGCATTGGAAAGTGGAGCCCCTTTAGGCCCACCAAATCAACAAAGGACTAATGCACATGCCAATTGCCTAAGTGGCGCAAATCAACACGCAGTTTTTCGGGGGAGGGCAAGATATAAAAGTTAATTAAATATTCATCCGGGCAATGAATAAGCGTTCCCCGGCCATTGCCCCTCTGGCTGGAGCCACAATCGCCGGCCTATGGAGCCCTCGGGGCTGCTCTGCCGGCCAAGGCAGCGGTGGTGGCCAATTATCAGTTCCAGAACACGCTCTCCAGCACGATCCCCTCAGCCCCCGATCTGGTTCCCTTCGTTCTGGGCTCCTACTCCTCAGCAAGTATCGGTGGCACCCCCACCACCGTTTACAACTTCGGCATACAGCAGGGCCTGTCGCTGAACACGACGGGCCTGATTAGCAACAACTATACGATTGCGGCTCTGTTGCAATTTAATGATATAACTGAGTGGCGAAAGATCTTCGACTTCCAGAACCTCGCCGTAGACAATGGGCTCTATACACATAATGGCCAGCTTTATTTTTATATTGCAAATTTCGGTGGCCCCACGGTTGGCCCCGGAACTTTCTTTGAAGTCGTGCTCACCCGAGACGGCTCCACCGCTTTGATGACCGCGTATCTGGATGGAACCCCGGTGTTCACATTCAGCGATTCTTCTTCTTTGGGCGTCATATCAGCGGCCAACCTACTTAACATCTTCCAGGACGATGTCTTTACTGGTGGAACTGAAAGCTCCTTAGGATCTGTGGCGGGCCTGCGTATCTTTGACAACGTGCTTACAGAGGCCGAGGTTGCGGCTCTTGACCTGCGCACTCCCTCGGCGGTTCCTGGCCCTCTGCCCCTGTTCGGCGCCGCTGCCGCCTTCGGTTGGAGTCGCCGCGTGCGGAAGCGCATTTCCTCTCCTTTGATCACCCCGCCCCAGGCCTGATAGCAGCCCTAATTGCCTTCCCGGCCCTGCCCTCGGCGGGGCTGTTTTGTGGCCGCCATGGGCGGCGATTCCTGCGCTGCGTTCTGCTCGGCGCTCCAGCCCCTGAGGTCTGCCATGCCCACCAGCTCCGAGTCCTCCCGCTCCAGCACTGCCGTGCTCCTCTCCGCCCCGGGGTTGAGTGTGGTGGCGCTGGTGCTGTTTGTGCTGTTTGTGCTCTTCGCCTCGCTGGTGGCCCCAGCCCTGTTCCCGTTGCAGCTGCTCGATCCCGCCTGGCAGGTGCGCTTCGCTGGCACCTTGATCAATACCGCCGCCTTCCCCCTGCTCGGCTTGGCCCTGCTCCAGATCGCTGCTGAGATCGGCCCCCACGATCCACAGCTGAACAACCGCGCCCGCCTCTGCAGCGAGCTGGCCGTGGCCGGCGCAGCCAGCAACGCCGATCTGAACCAGCAGCTCCAGAAGCTGCAGGGCCCGATGCTGCTCAGCGGCGGCGTGCGCGGGAGCCAGCCCCACAAGGCCCGCAGCTGCCCTCAGGCTTCACCAACCTCCGCGAGCACGGCGGCCACCAGCCCATCGCTGAGGTAATACCCCTCCTCCCGCAGCGCCACCAGCAACGGCGCGCAGGCGGGAATCAGCCGCTGCTCCTTCGCCAGGACCATGACGGCAGCGGTGCCAAGGATCGAGAGCCCCCGGATTCGGGCCTCCGCCCTGCCGCAGCGGTCGTCCACGATCACCAGCACTTGCTTGCCAGCGGCCCGCCAGTGCAGAGCCAGGGCGATCGTGCTGCGCTCGCCGGGGTCCACGCCGGGATTCAGGGGCTCGATGTCGGGGAGACCTGAGGGGCTGGCGATGCTGAGCCACCCCGCCGCCAGGGCCTCGGCGATGGCCGAGGCACCGGGCCTGGGATCGATGCCGATCTCGGCCGCCACCACGGCGGTGAGGGTCACGCCGCCGAAGAGGGCGCGCAGCAGATCCAGACGCCCGATGCGAGCAAGGCCGATCAGTGGACCCGCATCGGCGATCACCACCCTGATCGTGCCCAGCCGCAAAGGCTCAGGCGCCCCCATGCAGCCAGCGGCGGGCCGTCGCCAGATCGTCCTGGAGGTCGGCCGTGTCTCCCTCCACCACAGGAATCTTCAGGGCGGCCAGGATCTCCAGGAAGCGGGGCAGCGGCAGATCCGCCACCCGGGCGGCGCTGGCCACGGAGATGGATCCGGAGCGGAACAGGGAAAGGGCAAGCCCCGAGCGCACCGCCGCTGGATCGGGCAGGCCGAGACGATCGAGCGCCACCACCAGCGCCGTGGGCTGCTGATGGCTGGTCACCAGGGCCATCGCGTCCTGCTCAGCGGCCCGCAGCACCGTGGAGGGATTGCTCTTGAGCTGGCGGATCGAAAAGGCCTGCATGGTGTTCCTACACACCGTGACCTTAGCGCGGGGGAGAGTGGCGCTCCATCCCCCCGCAGGCGACCAGCCAGGCTGACCAGCGTGGCTTGGTTGTGCTCTGGCAACGCCCGCAGATCGTCACCAGCCGATCGGCACAAGCCGATGGGCAGCGGTGCGCTGGGCGGAATCCAGCAGCCGCAGCCGGTCTTCGAGGCCTTCGGGTGGTGCCGGCCGCCACTCCTGCGGCAGTGGCACCGCCCAGAGCCGGGTGAGGGTGTGGCCCCAGGCCTGCATCGACTGCTCCGCCTGCTCCAGATCGCGCGAGGCCTGTTCCACCCAGTCCGCCGATCGATCGGCCAAGGCCAGCACGGCGAATGCTCAAATCTAGGCTGATTTCCTGCCCTGGCTTCTCGCTGAGCGGCTGCCGGCCCCGCCCGCTCACGTCACCCTGAGCAGGGTTCGGCATAGCGGTGACGCTGATCCAGCCAGCCAGGACAGAGCCTAATCACGGTGGCCCCTGCCGATGGAGCCGCACCAGGATGATTCAGCTGAAAGGGGATGGGAGGACACCCGCGAGCACGGGTAGCTTTGAGGCGCCCCAGAACAGGCACCTACCGAGAGCCCGAAACGGCCATTGCACGTGCCAATCTCTTCACTGGCCTCAGGAGCATGATTTTTTTGCGGGGGGGCATTCTTACTGCAAATTTGCCTGCCGTTGCAGTGAACATGCCGCTTCGCACTCTCGCCCAACGCTGCAAGCGCTTGACACCTTTACTGGTCGCACCGGCTGCGCTGCTGTTGAATCAGGGGCAGGCCAAGGCGGTTCTGATCTACAACATTTTTGAATCTGCGGGAAACGTCGTGGTTCAGACTAACGGCGCTCTCGACTTAACCCTTGCAATACCTGTTGGGAGCAATCCTTGCGGTATCAACGGATTAATCGTTTCAAGTCTTGCAGCACTTTGCACGGGAGTTGATGTAGCAGGTACCGAGTGGGCTATTACAGGTCCCACCAGCTTTAATGGTACCGTCAGCATAACTCCTGCAAACTGCGTCTCTGGAATAGCCACCGTTCTCTACGGGAACGTTTCTGGCCTTAGGCTCGAAGATAGTTACACGTCGAATTCTCCAATTGTCAGCAGTGCCACATTTAATGGCCAAACTCTTGCAGGGCTTGGCTTCACCACAACGGGGCTGATCGGCACATGGTCTCTTACCGGCACCACTGAAACAATTCAGGTGTTCATTGGCCCCCCTTCTCCATCAGGAGCCGCCGTTCCCGGCCCCCTCCCCCTGCTCGGTGCCGGAGCCGCCTTCGGCTGGAGTCGCCGCCTCCGCAAGCGCATTGCCGCTCCTTTGAGCACCCCACCCCAGGCCTGATTGAACCCTTGAGTCCCCTCGCGGCCCTGCCATCGGCGGGGCTTTTTTTATCGCCACCGTGGGCGGCGATTCCTGATTGGCTTCCTGCTCTGCGCGCTTGCCCCTGAGTCCCGCCATGCCCAGCTCCGATCCCTCCCGCTCCGGCGCTGCCGTGCTCGTCTCCGCCCCGGGCCTGAGCGTGGTGGCGCTGGTGCTTTTTGTGCTCTTCGGCTCGCTGGTGACCC
>JBBASH010000121.1:0-4472 GCA_040399305.1 Cyanobium sp.
CAGGAGGCCGTTTCGGGGCTGCAACCGGTGCAGGCCTCGAAGCGAGCACCGACACAGCTGCGGAGTCCCCTGAGCGCAAAGCTCACAGCGGCCCTGACCGCAGGCCTGGCCGTGGCACTGCCCCTGCTGCTCGGAGGCTGCGCCCCATCCAAGGCCCGCATCGAAGGGGCGCCCACCGCCGATCTGCCCCTGCCGCCCGGCATCCAGGTGGCCTTCAACCAGCGCGCCAACCAGCGCTATCGCAGCCCGATCAGCGGGCACTGGCGCCAGGGTGATGACCTCGAAGCGCTGATCCTCACGGCGATCCAGGGGGCCCAAAGGGAGATCCTGGTGGCCGTGCAGGAGCTGTCCCTGCCCCGGGTGGCCGAAGCCCTGGTGGCGGCCCAGCGCCGCGGCCTGCGGGTGGCGGTGGTGCTGGAGAACACCTACAGCACCCCCTGGAGCAGCCTCAACCTTCACGACCAGGCGGCCCTGGAGCCGCACCAGCGCCACCGTGTCGCCCAGCTGGCGGCCCTCGGCCACGGAGATGCGGTGGCGATCCTGCGCCAGGGGGGCGTGCCCCTGATCGACGACACCGCCGACGGCAGCCGCGGCAGCGGCCTGATGCACCACAAGTTCATGGTGGTGGACCGCCGCGTGGTGGTGACCGGCTCGGCCAACTTCAGCCCCTCCTGCATCCACGGCGATCCGGATGACCCCAGCACCCGGGGCAACGTGAACCACCTGCTGCGCTTCGACAGCCCCGAACTGGCAACGCTCTTCGCCGGCGAATTCGCCCGCCTTTGGGGCGATGGTCCCGGCGGATTACCCGACAGCCGCTTCGGGCTGGCGAAGGGCGAAGGGCCGAGCCAACGGGTGCGGATCGGCCCCACCACGGTCACGGTGCTGTTCGCCCCCCACCGCCGCCGTGATGCGAACAATGGGTTGCTGTGGCTGGAGCAACAGTTCGCGGCGGTGCAGGGTCAGCTCGACATGGCCCTGTTCGTGTTCTCCGCTCAAAACCTTGCCGATGCCATGGCGGCCCTGCACCAGAAGGGCGTGCGCATGCGGCTGCTGGCCGATCCGGGCTTCGCCAACCGCCCCTTCAGCGAGGTGCTCGACCTGCTGGCGATCAGCCAGCCGGATCACCGCTGCCTCCTGGAGGCTGGCAATCGCCCCTGGCAGCAGGCGCTGGAGGGGGTGGGCACACCCCGGCTGGCCGGCGGCGACAAGCTGCACCACAAGATCGCCGTGCTCGATGGCCGCAGCGTGATCAGCGGCTCGTTCAACTGGAGCCCCAGCGCCGCCTTCCAGAACGATGAAACCCTGCTCCGCATCGATTCCCCCCCGCTGGCGGCCCACTTCGAGGCGGAGATCGATCGCCTCTGGCGAGGCGCCGAACTGGGGGTCACGGCGCGGCTGGAGCGCAAGCGCCTGAAGCAGCAGCGCCTCTGCGGCAGCGGCCGGCAGCGACCGGAGGTGCGGGCAGACGCCCGGCCACTGGAGCCAACGGCAGCGCGCCATCGGCGATCGTGAGCCGGGCCTGCCGTCACCAGAGGCTGCGCACGTGGCCATAGGAGCGGATCTTGCTGTCGGCGCTGAGCAGGGGAATCCCCAGCTCGCGGGCCTGGGCCACCAGGAAACGATCGGCGGGATCGGCGTGGAAGGGCTCCGGCAGGCGCGTGGCTGCAACGGCTACGGCGGGATCCAGGGCCAGCAACCGCACCGCCGGATGGGATGACAGCAGCGCCAACCAACCTCCACATCAAGGCTGAGGGCGAGCCGACCACGATTCACGAGCATCGCCACTTCCCAGCAGCTGATCGCCGACACCAGCAGCCCTGGGGAACCGCCGGGCCGGCCGGCGCACTCGATCGCCTCATCGATGGCGGCCAGCGCATTGGCGGACAGCCGGAGACGATCCCCGTCGGCCCACCAGATCAGCGCATGGGTGTCGAGCAGGATCACGCCAGGGCCTCCCAGTCGTTTTCGCCAACCGGCGCGAACGGGTCGTCGAAGCGCAGCACCGACCCGCGCAGCTGCTCCAGTGGGTCGGCATCGGGCAGGGCCGGGCGATAGGGGCGCACCTCCAGGGTGGGCCTGCCGTGATCGGTCACCACGAGCGATTCACCGCTGGCCTCCACCTGGCGGAACAACTCCAGGGCCTGAGCCTTGAAGCGGGATTTCGAGACCTGCCGCGGCGAACCCGGGGGCAGCGGTGCGGATGACGGGTCCATCGTCCTTTTAAAATGACCATGGTCATAAGACCATGTCAGGTCCATGCCTGCTAGAGCCGGCTCCCCGTCTCCACGATCCAACCCTTTGGCAGGCCCGCAGGGCTGCGGTCGGCGGGATCGGTCAGCCCCACAAACAAGGCCCGAGCGGGCCTCTTGCTGCACAGCGGCAGCAGTTTTGAATGGCTCACAGCCGATGTGCCGCGGCGCCGAGATAGCAGGGCTCTGAGACCTTGGCGGCCTTCCTGTTTTCGCCGCCGACTTGGCCCGTGCCCTGGACCGCCGGCAGTCGTGCACAACCGCCTGGCACAGCCGCTCCCTTCAGTCCTTCGCCCCGGTACTGCTTTTTGCCGTACCATCAATTTCGCAGCGCTGGGGAATGATGGCCACCACCGATCGCCTGGATCTGAAGCTCTCCAGCAGCGACAAGCAACTCCTCCAGCAAGCCGCCGCCATCGAAGGCATCTCCGTCGCTGCTTTCGTGCGCTTAGCCGCCAAGCAGCGGGCAGCTGAGGCCATCCAACTCGATCGGGCCATCTCCCTCTCCCGCCGCGACTACGAAACCTTCCAGGCCGCCCTGGCTGAACCGTTCCGCCCCAACGAAGCCTTGCTGCAAGCGTTGAACCAGGTTCAGACCCGCGTCCAGCGTGTTTGAAGAGCAACTGCTCGATCCCAAGCGGCACGATCGCTCTGCCTTTGCCTGCGGCGAGCCGGCGTTGGATGCCTTTCTGCAGCGCCACGCGCACCAGAACATGCGCAAGGGCATCAGCCAGACCTGGGTGCTGGTGCCTCAAGACGAACCCATCACGATCGCCGGCTACTACTCCTTAGCTCCAGCCGAGGTCGTCCTTGCCAACCTCCAACCCGCCGATGCCCGGCCCCTTCCCCCCTATCCCATCCCCTGTTTTCGGATGGGCCGATTAGCGCGAGCGCTCCGTTGGCGTGGAGAAGGTATCGGCGCGTTGCTCATCGGCCTTGCAATCGAACGCGCTCTGCAGGCTCGCCAGTCCGTGGGCGGCTACGCGCTGATTGTGGATGCCAAAGGAGAAAAGGCCAAAACCTTCTACCTCCGCTACGGCTTCCGGCCGTACCTCGACACCCCAAACAGCCTTTACCTGCCATTAGGAGGGCAGCGGAAAACTTCGCGGGCCTAGCTGGCCACCACTTGACGGCAGGGCCGCAGACGGGCGGTCCAGCCAGACGCCAGGACGACCACGGTCATACGACCTGGCCAAGGCGATGACCGGACTGGCCGCTGAGGGCAAAAACCGTTGCGGGGCTTGACCTGGCCAGGCGATCGAACGGGTCACGCCGGGGTGCACCAGCAGGGCTCCCACAGGCGGACAGGGGCGCAGCAACAGGACTGTGTGCTTTTCACGGTGAATTTGTGGTGCAATTGTGGTAAATTTCCAGGGCATAAGGGTTGCCGAACCCCCGTGCCTCAAGCAGTTTCCGCAAATTACCGCCCCCGCTGGGCCACGCTAGCCAAGTCAGCCCTTGGGGCGGCCGCTGCGCTAGGGACGCTTACCGCCAGTCAGGCCAAAGCCTTGTGGTGACAGTGGATAGCGTTCAGTACGACGTGATCACCTTTTCGGTGAGCTACAACAGCAACATTGGTAAATTTGCGCTTCCAGCCAATGGCGGGTGTGATGCCTTGGTGGAAAAATTCAACACTAGCCCAAAGCATTGCCACCGCCTTAGGGACATCGCTTGCCACACCGAATGATAGCAGCACTCCGCCTACTGGATTTTCGAAAGGCCCCTATTTTGGGGACTCCGAAATCGCGGGAACCGTTATTAAATCCTGGGCCTCTCCTCCATCGGGGAGTGGTTATGTCTCCGCATATATTCCAAAAGATAGTGTTGTAACCTAGGCCCAATTGGCGCCCGTGTCAGCACCTGTCCCCGGCCCCCTACCCGCCCTTGGCGCCGCCGCTGCCTTCGGTTTCAGCCGCCAGCCGAGGAAGCGCATTAATGCCAGCAAAGGCGATAGCTCTAGAGAGGCAACCCTGTAATTGGTAATTGCGGTTGAGGCTGGTGCCTCAACTCCCCTCATCAGCCTTGGTGCTGCTTAAAGTTTCAATTTCAAAAGGTCTCTTTACTCTGGGCAAGGAGACCTTTTTATTTTGAGGCTTCCAGCTCGACAGTAACAACAACGCCTATGACTATTAAATCCCGTCAGCCTTCTTGCATCTTACTGCTACAGTATCACCCTGCTTCTAACAGCCTGACGTCGTGCAATCCAAATCCCCATCCCCC
>JBBASH010000122.1:0-4114 GCA_040399305.1 Cyanobium sp.
CCAGCTGCCCGAAGCCCTGCCCCTGGCTCCCGCCCTGAAGGGCAATCGCCCCAAGTCCAACCCGAAGGTTTTGCCCCCGGCGGCCACCACCCTGCCCCCAGAGCTCCGGGATTTGGTGTCGCCGGCCTCCCTCGCCTTGCCGGATCGCCCGCGCCAAGTGCGCATCACCCAGCTGCGGCCCCTCAGCCTCGATCAGGTGGAGATCCTGGCGGAGGTGAACAACCCCGACCTCAAGGCCATCGCCAGCCAGGTGGAGCAGGCCCAGTCCAATCTGCGTGCCAAGATCGCCCTCTGGTATCCCCAGCTCGGATTCAACACCAGCAGCTTTCCTGTTTACACCGTTGGACGCCAGTACAGTTCTGGCCAAACCGGTACAGGTCAGCCTCGTTTTACATCTTACGACAACATTTGGAAGATGCAGGCCGCGCTGCAGGCCAGCTGGTCGTTGATCGACCCCACCCGCACCCCCCAGATCGCCATTGCTCGCGATCAATATGAGAAGGCCAAGAACCAGTTTTTAATTGGTCTGCGCGACCTGCGTCTGCAGGCTTCCCTGGCCTACTTCGACCTCCAGACCGCCGATGATCAGGTGCAGATCGGCCAGGAGGGGGTGCGGGCGTCGCTGGTGAGCCTGCGCGATGCCCGGGCCCGCTTCCAGGCCGGAGTGGCCACCAAGCTCGAGGTGCTGGAAGCGGAAACCCAGCTGGCCCGCGATGAGCAGCTGCTCACCAATGCCCTAGCGATCCAGGCCATCGCCCGGCGCTCCCTGGCGGCCCTGCTCGATCTACCGCAGGAGGTCACCCCCACGGCCGCCGATCCGGCCAGGGTGATCGGCACCTGGTTGCCATCGCTGCAGGAGAGCATCGTGGCCTCCTTTGCGTTCCGCGAGGAACTCGACCAGATCCTGCTCGATATTTCGATCGCCAACAGCTCTGCCAATGCTGAGCTCGGCAGGGTTCAACCCTTCCTGAAGATCGTGAACAACCTCGGTTTCGGACGCAGCTATGGATACGAGTTCCTTACGACTCCTGAGCCAGGGCTGAAACAGTGGAATGCCAATAACGCTGTTGGCCTGAACCTCAACTGGAACATCTACGACGGCGGCAGTGCCCAGGCCACCTACAGGCAGGAAAAACAGAAAGCCCAGGAGAACCGCTTCCTGTTCGCCCAGAAGCGCAACACCATCCGCGCCGATGTGGAAAGGAGCTTCTATGAACTCGATAAGAACAACCGCAACATCCTCACCACCTCCCGCGAGGTGATCTCCACCCGCGAATCCCTGCGGCTGGCCCGTCTGCGCTTCCAGGCCGGTGTGACCACCCAGCGCGAGGTGGTAGACACTCAGCGCGACCTCACCCAGGCCGAGGTCCGCTACTCCACCGCCATCTCCGATTACAACAAGGCCCTGGTGGAGCTGAGGCGCCGCACCGGTCTGGATCAGATCGCCACCTGTGAGCCTCCCCGCCTCCCCGCCAACAAGCTTGTGGTGCCAGGCGCCACCGACGTCCCGGTGGAGCCCCTCCCCCTCGTTCCCGCCTGCCCGGCCGCCCATGCCCAGCGGCCTCCGGCGGCCAATCGTCGTTGAAGTCTTGGCTGAAGGTCTCCCCGCTACCCCACTCCGCCCGTCCCTCAGCCTGCCCCAGACCCTGAGGCTGGGACTGTTCCAGGCCTGCCTCGGCTGTCTGGCGGTGATCTTCGCCGGGCTGCTCAACCGTGTGATGCTCACCGAGCTGGGATTCCCAGGGCTGCTTGTGGGCACCTCCCTGGCCTTTGAGCAGTTCGTGGCACCGTCGCGGGTGCTTTTCGGTCAGATCTCCGATGCCCATCCGCTGGCCCGGCGCCACAGGGTTCCCTACGTGTTGCTGGGCACCGCCCTCTTTTGTGGGCTGGCGGTGATCGCGGTGCCCCTCATCTTCAGAGTGGCTCGGGTGTTCCACCAGGGCTCTCCAGGAGCCACAGCCCTGGCCGTGGTGGCCCTGGGGGCGCTGTTCGCCTGTTACGGCCTTGCGGTCTCCCTGGCCACCACCCCTTACCTGGCCTTGGTGATCGACCGCACCAGAGAGGAGGAGCGATCCCGCGCTGTGGGCGTGATCTGGTGCATGCTCACGGTGGGCATCGTGGTGGGAGCGATCCTGATCAGCCTCAGCCTCCGCTCCCTGGACGGCATCCGCGATCCACAGCTACTCGAACCCATTCTTTCCTCGTTCATGGCCAGGGTGGCGATCGGCGTGATGGTCCTCACCGTGATCGCCACCTGGGGCATGGAATCCCCCGCCGATTCCCCGGGGCTGTCCCAGGGGGGGGGCCGGGAGGATGGCGTCAGCCTGCGGCAGGCCTGGACCCTGATCCGTTCCAGCAGCCAGGTGCTGATCTTCTTCTCGTTCCTGATCCTCTTCACGCTCGCCCTCTTCCTTCAGGATCCGGTGCTCGAGAGTTATGGGGCCCAGGTGTTCGGCATGCCCATCGCGGCCACCGCCCAGCTCAATGCCTTCTGGGGGGTGGGAACCCTGGTCGGTCTGCTGGTGGCGGGTCTCTGGATCGTCCCCTGGCTGGGCAAGTTGGCCACGGCCCGGCTCGGTTGCCAGTTGATCGCCTTCAGCCTGCTGCTCCTGTTGCTCAGCGGGATCACCGCCAGCGTCCCCATCCTGCAGCTGGTGATGGTGCTCTTTGGTCTGGCGGCGGGAATCGGCACCAATGGCGCCCTCTGTCTGATGCTGGATCTCACCCTGCCGGAGGTGGCCGGCACCTTCGTGGGGGTTTGGGGTCTGGCCCAGGCTCTCTCCAGGGCGGTGGGCAAGGTGATCGGCGGCGGCCTGCTCGATCTGGGCAACTTGCTTAGCGCTTCGGGCTTCCTTCCCAGATCGGTGGGCAGCTATCCCGCCTTCGCCCTGGTGTTGGGCATCGAGCTTTTGGTTGCGATCGCGGCTCTGCTGATGCTGCAGCGTGTGAATGTTCGCCAGTTCCGTCACGACACGGGTCAAAGCCTGGCGAAGGTGCTCACGGCGGAATGGTCATGAGCGACTCCCTGTACCCCCCGATCCCTGTGGCAGCCGATGCCGGGCCCTCTCTTCTTCCGGCGGGTCTCGAGGCCCTTCTCGATCGGGTTGCCGAGCGGCAGCGCGCCGACTTCGGTCACATGGCCTCCACTCACAAGGCGGATGGTTCCCTGATCACCGCCTGTGACCGTTGGAGCGATGCAACGTTGGTGGAAGGATTGGCGAGCCTCTATCCCCAGGAAGGGGTGTTGAGCGAGGAGGGTGATCAGCGGGTTCCCCTCACGCCGGCCTACTGGGTTGTTGATCCCCTCGATGGCACCACCAACTTCGCCGCCGGCATTCCTTACTGGGCCATTTCCCTGGCGCGCTTCGAGCACGGCGAACCGGTGCTGGCCGTACTGGATGTGCCGCCCCTGCGCCAGCGGATCGTGGCGGTGCGGGGGCGTGGCGCCTGGCGGAACGGCAAGGTTCTGCTGCCTCCGTCCCAGCAGAGTCATCCGGTGGGCTGCGCCTCCCTGTGCAGTCGCTCGATCGGCGTGCTTCAGAAGCTGCCCGACCGCCGTTTTCCCGGCAAGATCCGCCTGCTCGGTGTCGCTAGCCTCAACCTGGTGAGTGTGGGGATGGGCCAGACCGTGGCGGCTCTCGAGGCCACCCCCAAGATCTGGGATCTGGCGGCCTCCTGGCTTGTGCTCAGCGAATTGGCCTGCTCAGTGCAATGGCTGGACCAGAGCCCCGTGGCGATTCCTCCTGGCACTGACCTGGCCTGCACCGATTTCCCCGTGCTCGTGGCTGATGGGCCGGAAACCCTGGATCGGTTCATGCCCTGGGGCGAGGCACTGCTGGCCTAAGGCCCTTCAGCGTTGATCGCACGGACGAGACAAACGCTTCCCTGGGCAGCCTGAGGTACTGGCTCCCCTAGGGGAGCGGCAGCTTCATGCAGGCCTGATCTCGGAGATCGGCTTGGCTGCAGCGGGGGCAGCAGGCTGGAGGAAGGGGCTCCCCGGGGCTGGGTCAGTCAAGGATTGTTTTCCCAGTGCGCTCCGCTTGCCCCCCTTTGCCGCTAAGCCGAAGGGAGTGTGGTAAGTTATTGGACTGCTCGGGGAACCGAGCAGCCGGAT
>JBBASH010000123.1:0-3907 GCA_040399305.1 Cyanobium sp.
CCGAAACCCTCTATGAAGACGCGATGATCGCTGCCATCGCCAAGGTGCATCACCTCACCGTGGTCAGGCGCAAAGGTCATGGGCTTTCGGAGATCGGTTTCTGCTCGCTGTGTGGGCGGACATCCTCCTGATCCGGCTTTGGCTCCAGGTGCGGACGCCTGGCGGCGGAGATGTCAAGCGCATTGATGATCGACTTCCCAGCTTCAAAGCGCTGATCGAATGCGGTGTGGTTCTCGTTCATGAGGAGTTGGCGATGCGTTGATTGCCATCGCTATAGGCATGCGCCTTGGCCAGGCTCACCAGCAGATGGGCAGCCAGGCGGAAAAGATTCTCTTCCCCGTCCTAGGCCCAGAGGTTGCGCGGGGAGGCAATCGCGGCTTCCAGAACATTGACGTCACGGACTCCAGCAAGCCCGCCATGAAGGCTCAGGGATTGATCATGAAGCGCGTCGACCAGGTCGCGATCGAGCCACTGGGGCTCAGGAATCGGCCAGCTGCTTCAGCTCATCGCCATGGTCCTGATACAGACGCTCAACCGCAGCAAGGGCTCCGGCCCTGCCTTTCAACGGCTGCACCGGACCGTTCTGCAGGGAAGGTGCGCTCCCTCGTGGCTCAAGGGCAACAGAGCCACGGGATCGCGAGGTTGGCTGGATGTTGCGGTCTGTCTTCTCCATTCCTTCATTCTGACGGATCCCGCCAGCGGCGCAGCTCCAAACCGGAGAAGACCAGACCAAAGCCAGCTTCGTGTGTTCAGGCTGGTGCTGGCCTCATCCAGTCACCAATCCGCGGAGGCTCAGCCGCTGCTGCCCTGGTGCTGTTCTGCAGAGCGCACCTCCCGGTGCTGTTTGCAGAGCGCACCTCCCGGTGCGACACCAGAAACGCACGGGTCCAGACGTGGTGGCACTTCTGGTTGATCCGATCGGCGATCGTCACTGCCTCCTCGGGCACCTGGAACCGCTGGCGGAAGGCCCGGGTGAGGCTCTCCAGCAGGGGCCGGGGGAGAGCCCGCAGGGTGCTGTGGAGGTGCTCGATCGTTCCGGCATCCTGGGGGGGGCATGCCCGTTTTCGGTTGGGATCGATGGCGCTGAAGCTGCGGCCTTGGGCCGGGCCAGCAGTCATGGGAGCGGGTCCACCAAGCGCCGAACGGCTGGCCGAAGGAGGTTGCTCTGCTGACCGTTGCCCCTGCACGGCGCCGCGGGCTGCGATCGCCGACAACCCCTTCTTCTAGAGAGAGTGGATGTCACCCAAGGCTCGGCGAGAGCTGCTGGGCTAGGGCAACCGGCCTGGCTCCTGCGAACCGATGCCAGCACTGATCCTTGCCCCGCCACGGACTGGATTCCACTTGGTGGCTACCATTGGTAGAGACCGTCATTCTGGCCGCCCATGGACACCGCCAAGCTGTTTCAATCGGGCCGCAGTCAGGCGGTGCGCCTGCCGAAGGACTACCGCTTCCGTGGTAGCGAGGTGGTGGTGAAGCATTTCGGCAATGGCGTGCTGCTGTTGCCGATCGATGACCCCTGGCAGATGCTGGCGGCCGGCCTGGAGGCATTCGAGCCGGGATTTGTGCTCAGCCGTGAGCAGCCCGAGCAGCAGATGCGCGATGTGATTAACCCATGATTCTGCTCGATACCAACATCTGCATCTACATCATCAATGCCAAGCCAGCGGAGGTGTTGAATCGCTTCCAGGAGTACCGCATGGGCGAGATCGGACTCTGCAGCGTGGTGGCCGCCGAGCTGGCCTTTGGCGTGGCCAAGAGTGGTTCGGCCCGAAACCGGCAGGCGCTGGAGATGTTTCTCGCACCCTTGTTGATCCTGCCGTTTGATGACCCGGCCTTCTGGGCTTATGGCGATCTACGGGCTGATCTGGAAAGCCGCGGCACCCCGATTGGCTCGCTGGACACCATGATCGCCGCCCACGCTCTCAGCCAGCAGGCAACGCTGATCACCAACAACACCCGCGAGTTTGCCCAGGTGCCTGGCCTGCACGTGGAGAACTGGGTGCCCGCTGCCTAGACCAAACCACCAAGACGCTTCCATGAAGAACACTTTGCTGAGCAACTCTGCCAGCTTTCGCTGGATTTTCTGATTCTCGCTTGACGCTGATTCTGTTGTGTCCTGATTGATGCCATATGGCCCCACCTCCGGTGGAGCCTGGTTGCCGCTGTTATCAATCCACTGCTGATCACTGCGGCTGCACCAGAAACGCCTCAATCCAGTCGTGGTGGCACTTCTGGTTGATCCGATCCGCGATGGTGACGGCGGTGTCGGGCACCTGGAACCGCTTGCGGAACGCCCGGGTGAGGCTCTCCAGTAGGGGCCGAGGGAGAGCCCTGAGGGTGTTGTGGAGGTGCTGGATCGTCTCTGGATTGAGCGCCGCCTGGCTGGGGTCAGCCGGGTTCAATCGGGACTGAGTTGGGGCCGAGGCCGGGACGCGCCCTTGGACAGGACTAGCCGTGGACGCAGCTGGAGCTACAGGCGTCGGCCGGCTAGTCGCAGGACGCTCCATTGAGGCTCGCTGCGGTCCCTCCCCTTGGCCTCCAGCAGTGCTGACCTGCCGCTGCTGCTTGTCATAGAGGGCAAGCCCGAACGGATTGCCAAAGGTCATCAGTGCCCGTTTCATGGCATCGGTCTCGGCCTCCTTGAGGGCGGATTCATGGGCCTGGCCTAGGTCCACGTCGATGCCGTGACCGGCGCCACTGCCCTCCCGAACCAGTGGCGTCAGGCCACCGGCGATGACGGTGACGCGCACCCGGGCGGTGTAGGTGACGCCCCAGCCGGGCTTTTGCTCCCTACCGATGGGCCGTTCGGCCTGGGCAACGCAGCGGACGGCGATCGTCTGGCGCTGCCAGCCATCGAAGCCAAAGATGCGGTTGGCTTCTGCGATCACCTGCCAACCCTCCAGATAGCTCACGCGGCCGCGACCCTGCTCCCGCTGGCGGACGTTGGCCCGATCGAGGGGGGCGGCAAGGGCGGCGAGCTGCGCGGGGGAGAAGCCGGAGGGCTGTGCCGGGAGGGCTCGCGAAGTCGCGGCGGATTCGTCGGCTGCGGGTGGAGCACCCTCGGCCCGATCAGCGGTGCGGATCAGTTCCAGGGCCGATGTCGGCCTTTGGATGGGTCGGGGCGCTGCGGGACGACTGATGGTGCTGGCCCCGTTGGAGGAAGGAGCGGACACGGTCATGGCGATGGAGCGAGAAGAGGAGAGGAATGGATTTGTTCAAAGAGGGGCCCCGGCAATACCACCGAAACCCCATATGGAAGGGGCCTCTGGCCCCTAGTGGATGCGCCAGGAGCGGCGGGAGACCAGCAGGGCGCCGGTGATCTCTGTGCCTGCTTTGAGGGCTTCCTTGATGGCGGCCTTGTCCGGCTTGCTGGTGGTGGAAAAGCTCAGCCACTGGGGATCGAGGGCTTCTTCGTCGTCGATCTCGACGGCCTGGGACTTGCGGCTGCTGAGCTCGTGATTGGGGAATGAGAAGCGGGTGGCTTTGGGCTGCAGCCGGGTGAGCACCAGCACCAGGGAGTCCTCCAGGGCATCGGCCCGGGAGGCATCGGAGCGGGAGAGCTCGGTGAGGCGCTTGGCCTGCTGCTGTCGGAAGGCGGCCTGGCCGCGGGTGTCGTCGTCGGCTTCCAGTTGTTCGGCCAGCTGGCCAATGGTGGTGGTGAGCTCCTGGGCCTCGATGCCCAGTTGCCAGAGGGAGGCTGATCTGCCAGGCGCACCTTGCGGTGCGACGCGCTGCAGGGAGCAGGCAGGGCCTGCTGCATGGGAAACAGCCGGGTAAAGAGGAGCGGATGGGGCGGTGAGAACGGACATGGGGACGTGAAGCGGAGGGGAATGAGAAGAACGGGGGCGGCGAAGGCCGCTCAGGCGGCGAGGGGCTTCGGGTGGAACGGCGGCGGCACTTCCATCAC
>JBBASH010000124.1:0-3886 GCA_040399305.1 Cyanobium sp.
CGTGACCTGATCCGCACCGGAGTGATCGCCGGCCTGCAGCAGCTGCTGGAGTTCGGCTACTTCCACGCCGATCCCCACCCAGGCAACCTCTTCGCCCTGCACGGCGTGACCAAAGGGTTGGGCCATGTGGCCTATATCGATTTCGGCATGATGGATTCGATCAGTGATGGCGATCGCCTCACCCTCACCGGGGCGGTGGTGCATCTGATCAATCGTGATTTCGAAGCCCTGGCGAACGATTTCGTGGCCCTGGGTTTCCTCAATCCCCGCACCGATCTCGAACCGATCGTGCCGGCCCTGGCCGAGGTGCTCGGGGGGGCCCTGGGGGAAAATGTGGGCAGCTTCAACTTCAAGGCGATCACCGATCGCTTCTCGGAGCTGATGTATGACTACCCCTTCCGCGTGCCGGCCCGCTTCGCCCTGATCATCCGCGCCGTGGTGAGCCAGGAGGGTCTGGCGATGCGGCTGGACCCCGACTTCCGCATCATCCGCGTGGCCTATCCCTACGTGGCCCGCCGCCTGCTGGCGGGGGACACCGCCGAGATGCGCGAGAAGCTGCTGGAGGTGATCTTTGATCGCCAGGGCCGGCTGCGGCTGGAACGGTTGGAGAACCTGCTGGCGGTGGTGGAGGGCGATGGCCCGGCGGTGGATCTGCTGCCGGTGGCCCGCGATGGCCTGAGGCTCCTGCTGGGCCAAGAGGGCAGCAGCCTGCGCCAGCGGCTGCTGCTCAGCCTGGTGGCCAACGATCGCCTCCACACCGACGACCTACAGGCCCTTCTGGCCCTCGTGCGGCGCACCTTCTCGCCGCGGCGGCTGGCGGGCGGCCTGCTGGCCCGCCTCAATCCGCTGGCGGCGTAAGGGCCTGAAGCAGCCAATTAAGGTCGGGCCACCCCCCGCCGCCACCGCGTGATTCCCCCGCCCACCACCCTTGCCGCCCTGCTGGTCTCCACCATCAGCACGGCAGCGCCGCCTCTCAATCTCCAGGAGGCGGCCCTAGATGCAGCGAGCGGTTTGTACGGGGATCTCGATGACGCCGAGATCCTGTTGGAGTTCGCCCAGATCCAGCAACCTCCTTATTTTCTGGCAGGCCTTGGGCTGGCGATCGGCCTGGTGTGCGGCCTCACCTTCTCCAAGCTGGTGCAGCTCCGGCTCGACGGCTGGAAGCAAGACCGCCTGCCACTACTGCCCCTGAGCGGAACCACCACAGTGCTGCCCTGGATCGGTCTGGTGGTGGGGGTGACCCTGTTCATCGGCGGCAGCCTGCAGGTGTTTGGCTTTGGCGGCGGCACGGCACTGCTGGTGGCCTTTCTGCTCTCCATCGCCACAGCCGGCGCGCTCTGGGTCCAGCTGGTGCGGCTGATGCAGCAGGTGGAGGCCGGCAACTTCAAGGCGGTCGACTTCGACAACTTTGATGAGTTCTTCTAGGCGCCCCCCGCTGGCGGCGAGCTTCCCGGGCGGGAAGCCATGCCCACCATCTGACGCCAGTCACAGCCGAGGTGGTCGCCAGCAGGAAGGACCGCGAACGGGGAAAAATCCCGCCGTTCCCCGAAGCTGAACTGACTGTCGTGCATCAGCACGCTGGTTCGGATCGTGGGCCAGAGCACCTCGCGCAGCAACTCCTGATCGGCGGTGCGGTTGAGCACGCCGGGTCGGCTGGCCAGAAACTCGGGGATCAAGGGCTGGAGGGGGGGCAGGGCGCCATGCACGCCACCCCACAGGCCCGCCAGCACCAGTTCGCTGTGGTCGAAGTGATCGCGCATCACGTGGAAGTGTCGATCGCTGGCCAGCCATTCCTGCACCGCCGTGGCCTCGCGAAGGTTCAATAGCGAATCGGCATCCCGCACGATCCAGCGCCGCACGCCGGGATCATCCGCCACCAGGAACCGCCAGAGGGTGCCATGGCTGGCCGCTGGCCACTCCGCCGGCGCCATGCGGATCACCTGGGCGCCGTGGCGGAGGAGCTGTTCCACAACCCCTGGGTCCACGCTGGCATCGACGTGAAAGCGGCAGGTCCAGCCCGGATAGAGAAAGGGGGCCGCCTCGGCATTGCGCACCGCCCCCTGGCCGTACTTGGGATCCGTGCCAAACAGCGAGAAACTGATGATCTGACCCTCTGGCCGGGCCGGATCGAAGCAAGGCAGGGGACAGCCGCGGAGATCCCGGCCCGGCACCCCTGCCGTGAGGGCGTCCTTGCATTCCAGGGAGCGGCTCCCGTGCCAGCGGCTCTCCTCGAGACGGCCAAGGTGACCGAGGGCGGTGGACAGGATGTTGTGCCAGAGAAACGTGTTGCCGAAGCTGGCCAGTGCTTGCCGAGCCCGACTGACCACCTCTTCGAGGCGGCCAAGGTTGAACAGGGCGAAGATCGCGTTGTAAACGCAGTCGGCGGCCAGCTCCGGATGGTCGGCAAGATCGTCGGCCGCAGCATCGCTGAGGGCCACGGCGGCTTCATGGTCACCCCGACGCAGCCGGTAGAAGCCCAGCAGACGGCCCATCTCCCCGCGCAGCAGTGGATCGCGGGCTTGGGGCAGCATGGCCGCCAACTCCTCCACCCGTGGTTCGAGGCCCCGCTCCCGAACAGCCTGAAAGATCGCCCCGAAACGCGCCACAAGCTGCTCCTGGGACCCGGAGGGAAGGGTCTGGGAAGGTGCCGCTGAAGCCTGCGGGCCGGATGGGGGAAGCGGGGCTCGATCGTCGTGGGCCATGGTTCTAGGGCCAGACGCGCTCATCGACCGTGATCGTGTTGCCGGCAAAGGCGGTGGAGGGCACCACGCGCCCGACATGGATGGCCCGGATGCCGCGGTCCTGGGCCAGGTGGTCGGCCAGGGCGCTCCGCTCGCGGCCATCGAGATAGCTCCAGGTGCTGCGGGGCAGCACCATTACGCGTTGGCCATTCCAGTTCCGGTAAAGACCCTTGCGGTAGGTGGCGGTTCCATCCGGACTGGTGCCCTCGAGGGTCCAGTAATCGCAGGCGCGGCTGAGGCGCTCGGCGATGGCGCTGCCGAGGGAGGAACCGGGAAGCTGGGGAGCCCCGGGATCGCTCGCGCTCGGGGCGCCCGAGACCGGTGGGGCCGGGGCGAGGGCCGGCACCGCCTGCTCTGGCGGCGTCAGCAGGCTCCGGCCCACCTGCATCAGGGCCACACTGGCCCCGATCAAGGCGACTCCGGTGAGGCCCAGCAGGGCGATCCCGAGCCTGCGGCTGGTGCGGGGAAAGGCCTTCACACCGCCCACCAGGGCCAGGGGCCACAGCAGGGGCTGCACACAGGCGATCACGAACAGAGCCACGGCACCGCTGCGACCGGCCTGGCGCACCAACTCTCCACGGCGCTCAGCGGCCTGGCGGGCCTCATGCTCACGCAGGAGCTGGCGATCCTCCTCGGTGAACCAGTGCCCCAGCCGACGCGCCTCTTCCAGTTCACGTTCGAGCCGACGCTGGCGCTGGCGAGGAGCCTCTTGGCCGGAACCGGCAGCACCGCCCCCCGCAACCCGGGCGAGCAACCCGGAAACCCGACCGAGGACACCGACAGGGGACATGGTTCGCCGCAAGAGGGCGTACAAAGCGGCAACCTATTCCGGCTGCACCGCCGACTCGGGGATCCCGCGGTACGGATCCTCCCCTGGGGGCGGCAGGGCTTCAGGCGCTGAGGTAGGCCTGGAGTTCCCGCGAGCGGGTACGAATCTGCTCCAGGGCACGGCGTTCGAGGTTGCGGGTCTTGTCGCGGCTCAGGCCAAGGGTGCGAGCGATCCCCGTGAGACTCATCGGTTCCTCCCCCTCCATCCCATAACGCAGCCGCAGCACCCGCTC
Source organism: Cyanobium sp. (assembly GCA_040399305.1). Taxonomy (GTDB): domain Bacteria; phylum Cyanobacteriota; class Cyanobacteriia; order PCC-6307; family Cyanobiaceae; genus Cyanobium. The sequence goes on from JBBASH010000124.1 coordinate 3,803, forward strand.
CTGCAGCTCCGGCAGCTGGTCCAGCAGTTCCCGCAGGTCGCCCTTGAGGCATTCCCCCGTCACCATCTCCTCGGGGCCCGCCCC
>JBBASH010000125.1:0-3854 GCA_040399305.1 Cyanobium sp.
CTCAAGTAGTCTTCTTCGCTCATCACACCTTGCGGCCAGGTGATGGCGAGCGTTAGACAGACAGAGAGCGTAAACTCCAGCAACCAAGTCAATTAGCCATGCTGCAAGCCCAAATCGCGGACTCCCTTCACAAGAAGATAGAGGCTGTTTATACCGCAGACACGCTCTACTCAGCTCTTAAGTCCATCAATGAAACCTATCTGGGATACGAGGGTGTTCTCACTGGACAGACTGAGCCGGCGAGCAACGATACATTGTGTGCACTAATTAAGGCCATGGATTTAATCATTTCTCATTTATCTGGGGTCAGCAGTAGATCGCTATTCCGAGAAATTGACTTGCTAGTCAATACTCTAAATGACAGTCTGAATATTCAGAAAGATATGGCTGGTTCCCTCTCTGGCCATATTGTTGACTTTAGTGATGCCTATGACAGCTACACCAGACAGGCAAGTCGCCAAAACGCGCTGAAGCTCTTGCTCATGGGTCACGAACTCTATATCCGAATACAGACGTATTTAGGACTGAGTCAGAGTCTGGTCAAGGCTTACTCATTGTCTGAAAAAAGCCCTTTCGAAGGCGAGGGAGAAATGCTAATCATCTTACCAGATGTAGAGAAAGTGGAGGAAGCTATAATTTGCCTACAATGTATACTCGATATATACAGTGAGATCTGTACCCTTGCAGGGGTATCTTGCCAGAGCTATCCGCTGAGGCTGTGCAAAATAGACTCTGGAAGTCTTTGGATTAAACTATTTGGGGAGAACAGGGTTATAGGCCTAGCATGCAAGATAATTGAGAACCTTGCCAAGTATGCGTATCGCAACTACACCAATGAGGGTCGAGCAGCAGCCATTCCCAAGAAAGTTGAAACATTAAAGGAGATTCTCGGGCTCTCGATATGTCTCGAAGAAGCTGGCATCGACACTTCAGCGATGAAGCAAAAACTTGAGAAAGGTGGCATTTCAATCATCAACGAGTTCAATGAGCTGATCCAAGGGCAAAAGTCAATTAATCTGAATGGCAAAGAGATCTCTGTATCGACTGAGATTGAAGCTCTCCAAGGTGACGGCGCAACAGCTAGGAAGCTAACTGGCAGGCCTAATCGGCGCCTCAAACCTTCAGCAGATCCTGAATCTTCTGTCTAACAACCAGATTCAGAAGGCGTGAGCGCTAGAAACCAAGTAACCCGCAAATTCTCTCACGCTTCTGATCTGGAGCGTTAGGCATTCGTAAGCCTGTTTTGTCTTGCTCCAGCAAACTTTATTCCTTTCTGCACGCGTTCACGGATAAACGTGAGTCTTTTGCGGTTGCACTAACCTATGGTTTATAGACCCTCCCTGGCCGCAAACGGACTGCGCTCCACCAGCGCAGCGATCCCCAACTGCTCTCGCCACTCCGCCAGCGGCCTTCGCCAACCCTCCTCCCACCGCTGGGCCAGCAGTGGTGAGCACACGGATCCGAGCTCCAGCCCGAAGGCCGTCGTCAGGCCCACATCGGGTTCGTCCCCCGCTGGCCCCGCCAGGCAGCGGTGCAGTAGATCGGCCCCCAGGAGCATGGCGCTGCCGGGCCAGCGCAGCTGCATCACGTTGATGGCGCTCAGGGCCGCCTCGCCGGCCGGGCTCGGTGGGCAGCCGCTCACCACATGCCAGACGTCATGGGTGCGGCGCACCCGCTGCTGTAGCCAGGTGTCGTCGCCGTCGGTGCCCGGCGCCAGCACTGGATCGGGCAGGGGCTGGCCGCCGGCATTCGCAAACCAGGTGGCGTAGCGATGGCCCAGGCTCTCCGCCGGCAGGCCCAGCAGCTCCGCCTGCGAGGGCCACACCCCCCAGTAACGCTCCGCCACCAGCGGGGCGATGGCCGGGTCCGCCCGCAGGGCGGCGCGGGCGGCGGCGGCGGCGGGGGTGGTGTAGCTGCGGGTGAGCAGATCAAAACCGTGGGGCAGATCGCTGGGGTTCTCCACCAGCTCTGCCAGGTCGGTGGCTAGGTGCAGCAGCTGACGGCGGAGCGAGGCGGGCATGGCGGAGCGACGACTGGCGCCACTCTGCAAGGGTGAGTGCCAGTTGCCTCCTTCCACAATGCCGAGCGCGCCCGAAGCGGAGGCCTTTGCCTCCATCCTGATCGTGGCGGCCCTGCCTGAGGAACTCGACCATCCCGGCGTGCTGCACACGGGCCTCGGCAAGCTCAATGCCGCCTATGCCCTCACCCGCGAGCTGCAGCGGCGGCGACCCAAATTGGTGGTGAATTACGGCACGGCGGGCGGCTTCAACCCCTCCCTGTCGGGCCTGGTGGAGGTCCGACGCGTGCTGCAGGTGGACATGGAGGCCGAACCGCTGGCCCCCCGCGGCCAGACTCCCTTCTTCCCGGGCCCCTACCAGCTCGACTCTGGCGTTGAGGGCGTGGTGTGCGGCAGCGGGGATCGCTTTGTGACGGCGGTGGATCCCTGGCTGCTCCAGCACGGCGTGGAGGTGGTGGACATGGAGCTGTTCGCCATTGCCTCCGTCTGCCAGCGGGAGGGCATCCCCTGGCGCTCATTCAAATACATATCTGACCATGCCGACCGTGATTCCGGCTCCAGTTGGCAGGATCATCTGCAGGGTGGGAAAGACTTATTTCTGCAGCGGCTGGCGGAGTTGGCGATGGCGCCCGCGTGAAGCCGTCATTCGCAGGGGCCTGAACGAGGCCAGGGACCGCCGAACTTGCTAAGCGTGGAGCTCCCTCTGCCGCCCTCTCTGCCATGACCCACACCAGCTCGGTGATCTGTTTCCACCAGCGCCCCCTCACGGTGTTCGCCAGCCCGGGGCGCTACGTGCAGGGGCCAGGCGCCACCCATGAGCTGGGGAGGGAGCTGCAGCGGCTGGGGCTGAGCGGCCGGGTGCTGTTCGTGGCCGGCCGTACGGCCCAACGGGATCTGCAGCCGATCTGGCAGCAAGAGCTGCCGGAGGTGGGCCTGGAGCCGGTGGTGATCGCCTTCGGTGGCGAATGCAGCGAGGCGGAAATCAACCGGCTGGTGGCCGAAGCCCGCAGTAGTCAAGCCGTGGCCTTGGTGGGGGCCGGCGGCGGCAAGGCTTCTGATACAGCTCGGGCCGTGGCGGATGAGCTGAATTTGCCGGCGATCATCACCCCCACCCTCGCGAGCACCGACTCCCCTTGCAGCGCCCTGTCGGTGATCTACTCCGAGGGCGGCGGCGTGGAGGGGTTCCGCTTCTACAACCGCCATCCGCTGCTGGTGCTGGTGGATACCCAGGTGGTGGCCCGCGCCCCGAAGCGCCAGCTGGTGGGAGGGCTGGGCGATGCCCTGTCCACCTGGTTTGAGGCCCGCAGCGTGCGCCAGAGCTGCAGCCACAACATGGTGGGAGGCCTGCCCAGCAGCACCAGCAGCGCCTTGGCCAAGCTTTGCTGTGACATCCTGCTGGCCGATGGACCGGCGGCCTGCGCAGCGGTGGAGGCCGGCGCCCCCACCCCGGCGTTGGAACGGGTGGTGGAGGCCAACAACCTGCTGTCTGGCCTGGGCTTCGAGAGCGGCGGCCTGGCGGTGGCCCATGCCGTGCACAACGGCATCACCGAGATTCCAGGCAGCCACGATTACATCCATGGCGAAAAGGTGGCTTTCGGGCTGCTCACCCAGCTGGTGCTAGAAGGCCAACCGCAAACCGAAATAAATGAGATCCTGCACTACCAAAAGGCGGTCGGGCTGCCGATCACCCTGGCCCAGGTGGGGGTCGACGCCAACAATGACGACCAGCTGCAACGCATCGCCGCTCGCAGCGTCATCCCTGGCGAATCCAGTCACAACGAACCCTTCCCCGTGACCGCCGAAGCGTTGGTGGCGGCGCTGAAGGCGGCCGATCAGC
>JBBASH010000126.1:0-2957 GCA_040399305.1 Cyanobium sp.
CCGCCTTAACCCCGGCGGCGGGGGTGATGGTGGCGGAAGGGGCTGGGGCGAGCGTTGGGGCTGATGCGGTTGCAGGGCCGGCGGATTGGGAAGAGGCCGCAATGGGTAGGGCTCCACCGGCGGGGCGCGCTGATGCGTCGGGCGCGCTGGAAATGGCAGCACCTGGGATGGCAGCACCAGGGCTGGCGGGCTGGCCGGTGAGCTGGCGGCGCAGCTGGGCCAGATCGGCGGCGAGGGTGTCTTGGCGGACGGTTTCGGCGGCCAGTTGGCTCTGCTGGGCCGCGATCCGCTGGCGCGAGGCGGCCAACTCCTGCTCCAGGTCCTCCAGCCGGCTCAGGGCATCGCCGGGGGGGCGGCAGGCGGGGGCGGCGGCCAGCTTTGCCGCCAGGCCCGGATCGGCCCGCAGCAGCTCGGCCGGCGTTGGGGTGGCAGGTAAACCCAGGGCGCGGCGGCACCCGGGCACCTCCAGGCTGGCGGCAACGCCCGGCGGCTCAGGTGCGTTGGCCCGGGCGGGGGGAAGCAGCGCGATCGCCCCGCCTCCCGCCAGCAGCAGGGGGAGCAGAAACGGACTAGGCCGGCACTGTTGGAGCAGACCGTGTAGGGACCACGAGCCAAGGGGAAACACCAGGGCAGTGCGGGCCAGGTTCAACACGCAGGTAACGGAAGCTGGCTGGATGATCGCTATGGGTGCGGCGATTGGCCATCGATCAGCGGCGATGGCTCTGCGCAGAAAACGCAAATCTTCGCTTCAACGATGCTCACATCGCGGACAACCCTTGCCAAGCCCTCCGTCCCGGTTCGGCAACGCGGCACCTCTGGAGGGTGGCCCTGGGGCTCGCGGCCCTGGTGCTTGGTTACCCGTAGGCCCCGCGGGCTCTCGCCGCTGCCGGGGCCGAGGCGCTGGCAGCGGCGGCTGGCTGGGAAAGCGCCGTGGCTGGCAGGGCAGCTCCGGCGGGGAGTGCGGAGGCTCTGAGAGCGCTGGCGCTGGCAGCAGCTGGGATGGCAGCGACCGCCGCCTGCCCACTGGCCGATGAGCTCAAGGCAAACGAATAGGGCCTCTGGGGATGATTTGGCAGGCATGGCTTTAGAATTGTGTTGATCTTTTTGGTACCGATATTGAGCCTTAATCGCCGGCGCCGTCATCGCCTCCAGTCGTTAGTGATCGCCCCATGGGCTCTGTCTGTCTTGGCCATGGCGCCAACCCTGGTCAGCGCCGCTGCGCCGCCGGCTGGGGTCAAGACCAGTGGGATCAGGACCAATGCGATCAGGACCGTTTTCACCGGTGATGTGATCAACGGCAAGAAGGTGGTGAGTTCACTCAATACCGACGACCTGGAGCCCGGCCGCAAACACCTGCTTTATTTCCAGGGTGTGCAGATGTCCACGGGTCAGTATTGGTATGTCTCGGTGATCGTGGCCAAGGGGATCCGGCCCGGCAAACGTTTCACCCTGACCAGTGGTGTCCATGGCGATGAGATGAGTTCGGTGCACACTGTCCAGACGATCATGGGTCGCCTCAGGCCGGCCGAAATGACAGGCACCGTGATGGCGGTTCTCGACATTTCCCGCCCGGCGATGGAGAGCATGCAGCGGCGCTGGCCGAGCATGGGCCGGGGCCAGGAGTTGACCGATATGAACCGCGAGTGGCCCGGCAACGAACAGGGCCTCGGTGCCGCCAGCCGCCAGGCCGGCCTGGTCTTCAATCGACTGCTCAGGCCCAATACCGATCTGGCCATTGATTTTCATACGGGCACCACGGGCCTCGACGCTGCCGCCTTTCACATCGGCGACATGCGCATCCCGGAGGTCAAGACGATGATGATGCTCTATCCCGTGCCGCTGATCTGGGACAATCCCGTGTATCCCAGTGTTCTCCACAACGCTTTCATCAAAGCCGGCATTCCCTGTTTCACTCCCGAGATTGGGGCTGCTCGGCGGCTCGATCTGGACATGATTCCCCTGTTCGTGGATGGAACGCTCAATGTCTTGAAGCACTACGGCGTGATTCCAGGGCCCATCGGGCGCACCGCTGTCGACGCGAATGTGTTGATTGGTCAGAACGTTTATACCGTCTTGAGTAGCCAGGGAGGCTTCATCGAATGGCTGGCCAAAATTAACGACAACGTGAGGGCTGGGCAAAAGCTGGCGATTCAGCGCAATGCCTTCGGTGAGGTGCTGGCTGAGTACACCAGCCCGGTCGAGGGCCGGATCGCTGGCCTGCGCAGCGACGCCACATCGGAGCCCGGCAATGTGCTGCTGTTCATTCTATCCACCTCAGCCCCAGCCTCTGGTGCGGTTCCCTATGCGGAATAGGTGTCGGCCGTACAGATTATGCAAACTGTTCGATCCCTGAATTCAACCCTGGATCGGTGGAGGCGAGCCTTCAGCCCCGGTTTCGCCGGAGCCGACCCTCCTGAGTTCCACCACTCCCTGGGTTGCTACTCGGTTTCACTGCGCAGAAAACGCAAAAATTGCGGCATCCGCCCCAGGGCAGGCCTACCTTTTGCGCGCCGCCCCATCGTTTGCATGACCACGAACTGGTCGCTTTCGACGAATCCCTTACCGCAGACGATGCTGATTTTTTGCGCCCTGACCTCTGCCCTGGACCGCCGCCGCGGCACCTCTAGGGGGGTGGGCCTGGGGCTCGCGGGCCTGGTTCTGGGCTTCCTTCCTGCCCCGCAGGGCCTGGCAACGGAGTTCCCAGTGGTCCCGTCAGCCCCCGGATCCGCCGAAGTCCCCGCCAGCGGCCCAGGCGTTGCGGCGGTTCAAGCGAGTCAACCCGTGATGGCCCAGGCCCCTGGCCCTGCCGCTGGTGGCGGCCAAGGGCAGGAAACACCCCAGGAGCTGCGCACCGAGGAGGCCGGCCTGGCCAAGCAACTGGCCAACCCGGTGGCCTCGCTGATCAGCGTGCCATTCCAGTTCAACTATGACCGTGGCATCGGTGTTCAGGAGAACAT
>JBBASH010000127.1:0-2814 GCA_040399305.1 Cyanobium sp.
GTGATCGCCACCCGCAACAACCGCGGCGTCGCCCACGAGAACGGCGCGATTGAGGGGCCCCACGGGCACTGGAAACACCGGCTGGAGCAGCAGCTGATCCAGCGCGGTAGCCGCGATTTCGCCACCGAGACCGAATACCGGCAGCTGGTCGCCCACGTCACCAACACCCTTAACAGCCGCTACCAGGTGCAGGGGAACCTGGAGATTGAGCAGCTGCATCTGCAGCCCCTGCCGGTGGAGCGCTTTGCCGACTACGAGCCTGTGGTGGCGCGGGTGCGGAGCACCAGCACCATTGAGCTGCGCTCGGTCACCTACAGCGTCCCCTCGCGGCTGATTGGCCAGCAGCTGACGGTGCACCTGCACCATGACCGGCTGGATCTGTTCCTGCGCAGCCAGTTTGTCGAAACCCTGCCGCGCCTGCATCGGCAAGCGGGAGAAAGCGGGCCACTGCGGCGGATCGATTTCCGCCACATGATCGAGAGTCTGCGCCGCAAACCCCGGGCGCTGCTGCGTGCCCAGCTGCAGTCCGACCTGCTCCCAGGAGAGAACTGGCGGCAGCTATGGCGCCTACTCCTGGCGGCCCTGCCGCCGGATGAGGCCGCCAAGGTCACGGTCGATGCCCTCCATGTCGCCGCACGCACGGACGACCTGGACGCTGTGGAGCGCTATCTGCGCCGTCAGCTGCGCCGCGGTGAGCTGAACCTCACGGCCCTGCGCGATCACTACGGCCTGCGGCCCCCCAGGGGCCTGGCGGCCATGCCCCAGCTCGACATCCCCGAACACACCCTCAGCAGCTATGACGAACTCCTGGTTGGAACCCCCGAGCAGGCCTGCGCTGGAAACGGCTCTGCCAGCGGTGTTGAAACAGTTGAAACTGCCCCAGTTCCGCAGCCAGTGGCAGGCGGCCGAGCAGCAGGCCACAGCCGATGGCTGGAGTCCAGCCAGCTACCTCTATGTGCTGGCGGAGCAGGAACACCAGCAGCGGCATCAAGCCCGTCAGCGGCGGCTGTTGCATGAGGCCCAGCTGCCGGTCCCCAAAACCCTGGCGGACTACGACTGGAACGCCATCCCGGATCTGGAGCGTCCCCAGATCGAGCAGATCGCCCACGACACCGGCTGGCTGGACCGCGCCGAGAACCTGCTGCTGTTTGGCCCCAGCGGTGTGGGCAAAACCCACCTGGCGGCTGGCATCTGCCGTAGCCTGATCGCCCTGGATCGCTCGGCACGCTTCTTCTCCGCCACCACCCTGGTGCAGGAGCTGCAGCGCGCAAAAGCCGACTACGCCCTGGCTAAGGCCCTCAACCGGCTGGATCGCTACGCCCTGCTGGTGATCGACGACATCGGCTACGTGCGCAAGGACGAGGCGGAGACCTCGGTGCTGTTCGAGCTGGTCATGCACCGCTACGAACGGAAATCCCTGTTGGTGACCAGCAACCAACCGTTCAGCGAGTGGGAGAACGTCTTTTCGACCAGCGCCATGACCGTGGCGGCAGTGGACCGGCTGGTGGACCACAGCACGATCATCCAGATCAATGGCGAGAGCTACCGCCGCAAGCGGGCCCGCCGCCTTGGTCGCCCCAGCTCGGGCTGATCCGCCGCCGCGACCAGGCGTCAATTACCCGCCAACGTCCGCTAACCCAGGCGCCAGTTGCCGGTGTGGGCTCCGCGCTGCCGTCGGACCGTGGGGTCCGCCGGCTCGTGCGCTCCGCTACAAGTTCTGGCAGAGGTATCGGCGACCACGAGGCCAGCGGGTGGCTCAGTTTTCGCTGTCGCCTCCCCCTGCCATCGCAGGGGGAGAGAGGGGGGGGCACCCGCCTACGTAATTGACGCGACCCGCCTAAGTAGTTGACACCGGGCACCTTACGACCCCGAGCTGCTGGCTGAGATCCACCAGCGGATGAGCCAACATAACCGTGAAAGCATGGCTGAATTCGCCCGTTCCACAGGGGTGAATGTCCAAACTCTTTGCAGCTAGCGCCATCGCTAGACCTGATCAGCAACAAAGCTCCGCAAGCCCCCAGAGGCCGCGCCATCCAGCCGCTAGACTAGTACAAGCGCACTGTTGGAGGACCATCGCGTGCCCCATAACAACGTCCAGTACCAGGAGGGGCTTTCCCTTTCCGATTTCATCCAGGCCTATGGAACTGAGGAAAAGTGCCTCGCGGCCCTGGAGCTTGCCCGCTGGCCGGAGGGCTTCCACTGCCCGCAGTGTGGGGAGAGTGAGAAGTTTGGAGTAATCCGCGATGACCGCCGCAAAAGGTACCAGTGCAATCAGTGTCGCCATCAAACGACGGCAACGGCAGGAACAATCTTTGACTCTACTAAGCTACCTCTGTCCAAATGGTTTCAAGCTATTTATCTGATCGCCCATGCAAAGAATGGGATTTCAGCGTTGGAGCTCAAGCGACAAATTGGTGTCAGCTATCCTACTAGCTGGAAGATTAAACATAAGTTGATGGAGGCAATGAAGGATCGCGATGGGCAATACTTTCTGCGTGGCATCATCCATATTGATGATGCCTACTTTGGCGGAGAGCTCAATGGAGGCAAGGCTGGTCGGGGGTCAGAGAATAAGGTGCCGTTTGTCGCAGCTTTGGAAATGAGTGGTGAAAACCGGCCGATTCATCTCAAACTTAATCGATTGAGTGGATTTTCGAACGATGCCATAGAGGCCTGGTCTGTGGATAGTCTTGCGCCTGGAAGCGTCGTGTTTTCTGATGGTTTGGCCTGTTTCCGGGCTGTAGCTGCGGCAGGTTGCGACCACGTCCCGGTGGTGATTGGTGGCAGGAAACCGAAGGATGTTCCGTTATTTCA
>JBBASH010000128.1:0-2774 GCA_040399305.1 Cyanobium sp.
GCCCTCGCCAGCCTGGCGCTGGCCATCGGCTTTGCCGCCCTGGCCCGGCGGCCGGGCGAACCCCGCACCCTGCTGCAGGAGTTGCAGAGCACCTGGCGGCGGTCCCGGTTTGGCGGCTCCGGCCGACGACATCCAGGCTCCTGGGGCTAGCTGCGCGAGCTGGGCTGCGGCGATCGGGACAACTGAGCTGACTTGATGCGCTGATGCGCTGATGCTAAGATTCACTGAAGTTGAAGCTGGCCATGCGAACCACGCTCGACATCGAGGACGATGTGTTGGCCGCCGCCAAAGAGTTGGCGCAGCGCCAAGGCGTCTCCGCCGGGAAAGTGGTTTCGAGGCTCTTGCGCTCTGCCCTGACCGGTGAGGCACCAGCCCAGCGCTCTGGTGCTGCTGTTGTGGCCGGATTCCGTCCCTTTGCGGCCAACAATCAACGCCTGGTGAGTAACGAACAAATCGATCAGTTGCGCGATCTCGAAGGCCTCTGATGCGGGCGCTGCTCGATGTGAATGTGATCATCGCCCTCCTCGATAGTGGGCATGTGATGCATACCTCCGCCTGCACCTGGCTGGAGCGGAATCTCAACCAGGGCTGGGCCACCTGTCCGCTCACCGAAACCGGTGTGGTGAGGATCATGGCGCAGCCCGCCTATCCCAATACCCAACCGGCCCAGCAGGTGGCCGCCCGTCTGGCCGAGGCCTGCAACCATCCAAGCCATGCCTTCTGGCCCCAGGAGATCAGCCTGCTCCAGGAGGGTCTGATTCGCTGGGAACGCATACTCGGTCCTCGCCAGATCACCGATGCCTATCTGCTGGCTCTGGCCGTGGCCCATGGCGGACGGCTGGTGAGCTTTGATCAACGGATTGAGCCCCAGCAGGTGCCCGGAGCCAGCGCGAGCCATCTCTGTGTGATTACGACGAATAGCGCGGATGCCGGTTGAGCTCTCTGAGCCCTTCTTAAAGCCCCCCTGCTTGGGGCGGACAGCCGCGATGGCAGTGAAACGATGAACCTGATGGCGGAGGATGACGGCCACGTCACTGAACACAACCAACGCCATATCGATCTGCCAGTGATATTGCTGAACTCACACTGGTGACGCTCTCACCCCCTCCGCCACCACCGGATTGCGGAGCGTGCCAATCCCCTCGATCGTGATCGCCACCTGATCGCCGGGCTTGAGCCAGCGGGGCGGGTTGGCGGCCATGCCCACGCCCTCAGGGGTGCCGGTGAGGATCACGGTGCCCGGCAGCAGGGTGGTGCTGCCGGAAAGGAAGGCAATGATCTCGGCCACCGAAAAGATCATGTCGCTGGTGTGGCCGTCCTGCACCCGCTCGCCGTTGAGGTCGGTGCTGATCGCCAGGGCCTGGGGATCGGGCAGCTCGGCGGCGGGAACGAGCACCGGTCCAAGCGGCGCGAAGGTGTCGAAGCTCTTGCCGCGGCACCACTGGCCGCCGCCGAGTTCGGGGCGCTTCTGCCAATCACGGGCGCTCACATCGTTGGCGCAGGTGTAACCGAGCACCGCCAGCTCCGCCTCGTAGTCCACCTGGTGGCTTGCCAGGGCGGTGGGCAGCTCGATCGGCGCCTCCGGATCCTGCACCGCCCCCGGCGACTTCATGAACAGCACCGGCCGCTGCGGGATGGCGGCGCCGGTCTCGGCGGCGTGGCGCCGTTAGCTGAGGCCGATGAAGAGCAGGGCGCGGGCCGAGCAGAGGGAAGGCAGCTAACCCAGCAGACCCACCTAATCAACAAAGGATTACCGCATGTGCCAATTACTACACCGGCACCAAGAAGCACGCAATTTCCAGGGGGGGGCAAAGTTGCAGCACATTTGCATAGCCCTGCAATGGAACTGGTCCCTCATCATCTGCCAAAATTTCGGAAGAGCTTAGCGCCCTTACTGGCAGCTCCGGCAGCTTTGCTGTTGAGCCAGGGGCAGGCCAAGGCGGTTCTTACTTACAACATCTTTGAATCAGGCGGAAACGTCATCGTGCGCTCAAGCGGCTCGCTCACCCTGCCCAATTCTTACGATAACTTCACCATCAATGAATCTGGCTTTTGGAATGATTTCAACGATGCCTTTGGCACCGGGCCGGCATCACCCGAACCAAACAGGATTCCAGCCTTCAAAATATCAGGTCCAACGAGTATCCCTGGAACCACTACATTTCAACCGGCAAGTAGCGTCAGCGGCTTAACCGCTGGCATTTTTGCGGGGCCTGCGTATAATGCTTTTTTTGGATCTCAGTTTCTGCTTCTTAAAGGCTATTCCGGTGGAGAAATATTTTCCGAAGCTGTTTATTCCGGCAAAACCCTGTCCAATTTTGGTATCACCGCTTCGGGCCTTTTTGGCACCTGGACACTCCAGCCGGCCAATCAATCAGACCCCTACACCGCCAATGACACGATCCAATTGATTGTTAGCGCCCCAACACCGCCCTCAGTCGCTGCCCCCGGCCCTCTGCCGCTTTTCGGCGCTGCCGCCGCCTTCGGCTGGAGCCGCCGCCTGCGTAAGCGCATCGCCGCTCCCTTGAGCACCCCGCCCCAGGCCTGATTGCAGCCCTGATTCCTTTTCCAGCCCTGCCCTCGGCAGGGCTTTTTTGTGGCCGCCATGGGCGGCGCTTCTTGCTTTGCGTTCTGCTCTGCGTTCTGTCCCCTGAGTTCAGCCATGCCCCCCAGCTCCGAGTCATCCCGCTACGGCACTCCTGTGCTCCTCTCCGCCCCCGGCCTGAGCGTGGTGGCGCTGGTGCTTTTTGTGCTCTTCGGCTCGCTGGTGACCC
>JBBASH010000129.1:0-2677 GCA_040399305.1 Cyanobium sp.
TCCTGGCCGGGATCCGCCGTGACCCGATAACCGGCAGGGTCGTCTTCGAGCCAGCGCCGCAATCCCTCTCGCTGCAGGGGCTCGGCGAAGAGAAGAATCCAAGGGCCGGGCTCAGCCTTGCGGCGGCTCACGGTTGGCAAAGCGGATAGGTCCACACCGTAACGAGCGGCTGGGGATTCATCCAGGCCTGAAGCGATATGGCGTGGCTCAAGGCCGGCGGCGGCCACTGAGATGGAGGGTGTAGCTCTCGATGGCGAAGCCCGTGGCGGCCTCGATCTGGCGGAGAAGGTCGTCGGGCAGTTCCACGTCGAGGTCGGTGATGGAACCGGACTCGACGCAGGTCAGGTGGCTGTGGGGATCGGCCCGGTAGCCATAGAGGCGGCCGCTGGCCCGGTCGATGCATTCGATCACCCCGGCCGATTGCAGGGCCTCGAGGTTCTGATAAACGGAGGTGTGGCCGATGTTGCGGCCCAGATCGTTCAGCTTTTCGAAGATGTCGCGGGCACTGAGGTGACTGCGCTCCGCCCAGAGCAGATCGAGCACCATGCGGCGCTGCCGGCTGAGGCGCATGCCGAGGTGGCGGCAGCGCTGGTACACCTCTTCCACGTTGGCCGGTCGACCGGCGTCGTTGTGAGCGGCCTCGCCGGTGTGGATCGGGGTGTCCGTGGAGGGGGGAGCCCCAACGGAGAAAGTGGCGAGGGCCACGTTGGCAGGATCTCGTGCGTTGATCTGTTATAGGCCAGCCGATCAAGGAGTTGTTTGGTGTCCGCTTGTCAAGTCATGGGCCGTGGCTTTCGGGGTTGGCTCCGATTCCTTTCGGCGGACAACCCGTAGCAGGGCCCGTAGCCAGGGGAGGTCAGCAGATCGGCAGGCTGCCGGGATCCTGGAGGCGGGCCGGACCGATCGCCTGCAGGGCTTCGGCCAGCTCCACCCGGCCGTCGTACAGGGCGCGACCCACGATCACGCCCTCCACCCCGAGGGGCGCCAGGGAGAGGAGGCTGAGCAGATCGGTGAGATCGCCGATGCCGCCGGAGGCGATCACCGGAATGGAGCTGGCCTGGGCCATGCGCCGCAGGAAGGGCAGGTTCGGTCCGGCCAGGGTGCCGTCGGTGGCGATGTCGGTGGTGATCAGGGCGGCGACGCCGCTGCCTTCGAAGCTGGCTGCCAGGGCCTCGGCTTCCACATCGCTCTCCTCCAGCCAGCCGCGGGTGGCCACCCGGCCGTTACGCGCATCGATGCCCACCACGATCCTGCCGGGATGGCGGGCGGCTAATTCGCCCACCAGTTCGGGTTGTTCGATCGCCACGGTGCCCAGGATCACCCGGTCGAGGCCGATCGCCAGCAGGGCCTCGGCCCGCTCGAGGCTGCGCACCCCGCCGCCGAGCTGCACCGGGATGGCGAGCGCCGCCACGATCGCCCGCACCACCGCGTCGTTCACCGGTTCGCCGCTGCGGGCCCCGTCCAAATCCACGAGATGGAGCCGTTCGGCTCCTTGCCGCTGCCAGGCCAGGGCCTGGGCCACCGGGTCGTCGCTGAAGCGGGTCACCTGGTCGTAATCGCCCTGATGCAGCCGCACGCATTGGCCGTCGAGCAGGTCGATGGCGGGGATGATCTGCATGGCGCGGCGCAGGGACTGCCAGCCAGGCTGCCAGAGCTGCCGGTCGCGAAGCTCCGCCAGAGGCACCACCAGCCGGAAGGAACGCTCCAGCACCGCCGCCAGCTCCACCGCCCGATCCCGGCCCCGGCCTCGCTCGCCGATCAGCGCGAAATGGCGGTAGCCCCCGCTGCTCGCCAGCACGGCCGGCTGGGCGGTCCAGGCGGTTCCGATCGGCATGGCGGCCTCTTGAGGGCGGTGGGTCGATTGTGTCGGCCCGGTTGGCTGATGGGGTCCCATCCCAACCGGCGTGCTCGGTAACGAGCAACGCCTGCGGCCTGATCGGTATCACCCGCGCAGCAGACCCTCGTGGCCCCACCTCGAGCGGATCGACACCGGCATCACCCTGGTGAAATGAGCTTGGCCTCCAAGGCTCTCCAGCCGGCCCGGGCCACCGCCCACCCCGCCGACAGGGGGTTTGAATGGCGGCCGGTTTCACTTCCCGCCCGCGGGTTTCGGCATGGACATCCTGGTGATGGGCGGTACCCGCTTCGTGGGCAAGCCGCTGGTGCGGCTGCTGCAGGACGCTGGCCATTCCCTCACCCTGTTCACCCGCGGCAAGCAACCCGTGCCGGCCGGGGTGCAGCACCTGGTGGGCGACCGCAGCACCCCGGAGGGCCTGCAGCAGCTCGAAGGTCGCCGCTTCGATGTGATTGTCGACAGCTCCGGCCGCACCCAGGAAGATTCCAGCGGCGTGATCGCGCGTACCGGGGCGCCCTCCCACCGTTTCGTTTATGTGAGTTCGGCAGGCGTCTACGCCGACAGCGAGCTCTGGCCCCTCGATGAGGACAGCCCCACCGATCCGGCCAGCCGCCATGCCGGCAAGGGCGAAACCGAGGACTGGCTGCGCAGCCAGGGCATTCCTTTCACCAGCTTTAGGCCCACCTACATCGTGGGGCCGGGCAATTACAACCCGGTCGAGAGCTGGTTCTTCGACCGCATCGTTCACGGCCGGCCCGTGCCCCTACCGGGGGATGGCAGCACGATCACCCAACTGGGCCATGTGAACGATCTGGCGGCGGC
>JBBASH010000130.1:0-2423 GCA_040399305.1 Cyanobium sp.
GAGTGGGCGTTGGCGTTGGCGTTGGTGTAGGAGTTGGTGTAGGGGTAGCCGTTGGCGTTGGCGTAGGAGTTGGTGTTGGCGTGGGGACCGGCGCAGGCGTGGAGCTGCCCCCGCTGTTGCCGGTGAGAAGCACCTCGCTGGCGCTGAGGCTCGCCAGCCGGGTGCCGCTCGGCAGGGCTCCCTGCACATAGGAGCGGCTGGCGCGGTTGGGCAGCAGGGTGGTGCCCCAGCTGGGGGGACGCAGGGTGATCAGCCAGGGGCCATCGGCCTGCTGGCTTTGCTGGAGGGTGAAGTTGCTCACCTGGCGCAGGGCATAGCGGCTGGTGAAGCTCACGCTCCACTGGCTCAGCGCGGTGGTGGAGGTGTTGGTGAGGCTGATTTCCCCGTCAAAGGCGCCGTTCCATTGGTTGCGGATCGTGAGGTTCAGGCTGATGCCTGGGGTGCTGCCCGCGGTGGTGATGACCATGAGGGGAGGGATGGTGGAGGGCCCGATTCTTCGACGGCCCCTGCGCCGCCGCCATCCTGCAGATGAAGGATTCCGCCTTCGCGGCTCATCACCGGGCCGGCCTATGGGTTCAGGGGAGGTAGCCGAGCCGCAGGCCGGCCACGGCGGCGGCGGTGCGATCGGGCACCTGCAGCTTCGAGAGGATGCGCTGCACATGGTCGCGGGCGGTGACCTCGGCGATCTGCAGCCGCTCGGCGATGGCGCGGTTGGTGCAGCCCTCGGCCACCAGGGCGAGGATTTCCACTTCGCGGGCGGTGAGTTCGAGGCTGGCCGGACCCGTCTTGGCGAGCACGGCCTGGCAACGCGCATCGAGGAAGGCCTGCCCCCTGCCGAGGCTGGTGACGGCCTGCAGCACCACGCCCCGACCCACCTTCTCCTGGCTGATCAGGCCCTGCACCCCGGCCGCCAGGGCGGCCCGGATCACCACCCGGTGCGGGTTGGCGAGGCTGAGTAGCACGGTGGGCGGCGAGGGCCGCTGCAACAGCTGGCCCAGCACCGGCAGGGCTGGCCCGTCCTGCAGAAATTCCTGGCTGAGCACCAGCACGTTGGTGGCGATCTCCGGCAGGAGCGCCGGCACGTCGGCGGCCCGCTGGCAGAGGCCCAGCAGCTGCTGGGAAGGCTGCCCCGCGGGGGTGTCGAGCATGTGGGCCACCATCAGCAGGCCGTAGGTCCGATCGGTGGTGCAGATCAGCAGGCGCCATGGGCGCAGTTCGTCACTCAGGCGGCGCTTCTGCTCCTGAAGCCAGAGCGGGTCCGGCTGGGTGGGGGAGTGGTCCTGGCCTTGCTCCATGCCTTGGGAGGTCTGGCCCGTGGAATCACCCCGTCGTAGCGGAACGGCGCGGCAAACGGCAGCGGTGTTGACGCCGCCCCCGCGTTGCTCCTGACTGGGAGCTACTCGCATGGGGTGGGTTGGCAGGCAAAGGGCGCGACAGCGACGAGATCGAGATGGCGATCGACAGCGATCGCGATCGCAACTGGGATAGGGACAGCGACATCCATTTCCCCAACGACCAAGGTGCTGCGGGACAGCCTGGTGCCGGGGTTCCGGTTGGCGGGCGTGGGGGTTGGCGTGCCCTCGGCTCAGGCCGGGCCGGTGCTTTTCGCTCCGCCGGAGCCCTTCTTTCCCTGCTGATCCTGGTGCCCCTAGCCGGCTGCGGCCCCCGCCCCCCGTTTGAGGTGCAGACCCTGGCCGATGCTGGCCTCAAGCCCCTGTCCGCCGAGAAGCTGGCCGCCTGCGCCGCGAAGCTGAAACTGCCCCCCGAACTGCCCCGCCCCGCCGATGCCACCAACTTCGGTGTGCGCCAGCGCCGCGATGCCTTCGGCCGCGAGGTGCCTCATGTGCCCCAGCTGATCGTGCTGCATGAAACGGTGATCAGTGCCGCCGACACGGCCAGCCGCTTCGCCAACCCCCACCCCCGCGACGACGACCAGGCCAGCTACCACCTGCTGCTGGATCGGGCCGGCCAGCGGCTGCGGATCGTGCCCGATGCGGGCCGCGCCTTCGGGGCGGGCATGGCGGCCTTCGGCGATTTCACGGTGCGGATCCGGCCCCAATCGGTGGGATCGCTCAACAACGTGGCCCTGCATCTGAGCCTGGAGAGCCCGCCCGATGGCCGGGGCGATGGCGATGCCCACTCGGGCTACACGCCGGAGCAATACCGGGTGGCGGCGGGCCAGGTGCTGCTCTGGCAGGCGGCCTTCGGCATCCCGATCAGCCGGGTCACCACCCACGAAGCGGTGGACCGCAGCCACAGCCGCCGCGATCCCCGCAGCTTCCGCTGGGAGGCGTTTGATGCGGCCTGGCGCGACGCCGCCCAGAGCTGCGGGCTCACGGCCTACGACCGGGGGAGGGCGACGCTCTGATCGTCCGCCGCGAGGGGGCGGCCGCGGTGCCACTGTCGCTGCGCCTGCGGCACGA
>JBBASH010000131.1:0-2077 GCA_040399305.1 Cyanobium sp.
GGGTGGGCCAGTTTTCGTGTCGCCGGAGGACCAATTCCGGATGTCGCTTGACACTGGTGCGTGCCGCCCTGGTTCATGTTCAGTTCGAGACGATCCACCCCTTCCTCGATGGCAACGGTCGCCTGGGACGGCTGCTGATCGTGCTGATACTGATCGAGTCCGGCGTGCTCCAGCAGCCGCTGCTGTATCTGAGCCTGTTCTTCAAGCAGCACCGCAGCCGCTACTACGAGCTGCTCGACGGCGTGCGCCAGCAGGGTGACTGGGAGGCCTGGATCGACTTCTTCCTGGAAGGGGTGGAGAGCACGGCTTCCGCCGCCGTGGCCACGGCCCAGCAGCTGCTGGCGCTATTTCGCAGGGATGAGGCACGGCTGCAGGACCTGGGCCGATCCGGCCACAGCGTGCGCCTGGGCTACGCGGCCCTGCGGCGGCGGCCGCTCACCAGCACCAAGCAGCTCAAGGAGTTGAGCGGTCTGAGCTTCCCCACCGCTGGCAAGGCGATCGAGGCTCTGGTGGAGCTCGGTATCGCCCGGGAGATCACGGGCGGCCGGCGAAATCGCCTGTTCGCCTACGACGCCTACCTGGCGATCCTCAGCGAGGGAACAGAGCCTCTGTAAACGGCAGCCAAAACTCCATTACTCGGAATTACGGACCGTAGAAACTAAGGGACGCCAGTACCTCCTTCCATGGAAAGTTCTTGCATCTTACTGACAACCTCATGCACTACTTCGTGCTGCATTCTCAGAATCTCGGTTCCTTCTTGTCGCCATTCCGAGAAATGCATCAGCAGTTCTTGCTCGATTCTAAAGGCAAGCGCTGGTGACTCGCACGCAAGCTGATGGACCACAGAGCAGTTTCCGAACTGACGAATTCTCTTGGGAACAGCATTGGCTTTGCCAACCTTGTAAAAGCCGGTCGTGCTTTCAGGATCCGTAAACGTATCTAGGCGTACAAAGTAAACATAGGAGATGGTAATTACAGCTCTGGTATGCACCGACTTCACCTTGCCTGAAGGGGTCTGAATGGATTCCATTTCTGGCCAGACCTGTTGAGCCCATGAAATTATCCGAGATTCCTTTAGGCGCAGATCGGCACCGTGGCGCCGTCCTCCACCGCCTGCTGGATGTCGTAGATGGAGATGTACTGGCCGAACACCGCCTGGGTGTCGCGGTCGTCCTGGCTGATGGGGGTGCCGGTGAAGGCGAGGAAGGTGGCCTGGGGCAGGGCGCTACGCAGTGATCGGGCGAGGCCGTATTTGATGGCGCCGGTTTTGAGGTCGAGCCGTCCCTTGAAGCCGTACTGGGTGCGGTGGGCCTCATCGCAGATCACCACGATGTTGTGGCGCTCACTCAGGGCCGCCATCGGCTCCTCGCCAGGCTCGGTGGCGAATTTCTGAATCGTGGTGAAAATGATGCCGCCGCTGGGGCGATTGGCCAGCAGCTCCCGTAGCTCCTGACGGCTGCCCGCCTGCTTGGGTGATTCCCCCAGCAACTCACCGGCGCCAGCGAACACCCCGAACAGCTGGCCATCGAGGTCTTGGCGGTCGGTCACGATCACCAGGGTGGGGTTGCCCAGGCGAGGGTCGAGCAGCAACATCCCGGCCAGGCAGGCCATCTCGATGCTCTTGCCCGCGCCCTGGGTGTGCCACACCACGCCGCCCTTGCGGTCGCCGCTGGGCCGGCTGGCCTGCACCACCCGTTCCACGGCGGCCCGCACCGCATGGAACTGGTGATGGGCGGCGATCTTCTTGATGATGCGCCCGTCTTCTTCGAACAGACAGAAGAAGTGGAGGAAGTCGAGGAAGCGGCGGGGGTCGAACACGCCCCTCACTAGGGTCTCCAGCTCCCGGTGCTTGCCCAGCGGGTCTAGCTCTTGTTCTTGGTCGATGACCCGCCACTGCTGGAAGCGTTCCCGGTCGGCGCTGAGGGAGCCCACCCGGGCATTCACCCCATCACTAATCACCAGCAGCACGTTGGCGATGAACAGGTCGGGGATGTCGGTTTTGTAGGTCTGCAGCTGGTTGTAGGCGGCCCAGATGTCGGCCTTGTGATCGGCGGGATTCTTCAGTTCGATCACCGCC
>JBBASH010000132.1:0-1954 GCA_040399305.1 Cyanobium sp.
TCAAGCTGACCAGCCGTTCAATCTCACGAAGCTCTCTGGCGCTGAAACCAAGGCTCGAGGCCAATGCAACAGGAACAATCCAGACTTTGCATGATGCCTTATCTCTGTCAACATGAACATGGGGTGGCTCGTTTGGCTCGTGGCTGTAGAAGTAAATCCGGTAAGTACCACTTCTGAGGACTGTCGGCATCCGAAATCACTTCCATCGCCCCGACGATACCGACCAGGGCCTTCCTGTGCAGCTAACTCTGTATTGGGCGGTTCCGTGAACCAGGGCGTGGACCGCGATCCTTTCCGATAACCAACGACGACTCGCGTCGGCAGCGGCCCGAGACTCTCTGCCCTGCATAGAGTCTTTCGGAGCTCTTGTCCAAGCTAGCTGTGGTTCAAGGGTCCGAGAACCAACTGTTCGGATAGTTACAGAAGGTCCGCAGGGCTTCGGACCCCGAGGGGGCCTCGATTGAGAACGTGGGTATAGAGCATGGTGGTCGTCACGTCCTGTGGCCTAGGAGCTCCTGGATGGTTCTGATGTCCTGGCCCCGCTCCAGCAGGTGGGTAGCAAACGAGTGGCGGAAGGTGTGGCAGCTGGCTGCCTTCGTCACCCCGGCTTCGGTCACGGCACGCCTCACGGCCTTCTGCACCACGCTCGGATCAAGGTGGTGCCTTCCCTGGTTGCCTGATTCCCGATCCCGCCAGCGACTCTGCTGGGGAACACCCACTGCCATCCCCATTCCCGCTCGGCATTCGGATACTTCCGTGCCAGGGCATAGGGCATCAGGACGAGGCCCCATCCTGCTGCCAGATCGTTCCGATGCAGCACCTCCAGCCACGCTTCGATTCAGACTGCCTCCCATCCCCGGCGCCGGGACGCCCTGATCCCCTCTCCCCCAGCCCCTGTGAGCGGCGCCGACGACACGAGCGAGCCAGCCGCTGCTGATCCCCCCTGGCGCCAGCAGCTGCGCGCCGCCCTCGGAGATCTGCCCGCCGTTCGTCGCCGCCGTCTGCGCAGCCTGGCGCCCGCCGGCGCCGCTGCGCTGCAGCCAGCAGCGCCCGAAGCAGCCACAGAGGCGAGGGCCGGCGAGGCGAGCCCCCCGCCGCCCTCCCCCCTCCTGGATCTGGCCAGCAACGACTACCTGGGCCTCAGCCGTGATCCGGCGGTGCTGGCCGCCGCCGCCGCCGAACTGGCCGCCTCGGGCCTGGGGGCCGGAGCCTCTCGGCTGGTGAGTGGCACCCGGCCGGTGCATCTGCAGCTGGAGCAGGCCCTGGCCGCCTGGCTGGGGCGGGAGCGGGTGCTGCTCTTTCCCAGCGGCTTCCAGGCCAACCTGGCCGCGGTCTGCGCCCTGGCCGATCGTCACAGCGTGGTGCTGGCCGATCGCCTCATCCACCACTCCCTCCTGGCCGGCGTGCGGGCCAGCGGCGCCCGCTTGAAGCGCTTCGCCCACAACGACCCGGCCGATCTGGAGCGGCTCCTGCTTCACGAGCAGCGCTCCCGCCCGGAGGCCCGCCTGCTGGTGCTCTGCGAAAGCCTCTACAGCATGGAGGGCAGCACACCCCCCCTGGCTGATCTGGCGGCCCTCTGCCAGCGCCACCGGGTGCCTCTGCTGGTGGATGAGGCCCATGCTCTTGGGGTGCTCGGGCCCGGAGGCTGCGGCCTGGCCCACGGCATCGCTGAGGTGGCGATCGTGAGCGGCACCTTCGGCAAGGCCTTCGGCAGCGGCGGCGCCTTCCTCGCCGGCGATTCCCTGGTGGGCGACTGGCTGCTGCAGAGCAGCGGCGCCTTCCGCTACACCACCGCCCTCGCCCCGCCCCTGGCTGCCGGCGCCCTGGCAGCCCTTGGCCGGATCCAGGCCGATCCCGAAGCCGCCTCCGCCCTGCTGGAACGCTGCGGCCGTTGGCGCGATGCCCTGGAGGCCGCCGGCTGGCCCCGGCCCCCCGGCGAGGGGCCGATTCTTTC
>JBBASH010000133.1:0-1787 GCA_040399305.1 Cyanobium sp.
TGGGGGGCGCCTGCACGGTCCCCAGGCTGTGGCCCAGCCGTCCCAGCTGGGTTCCCTCCGCCACCGCTGTCACCGACGCCCAGCCCCGCCCGGCCGCCACGAGGGAACCGGCCAGGATCAGCTCCCCAGGATCCCGACGCGGCACGGGTAGCGACTCGCCCGTGAGCAGCGATTCATCGAGCCAGAGGCCCACCCCCTCCAACAGTTGGGCATCGGCGGCGACCCGGTCGCCCTCCTCCAGGCGCAGCCGATCTCCGAGGCGCACGTCATCGGCGCCCAGGTCCAATTCCACGCCATCGCGCAACACCCGGGCCCGGGGAGCGGAGAGACGGGCCAGCTCCGCCAGGGCCCGGTCACTCCTGCGGCGCTGCAGGCCATCCAGCAGCACGATGGCCAGCACGAACACCAGCAGCACCGCCCCATCCGCCGGCTCTCCAATCAGCGCATAGACCAGGGCACAGGCCAGCAGCAGCAGGTTGGTGGGTTCCAGCAGGGCCATCGATCCCAATCCTGATTTCCATCCCCTAGCGCGCTCCGGGAGCCGCCCGCCGGCAACCAGCGCCAGGGCCGCAGAACGCGGCCGATGTGCCGCCATGCCTCCCGGCGCAGGCCGTCAGGGACGCTGCTGGGGAACGAGCCGTTGCCGCTCGCCCTGCTCCCCGGTGCCTAACCGCTGGAAGTGAACCGTTTAAGGTGATGTGCTGCTAGCAGCTTTGACGCTGAGATCCTGCCCACCCCGGCAGACCAGCTGGCCATCCAGCAGCCTTGCATGAGTCACGCCCTCGTCTTCGTTCTCGCCCCGGAATCGCTGCTTCCCGCCGATGGCGTCGCAGCCAGGGCTCTGGTAGAAGCCCAACGTTTTGGCTTGCGCAGTGGCGTGGCCATGCGCATCTTCCGCGCCCCTGGAGAGTGGGAGGGCCAGCTCCATGATCTGGTGGGGGAGGGTAAGGCCGCTGCGGCTGGCCTCGATCCGTTCGACGACGGCGCCGAAGCGGGAGCCCCAACACCGGCAGGAGCCGGCCCCGGTGAGCGCCGCCGCCTGATCTGTGATGCCTTGGTGCCCCACTTCGAACCCCGCTCCCATTGGCTCGGGGTCTACCAACTGAGTGGGACCAGCACGGCCACGGCGGGGCACCCGTTGGACAACCTGCCGGAGGCCACCGTGCACTGTCTGGATCGCTTTGCGCTCCGGGATGCGGAGAACGAAACCTGCTGGTTCTATCCCACTGAAGACGGCCGCTATCTGGGCTGGGAGAACCAGCGGCGGATCGAAACCTTGCCTGGGTTCCTGCCGGAACGCCCCTTGCAGGACGACGCCATCGACTACGAGCGAAGCGCCGTTCACGTGCTCTGGTCGCTGATGGCCGACGACCTGGCCCTGACCTGCGTGGGACTCACCTTCCGGGGGCGCCGCATCGAATGGCCCCTGCTCGGCACGCAACCGGAGCCCTTCGCCACCTGGACCGGTTTTCAGGTGGATTCGGGCGCCGAAAGCACTTATCAGGAAAACGCCAGCATCACGGTGTTCGCGGACTGAGCCAGGGATCCAGCGGCGATCGTCCGGGACTTCCCACGCCATACCGCTGCGGACATTTGCCCCGCGCAGCCAGAGCCGCCGGGTGTCCACCGTTCAACACCGGCAGGCCCGTGCGCGACGCATGGAGGCCTGTGCCCCAGAGGCAGTAGCGAAGTTTCGGCGCGACACCTGGTAGCCATGGCCCTTTAGACGGGCACAAAAAAGCCCCCGCCGAAGCAGGGGCCTTGACCAGATCGAAACACTGGAATCC
>JBBASH010000134.1:0-1428 GCA_040399305.1 Cyanobium sp.
CCCCACGTTGAGGTTGAGTTGGAGCACGGTGGTGCTGGGATCAGAGGCAGGGCGGTTGCCGCTGCTTCCCGACACCTGGTAGCGATTCAGCAGGGCGATGGCCTCCTGGAGGAGGGGAACGGAAGCAGTCACCTTGGCCAGGCTGGTCACCACGCTGGTGATGCCAACGGTTAAGCCGGCGTCGATGCTGAGGTTGGCTTCGCCGGAGCCGAGGGTGATCAGATCGGTGCGGCCTTTGGCATTGATGTTGGAATCGGTTGCGCTGGTGGGATTGGTGCCCTTGGTGGTGGCGGTGAGGCCGGTGGGGGTGGTGACCTGCACCTGGTAAGTGCCGGGCTTGAGGTTCTCGAAGTTGTAAAGGCCCACGCCGTTGGTGGTGGTGGTGGCTAGCTGGGAGCCATCGGCGGCCAAGAGAGACACCGCCAAGTTGGCGATCCCCTGTTCATCGGCATCCTGGAGGCCGTTGCTGTTGGCGTCGTTCCAGACGAAGTCCCCAATGCTCACGGGCATGTACACACCAGCATCCACGGTGGTTTTGTTCTCGCCTGCCACCAGGGTGAGCACGCCCGTCAGGCCGCTGCCATCCGCTCCTGGGCCGGCATCGGAGTCGGTGGTGTCGGCACCGATGTTGGCCGCCGTGAAGAGGTAACCGCTTGGGGTGATGAAGCGAAGGATGTAGGTGCCGCCGGCCTGATTGTTGAAGAGGTAGCGGCCGTTGGCATCCGTGGTGGTGGTGGCCACGGCCGCCCCGCTGGGCAGGCCAGCCACGCTGGCGAAGAGCTCCACTCCGACCCCAGCCAGGCCGATTTCACCGGCATCCTGCTGGCCGTTGCCGTTGGCATCGACCCACACGTGGTCGCCGATGCTGGCGAGGCCCACAACAGTGGCGGTGGCCTCAGTGGGGCAGGGAACGTCAGGGGAGCCAACGACGAGCTTGAAGGTTTTGCTGCCATCGAACATCGGTAGTGGAGCCAGGCTCACCCGCGCCTTGAAGGCCACGGCGTCTGCACCGGGCACCTTGAAGCCGCTGGCTCCGTTGTAAGCCGTCCAAGTGGTGCCGCCATCGGTAGACGTTTCGATACTGGCGTTGCCGATGCCGCTGGTGGTGCCATCCACGGCACTGAATAACAAAATGCGGCCGGCTGCGGCCGTCAAGTCGAAAACGGCGAAGCCGGCGTCGCTGGAAACGGTGGGGGTCGTGATCAGGGTGTCGTTATCGAGATTCTTGATATCAATGCTGGTACTCAGCTGGTTGTAATACTGGTCGGTGCTGCTGGCGCGCAGCAGGGCATTGAAGATGAAACTGCCATCGATCACATTGTCATCGAGGCCGGTCACGGTGACCGTCTGGGGCTGAGACCAGTTCGCCGTGCTGAAGACCAGCCGGCTGGTGCTTACGGTGAATTCGTTGTTCACCGTGAGCGAGCC
>JBBASH010000135.1:0-1270 GCA_040399305.1 Cyanobium sp.
AGAAGCCTGCGGCTTCGGGCACAGGAGCCGCCACCGCACCCCGATCAGCGGCTCGATCAAAGTCCGGGTGCTCACCCGCGCGTCAGGCCGCTGCGAATGCTGCGGCGCCGGCTGTTGCTTGGCAAGCCCTGCATCAACGGGCCCAGGAGGTGGACCACATCGTGCCCAGGAACCAGGGCGGCTCGGACGACCTCAGCAACCTGCAGGCCCTCTGCTTCCGCTGCAATGCCGGCAAGCGATGGGAGGCGCGAGGCGGGCTGTATGTTCTGCGCGCTGGAGGCCAGCGGCCGGGTGCTGCTGGAGAACGAACTGGCGATGTGCATCGCCGATGCCGATCCGGTGACGCCTGGGCACAGCCTAGTGATCCCGCGGCGGCATGGTGCCGATGGGTTGGCGTTACACCAGCCGGAGTGGAACGCGGTGGTGGAGCTGCCTCACCCCATTGTCCATAACCCATTGTCCATAAATGGACATCCACATGCTGAGCGGCCGCATGGAAGTCCTTGTCGGTTGTTAGCAGGGTCAGGTCATAGCGCTGGCTGAGTTGGATAAGCAGGGCATCAATGGTTCCGATCTGTACACCCCGACGGCGGCAGGCATTGCGGATCTCGGCGGCTGCAATGTGGTCCTGTTTGTCGGGCTGAAGAAAGGCGAGCCCAGAAAGACGCTCCACGAGCTGGTCCCGGTTTTTGGGGCCTGCAAAACCCTGCAGCACTTCCTGTAGCACCAATCCAGTGGTGAAGACCTGCTCGGCGCCCAGGAGAGCGGCACGGAGAGCGCCAACTTCAGGCTGTCCAGGCTGGCCATCACGGCGAAAGGCCAGCGACCAGACGGAAGTGTCGACCAACAGACTCACCGCTGGCGTTCCCGTTCGGCCTTGTAGTCGTAGCCGGGGTCCCACTCGAGTTTGCCGAAGAGCTCCGCCACCTGGCGCTGTTCCCGGCGCGCGATGAACTCCTGCAGAGCGCGGGTAACGGCGGCCTTTTTGGTGGGCTCACCACTCAGGCGGAAGGCGTGGTCAAGCAGGTCCTGATCGAGAGCGAGATTCGTAGCCATGTGTGACCTCGTGAAGAGGTGTCTACACATTATGGCCGACTCCCTGGCTGAGGGGACAGAACAAGACATGGCGGCTGGGCTTCTCCCCCACAAGTGCCACCCCCTGTCACACCCCGCCCCAGCACTGGCCCCCACAGCGCCAGGATCCCCCCATGCCCCCAACCCCCTCCCCCACCTACGAGCGACTGCGCGAGACCATCGCCAAGCGCATGCG
>JBBASH010000136.1:0-1187 GCA_040399305.1 Cyanobium sp.
CCGCCCAAGCTCGCCGATCCCTTCTGGCTGCTGGCCTTCACCGGGGCCTTCTGCAGCAATGGCTTCCTCGCCCTGCTGGCGGTGCTGCTGCTGCACCTGGCGGCGGCCTTGGAGCCTGAGTCGCTGCGGCATCAGGCCCGCCGCCTGCTGGTTCGCCGCTGCTCGCGGCTGGTGGTGCTGGGTTTTCTGCTGCTGATTCCCTTGCAGGGTCTGGCCGCCTGGCGGGGGCTGGAGGCAGCCAAATCATTGACCTATCGCGCTGGAAGGGTGCAGCAGGCCCGCCTGGCCCAGTTCCGCCAGGCGGTGGAGCGCTCCGGCACCATCGCCGAGCTCCAGAGCCAGCTCGCCGCCATCCAGGCCCCGCCCCTTTCCGCGGCGGATCAGCGCTTGGGCCTGCCGGCGCTGAAGGCCGATCTGCTCAGCCAGATCAAAGCCCAGGAAACCAGCCTGCTCAAGCAAGCCGGCCCGCGGGTGCCCACCGAGGTGCTGATCAAAGACAGCCTGCGGGTGCTGCTGCTGGCGCCGCTGATGGCCATCGCCTTTGCCGTGAGCGCCCGGCGCAGCACGCCGCCGCCGCGGCAGGCGCCGGTGCTGCCGTAAGGGGGGGCTCCCTATCCGTCAGCCCGCCCAGATCTCCTCCAGATCGAACACCAGCCCCGGAAACAGGGGCGCCCCATCCAAACGGTCGGCGGGCTCAATCCGGCGGGGACTCTGGGTAGGGCCTGCCAGCGGCCCCCAGATTTCCACCGCCCGCTGCTCGGGGATCAGCAGCCAGCCCAGGCGGGCCCCATTGGCTTGGTAGGCCGTCAGTTTGCGGCGCAGGGCCGTGAGTCCGCGGGGTCCATCATCGCTGGGGCTTGCCAGCTCCACCACCAGGTCAGGGCAGAGGGGCGGGAAGCCCCGCCGCTCCACCGCATCAAGTGCCTGCCAGCGGTCCAGCTTCACCAGGGCGGCATCGGGGCTCAGCACGGAGCCATCGCCCAGGCGGAAGCCCGTGGAGCTGTCAAACAGCCTCAGGGGCAGGCCACTGCTCCTGATGGCCAGCTGGAGCAAAAACGCCAGGGTGCTGTTGCGGGCACCCGTGTCGCCACCGGTGGGGGTCATGGTGATCAGGGAGCCATCGGCGGCCAGCTCCAGCACCGCGTCTGGATTGGCGCTGCAGAACTCGGCGAATGGCTCGGGCGTGA
>JBBASH010000137.1:0-1099 GCA_040399305.1 Cyanobium sp.
GCACGGCGCGTGGGTCGGAACCGACGGCGAGGCGGGCAAGGTGCGGCACCACGAGACCAACAAACCCGACGAGCCCAGCGAGGGCAACAGCAGCGGCTGTGGCGAGGGTGGCGAGCGCCACGGCGATGCGGCGCTCACGGCGCACGTCGATGCCGAGGTGCGTTGCCGCCTCATCGCCGAGCAAGAAGGCGGCGAGTGCGCGGCCGCGGCGGGCGAGCAGCAGGGTGGCGATCGCAACTGGGAGCGCGGCAGCGGCGAGGCGTGGCCAGGTCACGCCATCAAGACCCCCAAGTAGGAAGCCGAAGATGGCGCGAAGATTCGCACCACTTGCGAGCATCACGAGCGAGAGCGCTGCGGCGAGCAGTGAGGCGACGGCGTAACCGACAAGCAGCACACTGGCGATGCGCTCTTCGCCACTGCCGATGCCGGCGATGCGCCAGACCAGCGCCACAGAGGCGAGTGCACCGATGAACGCTGCGAGTTGTACGCCGCCAAGCTCCCAAGCGATTCCAGTGATGGGCACGAGGAAGGCAATCGCAGCACCGAGTGCGGCACCGCTACTGGTACCGAGCACATACGGATCGGCGAGTGGATTGCGCAGCAGTGACTGGAACGCGGCACCCGAGGTTGCCAGCGCCGCGCCGACGGCGATGGCGGCAAGGATTCGTGGCAGGCGAATCTCCATGACGATTGCGGTCGAGCCATCGCTGATGTCGCCACCCACCGGCAGGCCAGCGACGCTCTTGCCAATGATCGCGAGCACGTCGAGTGGCGCGATGCTCGCAACACCAAAGCCGATCGCGCCAATTGCCACGACGACGAGCCCCGCGAGCGAGAGGAGCGTGACTCGGCGCACTCCCATGACTACGGAAGGACTGTTGGATGCAACTGGGCCACGATGGCGCGGAACGCCTCCGCGATGCGCGGTCCAGGGGTAGTCACAAGGTCGCCATCAATCGGACGAATCGCGCCGTTCACCACGGCCGGGATGGTTCCCCACCCTGGTCGCGCCGCAACGGCCTCTGCCGTCACGCCGTACATGGAATCGCCGAGCAGGATCACGGCGGGGGCGGCGGTCACGAGGGCCTCAAGCGAGATC